>HF986264.1 GCA_000432655.1 Bacteroides sp. CAG:1060
ATCGGCACTTTGACAGAGGGTATGGACTATGCCATGAAATGTGACGACAAGAGCCGTCTCTTCCCGCTGGAAAGCAATCTTGCCCTGGCCTATTATATGCGGCGAGACGAGTCAGGTCTGCCGTATGCGCTGGATGTATATCGCTTCGGCGAGGAGAACAATCATCCGTTTGCCCGCTATCTCGGGGCTGTGCTCTCCGCATATATGTATGAGATGATGGGGCAGTGCGACAGTGCCGGACACTATATAGACAAAGTCCTGGACCAGGTGGACTATTACGGAGACCAGCGGGGAGTTTACGCCCTGTATGGAGACATTCTGTCCGCCAAGGGAGATGGAGAGCATGCGGTGATGTATTATCGCAAGGCTCTCTTGGAAGGTGAGGATTCCGAACGTTTTTCGGATATAGACGCTCATGTGGGTTATGCCTCTTATCTTGGCAGGACCGGAAAAGTTGACTCTGCCGTCACCTTGTTGCAACGCGCTCTCCTCATCTCGCAGCACGCCAATCGTCCGTCCAAATCTTATCTCGTATATCGCAGCCTTGCCGAGCTTTATGAGAGGTCCGGCAATTACCGTCAGGCGCTGGACTGCTACAAGCACTATCATGAGGAGGCCGACAGCCTTTTCAGCATGAAAAAGGAGCGGGAGGTGAGCGATATGAAGATGAAATATGAGAGGGAGCGCTATGAGAACGGCCTGAGGGAGCATGAGATGGAGGAGTTGCGCTGGAAGCATAAATTCACGGCTATATTGATCTGCACTGTGTTTATCCTGGCTTTTCTTGTCCTCGGGGGAGTTTTGTACTATAGGAAGAACAAGAGGAACATCCAGATGCTCAAACGCTTCCAAGGGCAGTTGGATGACAGGCAGCAGAAGCACAAGCACGGACGTGCTGTCGGGGAGACGAACTCCCAGGAAGACAAGATGCGGGATCTTTTTGAGCGCCTCCAGCGTTTGATGCAGGAGCAGAAACTATATCGCGATCCCGGACTCACCAGGGAGGGCGTGGCGGAACGCCTCCAGACAAACCGGACCTATCTGACGGAGGTGATACAGCGCTATACCGGACTTTCCTTTGTCCACTATGTGAATTCTTACCGGATCGAGGAGGCGGCGGCCATCCTCTCAGACCCGTCTGTCGACACGCCTATCAAGGCTGTGGCCTCAGGCTTGGGCTTCACGTCCATTTCCACTTTCTACCGTCTGTTCCAGGCGATCAAAGGCACATCGCCGTCCCAATATCGCAAACAGTTCTCCAACTGAATACACTGCAATTTTTCTCATTTTGACAATTTGCCATAATGAGAAAACGGACCCCTTGCATTTGGGAAAGAGGGGGATTATATTTGGTAAAAATTCAAGTGTATTACTGTATGAAAAAAATCATCTATCGGTTCGTAGCCTTGACGGCTATCTTTATCGGTCTTTCGGCATGTAAGAAAGACGAGGTCATATTGAATCTGACCTACGAGTCAGAGGAAATCGCTGCGGAAGGGAAGGAAGTGGTCATGTCAGTCGAGTCCAATACTGACTGGACAACTGCTTCTTCTGCTGACTGGGTACTGGTGCAGCCGGAACAGGGGAGCGGCAACGCCACCCTGGTGGTGACGGTAAGCGCAAATAAAGTGGAAGAGGCGCGCAAGGCGACCGTAACGCTGCTCGGAGGCGGGTTGACCAGCGAAGTCACAATCTCACAGGCTCCTTATGTACTTAAAGTCCCGGAAGCGGCAGGTGCAATAGAAGGCAAGGAGCAGGGTGCCGCAGGCGAGACCATAGTGCTCTCCGTGGCGGAGATTCCGCACGCGCATACATATAAATGGTACCGCGACGGCAAGGAGGTGCAGAATACCGAGGAGCGCACCCTGTCTGTCATAGCCGGCGGAACTTATACCGTGGCTGGAGAAAACAGCCTGGGCGAGGGTCCGAAGAGCCCGGAGAAGAGAGTCTCATTCAGCACCGACTATGTATTCGACACAGCCAAGGCCAGCTATGAGGGCGGTGACTACAACAATGCCTATAAGGTGGAGTTCAGCAAGTCCATCGATGAGCAGACTGAGATCGGGGCCACGGTAATCTTCTACGAGGAGAAGCCGGACTACAAAAACATCATTCTGCCTGCCCGCAGTTATAAGGCGATACCGCCATATTTGAACGACTATACGGCGGTCGGGACTATAGCTACGAACAATGAATATGCTCTTGAGGGCACCCGCTTCTACATCAAGAAGGACGGTCAGATTGTTTCTGAGACGGTCAATTATGTCAAGGAAAACGGCGGCACTCTGGAAGTAGCCTATGTGGGAGGCACCTACACCATCAAGGGCTCCCTTGACTGCTTCGTCACGACCACGGAAGTCGATCCTGATTGGGGTGATGAATATCAGGTGCCCGTGGACAGCGGCACTTTCACATTCGAGTATTCCGGCAAACTTAAGTTCGAGAACAACTGGCGCGACTGGGGCGTTTATTACTTCGATGAGGACTTCCTCGATGATGACTATGACCTCGGCATGGTGAGTACGGCATATTTTAAGTATGGTGGCACCAAGGACTATGGTACTCCAGTCTGGGGTCTTGAGCTCTGGGGAGGAGATCAGTCAACTGCCGGTTATGATGTCTTCGCGACATTTTTCGCGGCACGCGACACCATCCCTGAGGGCAGGTACACTATAGCTTCCGAGCCGGGAAAGGCAGTGCGCGGTACTGCGGAGCGCGGATACTACCTTAAGCCTGCATACTACGGCATGAACTGCAAGCGCTGGAATCCAGAGATCAGCGACTACGATCAGGCCATCCTTGGCCAGCCGGTGCAGGAGTCATATCTGGATATTGAGAAGACTGGTGAAGGAGAGTACACGATCTCTTATATGCTTGTGGACTCTCGCAAACACAAGATCACGGCCAAGTACAGCGGACATGTCGAGATTTTGGGAGGCAATGGCGCTTCGGCTTCCTCAAGTCCGGCAAGCCTGAAGAGCAGATAAGCATAATATGAGAAAAGGAGCAGTGATATCATTGGCGGTGCTCGTATTGGCCGCCATCTCCTGCACTGATAGTTTTAAAAGCGGCACGGGGAATCCCGTGC
>HF986265.1 GCA_000432655.1 Bacteroides sp. CAG:1060
TGCATTAACCTAACTGCATTTTTTGATTTCTGCATCGTATCGTCAGGAGACTGGCGGTACGATGCAAGAAATCTTTCCATAAAGACACCAAATAACTCAATAATTATATCATTATGAAAAAACTCTTACTTTCCTTATTGATGCTTGCCGGCATAGTGAATGCCTGTACATCAGAAATGCCTCGCGAGGATGAATACTACGGCAATGTGAATACTGCATACGGATATTTAATTGTAATTTCAAATGTGAGGCAGTAATGAAACGGCATTTATATATATTGCAGTTGTGTCTGTTGGTGTTTTTCATGATATCTTGTGTAAAAGAGGTGGATCTTATCAATGATGATCCGCCTACGGTAGTTGTGGAATGCTGCTTGACCAATACCAGGGCGGAGCAGGTCCTGTATCTGTCTTATACGAAACAAAAGAATCAAACTGATTTTAAGGACATATCAACGGCACTTGTATCCCTTACCGATAAGACCAAGGGAGAAGTTGTTGGGAATTTTGAATATCAGGGTGGAGATACATGGTTCCTTGATTACACTCCGGAAGCCGGACATGAATACAGATTGGATATAAAGACTCGGAGTGACGAATCCGTTTGGGCAGAGTGTAAAATGCCGACTAACTTCATTAAGGCGCATCTTATACAGAATGTCGGGTTCGTGGAAAGACTATTTCACGGTCATCAAAGTAATTTTGTGGGTTATTGTGTTCATTTTGTCCCTGATAAATCTCAGAATCCTCCGGATCTTCCGGAACGTTATCTGGGAACTAATGGATACTGCTATTCCATAGAAGAACAGGAGACGGGTGAAGATGTGTTCTTTACTTTGGATGTTTTTCAGGGGATGCTGAATTATGATTATAAGGTTATACCCATGGATTTGGTCACTGACTTGCCTTTTTTGATCGGCAATAATGTCATGAATGTCAATTATGGCGAGGGCGTTGAGCTCCCTATAGTAAAGTCTCTTGACCCAGGAGATGAGCATACCTATCTTGACTACGCTGCTTTTCCGTCAGAAGAAGGAGACCACTATACTTCTTATTATTATCCTACGCTAATTGGCGCCAAGGTTTGTAAGGACAGTATTGCGTTCAGGAACAACGTTAAGTTACAGGACAAGTATTTTTTAATTTCCGCATATTTGAAAGATGTCCTCCCTCCTTATGTGCAGCCTGATAGATGCCGGCTGACATGTACGTACAGAAGCAAAGATATGTATTCGTATTTTAAAGATGTGGAGAACCTGACTTCTATACCGGACAAAAAGGATTTTACCCATGTTTTCGTACGAGACAACATATTGACCAATGTTAAAGGCGGAATCGGCTTTTTTGGCGCGGAATACAAAGAAACTCTTCCTTGGGCATTGTTGCTGTCTCCGATGGAAAAGTCGGAATCATCAGAAATGACACACATGCGCGATTTTTGCTATGTGAAATTCAAATGACTATGAAAAAAGTGTTGTTTATAACAGCCTTGATGGTTGTGTCGGTTTCTTTTGAGCTGCCAGCTCAGGAAGTTGTCGATAAGGTTGATACGTTACCTGCCGCGTATAAGATTGACCGTCGCACCGTTGTCCGGAAGACAGGAGAGATGGTGACCGGACTTAAGGAAATACGTGGTGTTGTAGCTCCTTTGGGGGAAGGGGATCCAATCAAATGGGCTCAGCAGATGCCGGGTGTTACTACGGGTGCAGATGGCGGCTCTGCAATGTATGTGCGAGGCAGTAATGCCGGAGCAAATCTCTGCACTGTTGACGGAATACCTATATATGGGTTTTCCCATATCCTTGGACTGACGACTGTTTTGCCGTCAGATGTTATTGATGAGGTATCTTTGGTCAGATCGGGCTTTACGGGATCGGAGACTAATTTTACGGCCTCTCATCTGCGGATTAAGACGAAAACATCAGTGGAGCAAAAGATAAAAACCACTGTGAATATCAATAATTTCCTGGCAGGTGCAGGCATGGAGGCAAAACTGGGGGACAAGATGTATTTTATTGTCAATGGCAGAGTATCTCCGTTGGCCTACGAGTTTGATGCAATGAAGAGCTTGTCAAGACAGTTTAGTGCATTTAAGACATTTGACGCGAAAGTGTGGGATGTGTTCGCCAAGACAGGATATGTGTTTAATGCAAAGAATGCTCTTTCGGCTACCTTCTTGTGTAGTCGGGATTCGTATGTTTTCAATATGACCGGGTCGAAGAATAATATGGGGTGGAGCAATATGGCTGGTTCCCTTGCTTTTTCAAATACGGCCGGCAAGGTCTATACAGATGTGGACCTGGCTTATACGAGTTTCAGCACGCTTCAGAACATGGTGCCCATATCTTCTGATTTCACAAAGAAAACTTTGAATCTTAATTCTGGATTGCAAGAACTCTCCCTTTCGACGGATATGCATTATGTTGCTGCCAGGCATTTTGATTTTGTTTGGGGGGTCAAGGCTCGAGTTGCATGGTTTAAATCCGGCAGTTTCAGTGAAGTCGGGACGACTCCGATATTGCTTGGCTCTGCATATTTCCAGGGCAACTATAACTGGTCACGATATCTGGAGTTGAAAGCTGTCGTGAGGGGTGATTTCTACAGACATTTCTCAAGTTCGTACAACAGTTTTGAGCCGGAGTATAGTGCCGGGATCAAGTTCAATATCACTCCGGAATTGAACATTGAATTCAATCAAGATCATTTGGTGCAGTTCTATCATACTCTGGAAGGTCTTCCTGTCGGGTGGTCGTTGGATATGATAGTACCTTCTCTGGAGTTTATTGCGCCGGAAAAAGTGGATCAAAGTTCGCTTACTCTGACATTCAAGAATAGCCATCATGTGGCATCGGCGGGTGCTTTCTATAAGCAAATGCAGAATCTTGTATATAATAAGCATGCCCAGAACTTATTCGGAGAAATAGCGGATGACTGGGAGGTAGGTCTTGATACCGGCAAAGGAAGATCCTACGGTGCGGAGTTTCTATATGAATACACCAATCATGATTTCTATGCAAGGGCGTCATATACGTGGTCGAAAACCAACAGATATGGTTTCATGTCCATCAATGACGGCGCTCCTTTCCATGCTAAGTTTGACAGGACTCACGTTCTGAATGCCACGTTCCAATGGAAAGGAATCAATTTGACTTTTATATACCAGAGCGGAAACTGGGAGAATGCTGCTGCACAAGAGTACATGGTGCATACCAAAGACGGACTGAAAACGGCGCAATTCTTTGCGGGAGTAAATAATTACAAAATGCCCGATATTATCAGGTTGGATGTGGGGTATTCCATGTCGTTTCGTACTTCCCGGGTAGAACACGATATTAATCTTGGAATCTGTAATGTGCTGAATCGCTTCAATCCATTTATGATGTATTACGATACACACAGCAGTGGCTGGAAGATGGTGGCCATGCTTCCAATACTCCCAAGTCTCAGTTACAGACTCAGTTTCTGACGGGGATTGTATTAAAGTTCTTTTGAAAGGAATTTAATGGCCTTTCTTGCTTTTTCTCCTTCGTAGAGTATTCGGTAAACGGTCTCTACGATGGGGAGGCTTATGCCTCTTGATGCACAGATATGATGTATTCCTTTTACGGCGAAATACCCTTCAGCTACCATGGTCATTTCGTTGAGGGCGCTCTTGACGTCGCATCCCCGGCCGATGAGAGTGCCGAATTGGCGGTTGCGGCTGAATGGAGAGTAGCAGGTGACAAGAAGATCCCCGAGATAAGCAATCTCGCTGGTGTTCCTCTCGTATGGGTAGCTGCTGTCAAGAAAATGGCGCAGTTCTGACGCAGACTTGGAAACCAGGACGGCGAGGAAGTTGTCTCCGTAGCCCAGTCCTACGGACATACCGCTGGCGATGGCGTAGATGTTCTTCATTATCGCTGCGTATTCAATGCCGTAGATATCTGTGGATGTGCTTATTCGCAGCGTGTCGCTTCTTATCGCCAATGCTATGACTTCTGCATCCTCAATAGTATTGCAGGCAATGGTGAGATATGAGAGTTTCCCTCTGGATACCTCCTCCGCGTGGCTCGGCCCCGAGATGAGCCCCAGATTCTTGAACGGGAGTCCGAATTTGTCGTGTACAAATTCAAGTACGGTGGTATAGTCATCCGGGATAATGCCCTTGACGGCGGAAATGACGAATTTTCCCTTAAGCAGAGCCGGATTCAAATCCTCCATTGTCTTCTTGAGGTACGCTGACGGTACGCAGAGAATGACAATGTCGCTGGCTGCCACTATCTCATTGATGTCCTGGGATATGAACAGAAGCGAGCGCTCAAGCTCCATATCGCTTACATATTTGGGATTGTATCCGTCAGTAAGCACTCCTTCTATCACTTCGGGATTGCGGACATGCCAGTTCACATGCCTTCCGTTTTGAGTAAGCTTGCCTACGATGGTGGTGGCCCAACTGCCGTATCCTATGACGGCAAATCTTGAGTTATTACCTAATTCTGTCATTTCTTCTTGTTTACCGATATTGCAAAGATACTCCAAATAGGAATCAGGTGCAAATACAAGTGTTGTCAGCGATGACGGTCACATCAGATATTCCGACATATCGAGGCCTGCCGCCTGCTTTTCTCTGATTTCCGTGGATGAAATGTCTATTATGGGCGCATCTATTATGGAGATGTTGTACATTCTGTCAAGTTCTTCCAGGCTTACAGTCCCCGGCATTGTATGGGAGAGTGATGAGTCGAGCGTCTCCGGTACCGGGAAGTGACGGCTCTCTTCAAGAAGCGTCTGTCTGATGAACGGAAGGTCATAACCTTTACGGGGATAAACGATGACACCGTATTCGTTGAGAATCCTCGGGGCATTGCGCCAATGGCGTATGCTGTCGAGGTTGTCGGCTCCCATGACCAAGGTGAATTCATTGCCCGGCTCCCGTTTTTTGAGCGCGTCCAGGGTCCTTATGGTGTAGTGCGGTGCAGGCATGTCGAGTTCAATGTTGTCCACCCATACATGCAGGTCCGGATGTCTGCGTACTGCCGCTATTGCAGCCTCGTAGCGTTCCTGGGCATTGAGCGCCTTGTCGGCCCCCTTAAAGGGGTTCTGTGGTGAAATTACCAGATACACCCAGTCGAACTGGTGCTCCGACGTCAAGTACTCCATTATGGCCTTGTGCCCTATGTGCAGAGGATCGAATGATCCGGGATATACGGCAATTCTCATGTCAAAACTATTTTGACAGAAATCTGTCCACGATTGATTCGGCTTCTCTGAAGGTGTCTTCCAGTCTGTCGTTGACAATCTCGCTGTCGAATTTCCCTTTGGCGAAGGACAATTCCTCGCCGGCCTTGGCAAGACGCTCGGAGATGGCCTCCTCGCTATCGGTGCCGCGGCCCCGGAGTCTCGCTTCCAATGTCTCCATGCTTGGCGGTACTATAAGTACCGACAGGGCCGAGTCCCCGAAATATTTTTTCAGGTTCACTCCTCCCTTGACGTCCACGTCGAAAACAATGACATGATTCTTGCTCCATATACGCTCCACTTCGCTCTTGAGCGTGCCGTAGAATCTGTCGTGATATACTTCTTCGTGCTCCACGAAAGCGTCTTGCGCCAAAAGCTCACGGAAGCGTTCTGCCGATATGAAATAATATTCCACTCCGTCCTTTTCCGTACCTCTTGGCTTTCTCGATGTGGCCGATATGGAAAATTCGAATTCGGGATGAAGCTTGAGCAAGTGACCCACCACCGTGCTTTTGCCCGCCCCGGAAGGAGCTGAAAATATGATAACTTTACCGTTCATTATTGTGATTATTTGTGCAAAAATAGTTAAATTTGCCTGATTTTTGAAAGAATAGAATTTAATATAAATTTTTATTTTGTTATGAAGGTTTCTTTTAAAGAACTTGGCCTTGTGAATACTCGCGAGATGTTCGCCAAGGCAGTTAAGGGTGGTTACGCCATTCCTGCATTCAACTTTAACAATATGGAGCAGCTCCAGGCCATCATTCAGGCAGCAGCAGAGACAAAGTCTCCTGTTATCCTCCAGGTGTCCAAGGGTGCCCGCAACTACGCCAACCAGACACTTCTCCGCTACATGGCCCAGGGTGCTGTAGAGTATGCAAAGGAGCTTGGCTGGAAGAAGCCTCAGATTGTACTTCACCTTGACCATGGTGACAGCTACGAGCTTTGCAAGAGCTGCGTTGACTTCGGTTTCTCTTCTGTGATGATCGACGGTTCTTCGCTTCCTTATGAAGAGAATGTGGCTCTTACAAAGAAGGTTGTGAAATATGCTCACAAATATGACGTAACTGTAGAGGCAGAGCTCGGAGTACTCGCCGGAGTTGAGGAAGAGGTTGCTTCAGAGGAGTCTCACTATACCAAGCCTGAGGAGGTTATCGATTTTGTCAAGAAGACAGGTTGCGACTCTCTTGCAATCTCTATCGGTACTTCACACGGTGCTTACAAGTTCAAGCCTGAGCAGTGCACCCGCGACCCTAAGACCGGCCGTCTTGTTCCACCTCCACTTGCTTTCGACGTGCTCAAGGCAATCGAGAAGAAGCTTCCTGGATTCCCAATCGTTCTTCACGGATCATCTTCAGTTCCTCAGGAGTATGTGGATATGATCAATCAGTATGGTGGAAAGCTTCCTGATGCAGTCGGCAT
>HF986266.1 GCA_000432655.1 Bacteroides sp. CAG:1060
CAGATTTTTTATCTTTGTTCTTCGAACACAACAGAGTTCGCGCAAGACAAAGATAGCCAAGCACTTATGGGGATTATTCCAAAGTAAAAAAGTTCGGATTTTCTCCGAACTTTTTTACTTTTAGACGCACTTTTGCACAAAGTCACACACCCATACAGATGCCGTGCCACATATACTTACTTCGTCTCAATCCTAAATACTACAGATGTCGACAGATCTGCCGATTGGGACGGATAGGTAATACTCAGAGACGATGCAGTCTGACTCCACTGCAAATCTCCCGGATATCCTAGCAACGAAACCCTCTTAACAGACAAGCCAGAGGATTCCCCGAGATTATGAATAGAGGCCGTCCCGCCAGACTCCGGAACATTCATACAGAATGCGTAAATCGCCCCGTCTTTTCCCTCGGTAAAGCGGATATCCTGCGAATTGAACACAAACTCCGCATGATGTCATATAACCTTTATGTATAATTCTAAAACAATTCCAACTGCACCCCTTCCTCCGGTAAGGACTCGGATTTTTGTGAGTTAAAAAGTTCCATGGCCCCGAATTGCTTATCCGTTATTCTCAGGATGCCCACCTTTCCTTTAGGAGGAAGAAACGACTTTGCCCTGCGGATATGTACATCGGCATTCTCGGCACTTGCGCAATGTCGGAGATATACAGAGAACTGGAACATTATAAACCCGTCACTCAAAAGTTGTTTACGGAATTCAGCAGCGGCTTTGACCTCTTTTTTAGTGTTGGTAGGAAGATCAAAGAATACCATTACCCACATGACTCTGTATTGACTTATGCGCTCCGGCTCTTTCATTTGCAAGACATTACCGGATACAAAACCTGCCGGGACTCTCCGTTGAAACACTTGGCAAGAGAAGCCGTAGTCGTAGTTGCGGCAATCATCAGAGGACTCGTCACCCCATTGATCTGCACATCCATCATCGGTATTGACAGCAATCTCGTTTTCATCCCTGTGTCAAGAATCCACAAATCATTCTCCTTGACAATCTGATAAACCAATTTGTCAACGAACGGGCGGTATGGTTCCATAATATCGTCAGCAAGACAATAAGCATTATACTTGTTATGGTGATGCACTCCCAGTGTAGGCAACAGTCCGCTGCTCACCAGAGCTCGCGCAACGGTAGCTCTGACCAGGGCGTATCCATAATTCAACAAATCATTCGGTGTATCCTCATGTCGTCCACGGATAAACCCGTCCACACTCCCACAGAAAAGAGTTTTCCAATAATACGCCGCAGCCCTTGCTTCCAGATTGTCAGGGTCACCACTGCGCACACTGCTCGCCCACTGGAGCATATTCGGATGCTTCTGCCCCGTGGCAAACTCCAAAACCGCAGCCTGATTGGCTATTTTCGACTGTACGGTCTGCTGCCAAATCTGCTTTCTAAGAGGAAGAGATGCATCAATCTGGGCCCGAAACCGCTCGCTTTGCTGCGTATGTCCGCTCAGCGGCAGCATCAATCCTGTCGGCATGTGTGTCGAATCGCATGTTATCACAGAACAATTGGCATCCAAAAGCTCCTCAAGAAGGGCCTGCGTGATGGTTATCTGCTTACAATCCAAGACAATAGTTGCAATGTCCTCAATCGGTATTGTCTTGACAACTTCCGCCTTGGAGTCGTCCGCCCCGGGCTTGCTTACCACCAATTGTCGGAGTTTTAGCGACAAATATGCCGGATTGCCGAAGTATAATGTACGTTTAATCATATTCACCAACTGCCAAGATGCGTCCCAAATTGTCTATGCGAACCTTGACCGCTCCTACAAGACCGGAAGGTCCGATACGCTTCCAGGCTATGTCCCTTAATTTTTCATTGTCTTCGACAGTTGTTTCCAAATGATGTCTGAAACGATAATCTCCAACAGAAACAGTTTGCACTCTATACAAATTCGGACTTATAATCGCATTGTTGGCGGGGTCCGTCAGATCATAATCTTCCGGGCTGAACCCTGTGGCAGGGTTAGGGAACACAAAATACTCGTTCTGCTTAAGCGTAAAGAGGAATTCCCACCCTTCGTCTTTTTTGAAATTCCGGTCAATCACTTCCAGGCCGAGGTTCTTTCGGCTGACTGCTTCATAGAATGATACCACCACATCCTGGAGCTTTCCGGAAGGTGTGCGATATATGGCAGCATGATGGTTTCCGCCAGGAACCACAAAATCAGACTCCTGCGGATTCTGTCCCTCCCCATAAATTATCTGTCCGTCCTTATCCAGCTTGCTCCTTAAAGGAATCGGATTCTTACCACTGTCAATTGTCACCCGCTTGACAGCAATCCCCTTCTCCTTATTCAGCCATATCGGATTCTCATCAAGATTGGAGAAAGCCTTGGACGCATTTCCGCCATATTCTTCAAGACGCGCCCGAAGGATTTCCTTGATATGCTTATCCAGAACCTTTTCAATATTCAAACTTTGGCCCACAGACTTGCGGACAGTATAGACAGAAGCCATACTCACCGTGCGCACCCTAAGAGGAACTTCCCCGGAGTGGAACTCATCCACCCATACGGGGTTCTTCTCAAGAGAGTTTTTCCCGGTAAACGCCTTCTTTGGATCACCGCCGCACTCCATAAGCCTACGCATAAGAGCCTCTCTATAAGACTTCTTGCATACGGAAGCTATCTTCGCTTCATCAAAAGACCCACCTACCTTTTCCTCCTTTGTGACATATTGAAGACGCTTTCCATATATTGTATCTTCATGCAACGGTCCCCTTGGGGTTAACTGAATTTTCCTCTGCTGACCACCTCGAACCTTGGTAGTATTGACATTCTTGGTACAAACTTTATTCTTAGCCTTGAAGGACACCAATACATCTTCTATCTGCCGCTTGGCCTCTATCCGGAACTCATCCAGCGGCATCGGCGGGACAAAACGATACTTCTGTTTGTCGTCCTTATACAGATACTTCTTCTGCAACGCCTTCACTATTCCGAATTTATCCCCATCTCTGAGTCCATCGAAACTGATATCTTCAAGATTATAGTCCCGCAGGTCGATATCTGTCTTATCTACAGTATCTATTTTGGCGTTAAGGTGATTCAGATACTGTATAAACTGCCGACGGGTAAAAGCAATCGTAAGGGCATCCATTGCATGGTGCCTATGATCATTTCTCTTGGTCCAATCCTCAATTACCGGAATCTCCCGGCCGTCACGGTCCTCTCTGAACGACGTAAGACCGAGCTTCTCATATTTATCCCAGTTCAATTCCCGCATCACATTCACCAACTGCCAGTCTTCGCGAAGTCTTGCCGTCACAGAGCCGGTTGTCGGAACCACGAACTTAACCATGGACTCAAGAATTTCCCGGGCCTTTCTGGCAATATACTGACTGTCGCGAAGTTCCCTGTTGATAAAATCTTCAGGGATGTCCTTGGACTCCATAAGGAGCCGCGTAATCTTGGTTTTGGACACACCCGTCAATCCTTTCACCCTGTCTATATAGGCTTGCACCCCAAATGAATCATACTTGGATTTTACATAATCCATAGCTGTCCTATTGCTTTTCTCAATATTGCACTGACGGGATTCAATGGTCTTGTTGGCAAACGAATCATCAAAAAGAAGGGCCTGAGGAATAATATGTTCAATATCAAAGTCCTTTGAAAACAGTCTCTCCTTCGGAATATAAGTTCCACTGTATAAGGTTTTATAACCATTCGGCTTCAATTCCTCCCATAGACGATACCTGATGATATCGTTCCGGCTCGGGCTGTCAATAAAGAATGGACTACCCTTCAGCGTCGCCACTATAGACTCATTGACCTTGCTGGCGGCGGCGATATCTTTTTGCGCCTTTTCCCTTTCGCTCGCGCTCTTTTTCAATTCACGAGCCATTTCAATCCTTATCTCATCCGGCTTGCCGTATGTATCGACAACGGAATTCACCACATTAATCATCTGGTTGAGAATCTTTTCCACCACAGGATTGCGCAGGCTGTTCTTCGGCAGCAGTTCCAGACGATCCACATATACCCGGCTGTCGAGTTCCTCTTTGGTCAGAGACCTCTTTGAATGACGATATCCGGCCATTGCACAGGCTGCGCTATACTCCAGGCCGTCTTTCATATACGGAAGAATCTTCCTCATCGCCCTGGCACTCAAGCTTCCATAATCAGACAGGAACGTACATCCGGACAGAATTTTGGCTGACGCCTCGTCCATCGAACATAATTTCTTTATCTTCTCTACCAAAGATTCATTACCACTTACAGACTTATCATTCTCGTACGAATACAGGAGATGCCATAAAGAATATGAAGCCTGACTCTCAAATTCAGGTGACGGAAGCGACGAATCAAAATGCAGGAAATCCGACTTAAACCCTTCCTTGGCAAAAATCTCCTCAATTCTCGAGACTTTTTCGGATGCAGTAATTTTCGATAAGTCCCTGGTATCATATCCAAGACCTTCGACAATTTTTTCACAGGCCTTAAGGATAGTTGCCATAGTGCGATTACCTTCCACTTCCTCAAAATTGATTCTCATTCCTTTGGAAGTTTTGTAAAGCAGTTTCAACACATCCTGCCCCTTCATTTTCTCCCTAAACGCAAGCTCGCCGACAAGTTTCTCGCGGTCATTGTCATCCAAAGGCTCGCCATTTACAAGAATATTGTTCACGGTCTGATACACCTTGAATTCTTGAAACAGCGGAGACGATCTCGGACATACGCGAGGACCTATCTTTTTCTTCTTTATGACACCATCCACACTTATGTCCACCTCTCTCGACTCAAACTCGCAGAGACTGATAAGTCCTTTCTGGCTCTTCAACGGGCGCTGATAGAAAATTATAATATCTTTCAGCTTTTTCTTTCGCTCCTGAGTGAGTTCCGGATGGAAACGGGACTGTACGGACCATATTTTCTCGAACTCGTCGATGTAATCCTGACGATAGAATACAGTATTCCGAAGGCTTCGGTTCGGATCTTCCTGAATCTGCCGGACAAGCATCTGACCAACAGTCATCCGGTTGAAGTACAATTCTTTACTACGATCGCTTATGGCGCTGAGCAGTCCGCTAAGAGATGCTTTCTGCCCATTGATATCCTGAAGGACGCAGGTAAGCACTTCGAGATCAACCTTCTGCTTGGAGGCCTGTTGCCGATTGAAATATGCCTCCTTAAGGCGTTCTTTTCCAGTGAAACTGCTCTTAAATCCCTGAACTCCAAGTTCATCCCGACAAATTGCCCATGTTTGGGACTTGTTCTTGTCAGTCAGCTTATCGTATAGTTCTGCCGTAAGCTCCGGATAATACGATTTTTGGAGATTCCATATCTTGTCGAATTCCGCCTGCAAATCGGATTTGTAGAACTCAGGAATAGCATACTGTCCGTCAAGCATCCTCTGATATACATATTCACCAGGCGTCAATCCCCTATCATACAGAACCTTAGCAACAGACATCCCGTCTATCGCCTGCCCATCTTCAGCTGAATTAAGCTTTCTTGAGCTCTTGTAACCGCGCTTTTTGTTGATTTGAAGAAGCACTTTGGCAAGGTCCTGAAGCGAAATCTCCTCTTCAGCAGCCTTAGCTCTGAGCCGTAGAGTACTGAATGTGGAACCAGGTCCATCCTCTGAAAAACGATATCCCTCATCTATCCAATGTTCCTTCTTCAACTCACTTACAAGAGCTTCTCGGCGAAGCTTATAGCGCTGCAGATTACGGCGCATACTTCGCTTGCTGGTTCGATCCGCATTTGTAGTGATACTTTTACCTTTTTCGAAATCGGTCCTTTCATCGGTCGTAAGAGGCACAAGCCTGACTCCGAGTTTTACGATTTCAGATTTTTCATTATCGTTCTCTGATTCTTTCACAAGAGCCCATCCAATGCTTGTAGTGCCAAGATCCAGTCCCAAGATGCTTTTCATGCTATTGTGGTTTAAAATTAATCAAGCATAAATATATGAAAAAGTTTTGTAAAATCGTGATTTTGTTTTACTTTTGCCATATCTGAAGCAATTCACAATAAGGATTATTCCGTTGTGAAAACACTTAAGGCGGGGCGCATCACATGCGTCTCGTCTTTTTTGTCATCACTATTTGCGTCCACGGCACTCATTTTCGATTGGTGAACCGCACTATTTTTTGAAAATGATTTGTCATAGCAAGGATTTTTGCTATCTTTGCACCCGAAACGGGGTATTAGCTCAGTTGGTAGAGCGTTTGAATGGCATTCAAAAGGTCAGGAGTTCGATTCTCCTATGCTCCACTCGGTCAAGGATTTAGGATAAAACTTAAGTCCTTGATTTTCTTTTAGTCTTTTGCACGCACGTGCAGAATTGTGAAAGTTGGAATCGTTTACAAACTGAAAAATAAACTTTAAAATTGTAAGGCGCTATAGTTCTCTCCACGTGGAGACTTTACCATCGGAACGTTGCATGGTCTGACCACCTCCATAGATGACGGACTTTCTGTCAGAAGATGCACCTGAAAGCGCAGACCAATAATTGAGCCCTTTGAAATAATCAGCCGAGAAAGTTGCTCCGGATTTAATCTCGTAAGCATGTTGCACACCGTCTATGGATTGCAGGAGGTCGACTTCATGCCCGACATTGTCCCTCCAGAAAGACAGGACAGGCTCTTCGCCAGCGTTGAATGCACCCTTGAGGAACTCTGAAACAACCATATTCTCAAAAAGATTTCCTCTCATGTAATGTGTCTCCAGTTGGGAGGCATCATGGATTTCAAGAAGTGAACATGCGAGCCCGGTATCACAGAAGTACAGCTTGGGAGTCTTTACGAGACGCTTTGAAAAGTTGTTGTAATCAGGTCTCAAGAAATAGATGATGCAGCTTGTCTCAAGTATGGAAAGCCATGTATCAATGGTGGGGGCGGTGACACCGCACTCCACTGCCAGAGAAGACTTATTGAGAAGTTGGCCTATCCTTCCGGCACACAGCTTTATGAACTTGTTGAACATTGAGAGGTTGCCTATATCACGAAGTTCCCGTACATCCCGCTGAATATAGGTCTTGATATAGTTCGGATAATAGTCGGACGGAGCTATGCCTTTGTCATAGATTCTTGGGAAGCAACCTGTGAATATTGCCTCGTTGATGTTGTCCTTCATCAATGATGCAGACCGCAGCTCACGGAGGGAAAATGGCATCAGTGTAAGAAGTGCCACTCTCCCGGCAAGGCTCTGGTCGATAGACTCCATGAGGGTCATGTTCTGTGAGCCCGTCAGGATATACATTCCCTCTTTCTTGGCAGCGTCTGTATGTGTTTGCAAGTAGGATAAGAGCGAAGGGACTCTCTGTACCTCATCAAGTATGGTATGGTCGGGGTAGGACGCAATGAATCCTCTAGGGTCTTCAGTAGCCCAAGACCGCATGTCCAAGTCTTCAAGGGAGACTTTCCTGTAGTCCGGGAAGGTTGCTTCTGCCAAGGTGGATTTCCCGGATTGACGTGCACCAGTTATTGCCACGAAAGGAAACTTGGTGGCAAGATATTGAAGTTTTGAGGTAAGTTCTCTCGCAATCATGGCTGAAAAGTTTTTACAAATTTAAAGTTTAATTTTCAATTTACAAGGATTTATGGCAAAAGGAAGAACGAAAACATCGGATAGATGTCCCTGATGTCCATAAGCGCCATCAGCCCGCGGACAAGTTTGCGGCCAACCCCGCCAGGGTTGACTGTTCTTTCAGAGCTTCAATCGCCACTTGGGCCTTGAACTCAGGCGTGTACTTCTTGCGTGATGTCTTTCCTATATTCGACAACAAATTTAAGTGTTTTTGTCTGTCTTAACTCCGTGTCCAATATTTGGGGACCATTATTGCCGGCGAGCTGCTCCAGTTTCTCCTCAGGGCTGCATAGTCCTTGATTTTCGGAGCGGCCTCGTCCAGGATGGTCCGGACATCAATCCTCCCCTTCCCGGCCTGTCTTGAAGTGTCCAAGCAGGTCGTTATAGGTCATATAGTCGTACTTGCTCATTTCAATGGCGTCCAATGGTGAAATTCACAATACTTCATGTCCCAGCGCTCCTTTTCCGGAGAGCCGTAGTGGTCGTATTCGCTGATGATGCAACCAGTATAAAGGTCGTTGGCCATTTCCTCGATGACGGACAGAAGTTCCAGCTTTTCGGTGTAATATGCGGGGATGGCATTGCGGCCCAGCAAACAACCCATGATGTTACCGCAGATGGCTCCGGTGGAATCACTGTCTCCGGAGTGGTTAACGCAGCTCACGACGGCATCCTCAAAGGAGTCCCGGTGCTTTGCGGCACTGTAAATGGCTATGGCCAAAGCCTCGTGTCCCGTCCAGCCTCCGCCGATGGATTCGATGGCATAATGGTCTTCGATGTCCGTAGCGGCCAAATCAAGTGCCTTCTTGAGGAGCCTCTTCTGCTTCCGGATCTCATCCGGCCATAGTTCGCCATACTTCTTTCCTTCATCCTCCTGCGAGACGATTTCATGTAGCCGCAGCAGCGCCTCTTCCACATACTCCTCAATCCGACGGCGGCCACTGTCCTCCAGAATCTGCATCAGGATGTCATTCAGGATGGCCGATGGAATGAAGCCAAGAGGATGCTTGTG
>HF986267.1 GCA_000432655.1 Bacteroides sp. CAG:1060
AGCTGCTGCCGCTGCGGAACTTCGAACTTCACAAAAGAAAGAGGCCGACCTTTAGTCGACCTCTTTTTTATTGGTTCCCGTGTATGACTACCGGTTCGGCATCGGGATTGAACTCCTCTTCCGGTTCGTTGAAAGGCTCCAGAAACGGGTTTCCGGTGCGCTCGTCTCCAATGGTGGTGGCAGGACCGTGTCCCGGGTACACCTTTACCGATGGGTCGAGAAGTATGATCTTTTCCATTATTGATCGGATCTCGTCATCATATTCCCCATATCCGAGATCTGTGCGTCCGATGGCTCCGGCAAAAAGGGTATCTCCGGAGAACAGGACGCCCTCGTCCCGGATGTAGTAGCACACTCCGCCCGGAGTGTGTCCCGGAGTTGCGATTACGTTGAAGCTTATTCCTGCCGCTGACAGGGTATCTGTATCATGTATGTCCGTTGTCTTAAAGCCGATTTCCGGTGCTTCCATATGGAATTTTTGAGCCATTGCTCCGGTCAGTTCCATGACTTTGATGTCCGCCGGATTCAGATAGACCGGAATGTCGCGATAGGTCTTCTGTATGAAAGCCGCTCCGTAGACGTGGTCAAGATGCCCGTGGGTCAGGAGTACGGCCGTTGGTGTCAACGACTTGTCTGTCAGTGCTTTGATTAGAGTCTGTCTCTCCGCTTCATTGCTGCATCCCGGATCGACTATTACGCAATGACCGTTTCTTTGGCTGACTATGTAGGTCTTTTCTTCAAAAAGGTTGAATGTCAAGATGTCTATATTGAGCATATCATGTGTATTCTTTCCCCAAAAGTACGAATTTTTCATTAATTTTGTGTGTTTGTATCGCTGCTGAGCGGATAAGCGGCACTTTAAATAAAATAGACAAATGCACATAGGTATAGCAGGAAATATCGGAAGCGGGAAGACAACTCTTACCAGAATGCTGGCGGAGCATTATGGATGGACACCCAAGTATGAGTCGGTTACATATAATCCTTATCTTGAAGACTATTATAGGGATATCCCGCGGTGGTCATATAATCTTGAGACTTATTTCCTGGCGCAGAGGTTCAAGGATTTGCTGGAGATATCCAAGTCCGATGATGTCGTAATCCAGGACAGAACCATTCTTGAGGGAGTACATATTTTCGTGGAGAACAACCGGGAAATGGGGAATCTGAGCGAGCGGGATTATGATACCTATATGCAGATTTTCTCTCTTATGATGTCTATGGTGAGCCTTCCCGATCTGCTGATTTATCTTCGTTCTTCCGTTTCTCATCTCGTGTCGCAGATTCAGAAGCGGGGACGTGATTACGAGCAAAGTATGAGTTTGGATTATCTTGGGGGACTGAATGAGAAATATGAAAAATGGATAGAGGGTTATAAGGGCAAGCTTCTGATAATAGATGCCGACATGCTCGATTTTGAGAATCGTCCCGAAGATTTCGAGTCTATTACGGATAAGATAGATGCTCAATTGTACGGATTGTTTTAGGTAAACCTGTTTATAGGATTGCTAAAAATTGCTAACTTTGCGAACTATAACAACATAACTTATGCATATAGCGATTGCAGGTAACATAGGGAGCGGCAAGACTACGCTCACCAAGATGCTGGTTTCCCACTATGGGTGGATTCCAAAGTACGAATCGGTAGACTTCAATCCATATCTTGCAGATTTCTATGAAGATATGGAAAGGTGGTCATTCAATCTTCAGATATATTTCCTTAACAAAAGATTCAAAGATGTTGTGGACATCTCCAAGACTGACGACATTGTCGTGCAGGACAGGACTATCTTTGAAGATGCCAGAATTTTCGCCCCGAATCTTCACGATATGGGCCTTATGAGCACGAGGGATTTTGAGAATTACTCGGATCTGTTCGACCTGATGATATCCCTTGTGGGCAATCCTGACCTTTTGATTTACCTTCGCTCCACCATTCCGAACCTGATCTCCCAGATTCAGAAAAGGGGTCGCGATTATGAGAAGAGCATTCGCATCGATTATCTTACCGGTCTGAATGAGAAATATGAGAAATGGATAAGCGAATATAAGGGGAACCTTCTGGTGATAGATGCCGACCATGTCAAATTCGGCGATCGTCCGGAGGATTTCGAGAAGGTTACCGACATGATAGACGCACAGCTCTACGGACTTTTCCCTCAGTCCGAGATAACGAAATAAAGCAATTTGAATATGGAAAAGAAAAGACCTACAATAATAGATTTTGTCGAGCAATATACTGCCAAGTATGGCAATGAAACTTTCTTAAGGGAGAAAGTGGACGGAGTCTGGAAAGAGACTTCTTTCAATACTACAAGAGAAGAAGCGCATATACTTGCTGCCGGTTTCATGTCAATGGGCCTTGAAAAAGGAGATAAGGTGGCTTTGATTTCTGAGGGTCGCAACTATTGGATTTTCAGCGAACTCGGCATTCTGTATGCAGGGGCGGTGAATGTCCCCCTTTCTTTCAAACTGGAGTCTGACACCGATCTGACTTTCCGTATCAACCACTCCGATGCGCGTTTTGTCATAGCTTCGCAGACTCAGATTGACAAGATCCGCCGTGTGATTGACAGGTGTCCTAAGGTGGAGAAGGTGATTGTGATGGATCCGATTGAGCTTAAGGACGGTGAAATATACATCGGGGACATCATGGCGGCCGGAAAGGAATATCTCAAGGAACATCAGGATCTTCTGCTTGAGCGCATGGCTTCTGTGGGACCGGATGACTATGCCAACATCAGCTACACTTCCGGTACTACCGCCGATCCTAAAGGAATACTTCTTACACATCGCAACTATACCGCCAATGTAGATCAGGCGCTTTCTGTGATTTCCATCGACAGGGGAGATGTGATGCTTATAATCCTTCCTCTTGATCACTGTTTTGCCCATGTGGCAGGATTTTATGTGATGATGAAATGTGGAGGAAGTATCGCTACTGTCCCTTGTGGCAAGAGTACGGTGTCTCTTCTCAAGAATATACCTACGGCCATCAAGGAGGTGCGTCCGCATGTTCTTCTTTCCGTGCCTACGCTGTCAAGGAACTTTAAGAAGAGTTTTGACAATGCCATCAAGAAGAGCGGGTCTTTTGTGGAGAAACTCTATGAGTTCGGTATCAAGAATGCCGAAACATATAACCGGGAGTATTACAATGCCGGCAAGCCTTGCTGGAAGATGTGGTGGAGAAAGCCGATCAATGCGGTCATCGACAAGCTGGTGTTCTCCAAGGTGAGAGAGGGTTTCGGAGGAAGAATCAAGTTCTTCGTTGGCGGAGGCGCCCTTCTGGATATCGAACTCCAGCGGTATTATTGTGCTATCGGTATGCCGGTATTTCAGGGATATGGCCTTTCTGAAGCTACGCCTGTAATTTGTTCCAACTCTATGGGGCATGCCAGATTCGGCTCATCCGGCCGTGTGGTAAAGCCTATGGATATCAAGATTTGCGACGAAGACGGCAAGGAAATTCCTAACGGAGAGACAGGAGAAATCGTGTTTCGCGGCGAGAACGTGATGGCCGGCTATTGGAAGAATCCGGAAGCTACGGCGAAGACCATTGTTGACGGATGGCTTCATACGGGCGACAGGGGCTATATATGTAAGGAAGATCCGGAATATCTGTATGTTACCGGACGTTTCAAGAGCCTTCTTATCGCTTCGGACGGCGAGAAGTACTCTCCGGAAGGATATGAAGACAGTCTTGCGGACGGTTCCAAGTTCATAGAGACATCCATGCTCTATAACAATCAGAGCCCTTATACGGTGGTACTTGTGATTCCTAACAAGACGCTTTTGGCCGAAGAAGTCAAGAAAGCCGGACTCGATCCGGGAAGCCTTGAGGGCAAAAAAGCGCAGCTCAGTATCATCAAGGAAGAGGTGGACGCATATCGTCCGGGTGGCAGAAGATCCGGAATGTTCCCGGAAAGGTGGCTGCCTGCATCCATCATCGTGGGAGACACTCCTTTTACGGAGCAGAATGGTATGCTCAATACTACGATGAAGATGGTGCGCGGAAAGGTGGAGAAGTTCTATGCCGACCGCATTGAATATGCCATGACCGTGGAGGGCAAGGATATAATGAATCAAAAGAATATTGATTCTTTGTAGAAAGATGTACGCTGTAGGTGTTGATATAGGAGGGCAGACATCGAAAATTGGTGTCGTGGATGCGGACGGCGGGATTTTGTCGAGAGTTGTCATCCGGACCGACTGCTATGGTACTGATGCCGCAGCCTATCTGGAGGCTCTTCGTGGTGCCATTGTCTCCTGCCTTGATTCGGCGGGCCTGCAAATAAGAGATATTTGTGGTATAGGGGTAGGGGCTCCGAATGCCAACTATTACAATGGTTGTATCGAGTATGCCGCCAATATTGCATGGGCGTCCACGGGGGTGGTGCCGATATCCGAAGAATTGTCTTCCATGCTTGGCGGAGTGCGTGTAGTACTCACCAATGATGCCAATGCGGCCGCTATGGGAGAGATGAGATATGGTGTGGTCAAGGGATGTCGGGATTTTATCATGATAACTCTTGGCACGGGAGTTGGCAGTGGCATAGTTGTT
This sequence comes from Bacteroides sp. CAG:1060, assembly GCA_000432655.1. Lineage (GTDB taxonomy): Bacteria > Bacteroidota > Bacteroidia > Bacteroidales > UBA932 > Cryptobacteroides. Next base: position 4,562 of record HF986267.1, read on the forward strand.
GACGGGAGACTTGTGTATGGGCATGATGGCAATGCCGGCGAACTGGGACATATAATAGTGGAACCCGGAGGTCGTCCGTGCGGGTGTGGCAGACGAGGATGTCTGGAGACATATTGCTCGGCTACCGGAGTTGCCAATACGGCCAGAGAGTGGATTGAGAATACCAAAGAGCCTTCTTTGCTGCGGGAAGCTGACAACATATCTTCCAAAACGGTATATGAGGCGGCAATCCGTGGAGACAGGATGGCTGTGCGGATATTTGAATACACGGGAGAGGTGCTCGGACGCAGCCTTGCCAATTTTGTGGCATTCAGCGCACCGGAGGCGATAGTGCTGTTCGGTGGTCTGACCAAAGCCAGGGAATTCTTTTACGAGCCGTTGGTCAAGACGATGAATGACAATATGATGCCAATTTGGCGCGGAAAGGTGCGGGTTTTGTTTTCTCGGCTTGAGGAATCGGATGCCGCCATACTTGGAGCTTCCGCTCTCGCGTGGGATTTGTAGAATGTTTTAATTATTTGAATATGAAAAAGATTTATTTGATTGCAGCCCTCGCAATGGGACTGACAGCAGTTGCCTGCAATAGCCAGACAGCCGAGGAAAACGCTGAAAGCGCTGAAAAGAAAGTAATGACAGCCAAGGACTACATTCCGTCAAAGGCGGAAGTGGATTCTGTGAGCTACCTCATGGGTATCAATTTCGGAAGTTTCCTCAAGTCATATAATTTCGGAGAACTCAACTACAATCAGGTTCTCAAGGGCATGAAGGCATACGTCAATGCAAAGGGTGACGAGCATTCCGAGGAATTCCTCAAGCAGTTCAACTACAGCCCGATGTCCATCAACAATGCATTCAACTCATATCTTGAGAAAAGGAACAATTACGAGTCACTCGTTTCCAAGGAGGAGTCCGAGAAATTCCTTGCTGCCAATGCAAAGAAAGATGGTGTAAAGGTTACCGAATCCGGTCTTCAGTATGAGATTATCGAGCAGGGAGGAGAGGTGATGCCGACACTCAGCGATACTCTTTATGTCAAGTATAAGGGAACCCTTATTGACGGTACTGTGTTCGATCAGACGGCAGAAGACGGAGAGCCGATTTCATTCCCTCTCGGAGGAGTTATCAAGGGATGGCAGGAAGGTCTTCAGCTGATTGGCGAAGGTGGTAAGATTAAACTTTATATCCCTGCCGACCTTGCTTATGGCGAGCGTGGAAATCAGGGTATCAAGCCTAATTCTGCTCTTGTATTCGACGTTGAACTTGTGAAGGTAGGCAAGGCAAGCGAAGAGAAATAGAAGTACTTTTTGACTTTTGAGATCCGTGTCGGGGAGGATGTCTCCCGGCACGGATTTTTCGTATCTGCATCATTTGCAAAAAAATGCTTATCTTTGCATAATGCGAAATTTCGTTTTGAAAATTTGGCAGTTGTTAGTCGTGTATCTGATACTTGCTGGGACAGCATGTTCGCGTATCGATACAGGGGAGTTTGAAGATGGTAGGGTTACGGTTGGATTCTTTCTGGGAGACAATCCGACAAAAACCATCCTTGACCCCTCGGCTTCGGTGTTCTCCTGGGAGACCGGAGACAAGGTGGCGCTTTGGGCCGAGCCGGTAAATACGAGTGCCGAAGGTTCCGCTGCTACGGGTGCAAGCCTTCAGGCGCAGCCGTTCACCCTGATTTCCCGTGACCATTCCAAGGCATATTTCACATCAACGCTTTCTTCCGCCATGCCTCAAGGCGAGTATATGTATCGTATATCGTACCCGCAACCACAGTCATTCGGCGGTAATACGGCCGGTTTTGACCTCCCTTCCGTTCAGGACGGATGCGTCTCTTCCGGGACCGGCATTGCGGTTTCGGAACAGTTCCGTTCACGCGAGCTCCGTGCTTTGAATGAAAGCGCTCCTGCAGGGGAAACCGTGAGCTTCAATGTCAGACTGCATCACTTGTTGCATTACCTGAGGTTCTATGTGCCTCGTGACAACAATATCCTTGGAGAGCCTGTTTCTCGAATTGAATTTACCATGCCTCAGCCTGTTGCTGGCCGTGTTGACGTCAATTTGTCTGACGGCAGCGCTTCTCTTGCAGGGGAGACTTCTTCCAGAATAGTCATCATTCCGGACTCTGCAGTGCAGTGCGGAGAGTTTCTTACGGCCGGCATTTTCCCTCCGGAGACGGTATACGGGGAAGGCGACGTGATGAATGTGCGGGTATTCTCGGCACATCATTTCTCGGATGTGGAGCCGATACGTCTCAGTGGCCGAAATTTCCCTGCGGGACACATAACGTCCGTACCTCTTAAAGTCAAGACGGCAAAAGAGCTTTATACTCTGAGGTTTACGCTTGATTCTAATAATCTTGGAGAGGATGTGCAGAGTATCACACTCTCATTTGACAGGGACATAGTTGTGGGCTTTGAAAAATGCAGAACCCTTACGCTTAAGAAAAAGGACGGCACCGTTGTCGGCGTCGGGGACAGCTTTGAGTATAGCATTTCTGCCGACAGGTCGGATATTGACGCCATGGCGGGGGTTGTCGCCACCGTCAGCTATGAGAGTGAGAATGCAATAGTCTCCGAAAAAATCACTATTCCGGCTCCTGACGCCTCCCAGACGGAGTTGTCTGTAGGACTCAACTGTCCTTATCTGATGTATGAGGATTTCAGTTGGATCAATTCGTTTAGTTCTAATGACGCTTATAAAAAATTTGGTGGAGATGGATCAATGGATGCATTCCAGTTTGGAGAGTGGTGGGGAGCAAGAATTGGTGGAGAAGCTGGCAATGCCATTAGACTTGGCGGACATAGAAAAACAGGTCTCGCTATTGACAAAATTTATCCAGCAAGGTGTGATTCACCATTCTTTGCCATAAAGGAAGGAAAAAGTGTGGATGTCATCGTCTCTTTCAATTACTCAATGAATAGGGAGGAATCAAACGACGGTGGCGCCGGCATGACTGTATATGTCGGATGGAGTGATAAGCAAGGCGGTCTTGAAAGTTCTGATGAAACAGGAACATTTGATTATAGTTTTAAATTAAATGAGAACACTGGTGGGTACTCGAATATAAATCATAATACAGGAGATATTGAAGTGAAGGGTATGACGTCAACTAAACGATTGTCCATTAGAGATGTTCCTGACAAGACGAAAGACTTTGGTTCGAGCGGAAACTACTGGCTCTACATTGACAATATAAAAGTACAAATCAAGAAATAAACAGACAACGATATGAAAAGAACAATTATTTCAGCAGCGCTTGCCTTTATTGCGTTTCTGACGTCCTGCACAAAGCAGGGGGAGCGTCAGGATGGCGGCGTGCGAATTGCTCTGGCTCCGCTGACGGACATTGTGGACGTCACTACCAAGAGCAATGTGAGCGATTTTACCACGCTCCCGCAGGCGAAAGACTTCAAGGTGGAAATTACAGACAGCAGGGACAATGTCACTCCTGTTGCCAATATCGGAGATGTGGTGACCCTTCCTGCCGGAAATTACTCGGCGAGTGCGGTTTACGGCAGTTTGTCGGACGAAGGTTTTGATAAGCCGTGCTTTAAGGGGACCCAGACCTTCACGGTAACCGGCGGACAGACCGGGGACGTGAAGATTACGGTGAAACTCGCCGGCAGTATTGTGCGTTTTGCATTCACTGAGAATTTTGTCAATTATTACAGGGACTACACTTTTACTCTCACTACCGGCAACAATACCGTCATTTCAGTCCCTAAGAACGAGACACGCGCGGTGTTTATGGATGCATATCAGTTCAAGGTAAAAGGCGAACTGACCAATCAGGCCGGAAAGGTGCAGAGCTTTTCCGAAAAGGAATTCAAGAATCTTGCGCCGGCCACTTGTTATACGCTTAAATTCGATGCGTCCAATGTTGGCGGAAGTTCCATTACGATAAGCTTTGACGATACTGTCGTGGATGCGGATTTGATTGATGTTGATTTGAATGACTGAGATTATGAAAATAAGACAAATACTGTTAACGGCACTTGCGACCCTGTCGCTTGTGTCTTGTGTGGATGACAAATTCCACTATGGCGGATCGTCCGCTCTTAAGGGAACGCTGTCTCTGAGCGGAATGGACATTGACTATTCCGAAGAGATGACTACGCCTACCAAGGCTGGAGCTGCCGACGGAAACTATATGCTTTACATATACAATTCTTCGGAAGAGCTTGTATGGTCCGGAACTTATGGTTCGGTGAAGCAGGATGGACAGGAGGGTATTTCCCTTCTTGCCGGAGATTACAGACTTGATGTCAGATCTTCGTCTTCTGGAGTGCCTGACGCCAAGTTCTCGACTCCTGTATATGGTGTTAGTGAGGCATTTTCAATAGAAGCCGGAAAGACTACATCCATAGGTGCGATTACCTGTACTCTTCTTCAGAGCGCCGTATCTGTCCGCTACAATGACGATTTTCTCGCCATGGTGACCGGAGACGGCAAGTCAACGGTTGAGGTCGCTTCCGGATTTCCGCTCGAATATGTTCTGAACTATAATGACGGTCGGCCGAAATACGAGCAGCGTATAGGATATTTTGCCGTGAACGGCGACAATTCCACCATGACTGTGACATTCAAGGGTGGAATAGAAGGAAAGAATCAGAAGATGACCACTACCATTACCGGTATCAAAGCGCGTGACTATCATATTGTCACGTTCATGAAGAAGGTGGACGAGTCCGGTAATGTGTCTGTCGGTATCGAGATAGACGGGCTTATAGCCGATGTGGAACTTGACAATGATGCGCAGGGAGAGGAAAGCGGGGATGGCAATGATCCGGACGCTCCTGTCGGAGACGGAGGAATAGATCTTGTCAGCACCTGTGAATATAACATTTCCAATCCTGTGAACGTTCCTGCCGTGGGCGAGCCGTTCTCTTTCACGATGAAGGCGCAGGTGCCTAACGGAACCCTTAAATTTACCGTAGATATAGAATCTACCAATGAGGACTTTATAAATTCGGTAAATACCGTGGGCGGTACGAAATTGGATCTTATCAATCCTTCTGAGGCGGCTATGGGAATCTTTGATATCGTTCCTTTCCCTCATGGAGCCGAACTTCTCGGAAAGACGGAAATTCTGTTTGACCTTTCGAATGCGCAGGCACCTCTTCGCGGATTTGCAGGCACGCACACATTTACCATGAATGTTGTGGACAAGAAGGGTTGCAAGAAGAGCATTCCTATTGTATTGGTTGTAGAATAAGGAGGGGAGAGTTATGAATAGGAAATTGATTTATACGGGTTTTGCTGCTATTGTAGCATTGGCTTCCTGTCAGAGTTCTTTGGACAACGGCAATGCTGCGGGTTCCCTTTCCGTAAGTGTAAGCACTGAGGCCACGAAAGCGGCGATGAGCGCGGATGAACTTCTTGCCAATGCGGACGTACGCATCTACAAGGATGATTTTTCCGGAATGGTGCGTCATTACAAATATTCTCAGATGCCGGAATCGGTGTTTCTTCCCGTTGGAGGCTATAGAGTGGATGTTATTGCCGGCGAAGCTGCAAAAGAAGCACCTTCGGTAGCTTCATGGGATCAGAAGAGCTATAAGGGCAGTGCTCCGGTCACGATACAGGCATCCAAGAATGCGAGCGTGACTGTAGCCGCCAAGGTGGGTAGCGTTGTTTCCAATGTAAGTTTTGACTCTTCCGTATCGCAGTTCTTCTCCGATGGCTTCAAATGCACCATCGGTCTGAGTGCGGATGATGCGTCTCAGCAGCTTGAGTATAAAGTTGCTGAAAGCGGAAAGGACGGATATTTTATCGCATCGGGGTTTGAGCCGTCTTTGTATTGGACATTCTCCGGAAAATTGCTTTCCAGCGGTGCGGAATTCACAAAATCCGGGACCATACCTGCAGTTGAAGGCGGAAAAAGATATAAGCTTGCACTCAAGTATGTGGAGAAAAACGGTCTTGTGGACGTTACCATACTTGTGGATGATTCGCTAAACGACATATACGACGACATTATCTTTGTCCCTGTGTCCACGGGTATTGCTCCTACGGGCAGATATGACGTTTGGGGCGGACATTTTGTGGCGTTTGCCGATGTGGATGAAGGTGAATACAGCCAGGATGGAGTGTTCTTTGAATATAGGGAGAAGAACGCTTCAGACTGGGTTCGCTCCTCTTCTGCGACGCGTGTTTCCGAGGGGAGCTATCGCGCTGAGATAGGCGGGCTCAAGGGTTCGACCGAGTATGAATACAGGCTTGTGGTGACCAAGTTGGGCGGTGGAGAAGAAGTGATAGACGGAATCTCTACAGTCACTACGGACAATACGCCTGATGTCCCTAATTCAAGTTTTGAGACATTGAGCCACACCGAGAGCAAGAACTATTACTCTTTCTATGACCCTGCATCTTCGGACGACAGTCTCAAGAGCAAATGGTGGTGCAGTGGAAACAAGGGTTCCACCACTGTGGGAAGCAGCTATCAGATAACATATCCTGATACTGCCGACAAAAAGGACGGTGAGCGGTCCGTATGTCTTGAGTCGAGATACGTCATTGTCAAGTTTGCTGCAGGAAACCTTTTCTCCGGCAGGTTCGGCGAGACTATCGGCACTAGCGGCGGTACGGTATTCTTCGGTCGTCCGTTCACGGCCCGTCCTACAGCTATGCGCCTGTGGGTCAAATATACTGGTGGGAAAATCAATCAGATTCAGAGCAATGCTCCGTCCGGCGTGAAAAAAGGAGATTGGGACAAGGCGTCTCTTCGTATCGCACTTGGCACCTGGGATTACAAGAAGTATGGCGGTGATTCCGACAGTCCTATTCTGGTGAATACTACGGATGTGAGCACGTTTGTGGATTTCGCAACGGATGAGTCCACCATAGCTTTCGGTGAGAAAATCATCGAGTCGGACGAGTCTGACAGCACAAACGCATGGCAGCAGGTAACCATTCCTTTGGATTATCACAATACATCCAAGATGCCTACTCATATAGTGATCAGTTTTGCATCCAGTATGTACGGAGACTATTTTACCGGATATGTCGGAAGCAAGTTGTGGGTGGACAAACTGGAACTTCTATACGAATAGAACATTATGCGCGGTGCCCTTACAAAGATATTGCTGGTGTCGATGATGCTTGTCGCTCTTGCCTATGAGGCGGGAGCGCAGCGTTATGACCGCGGCTATGACTTCTCCAAGTCAGGTGTGTTCGTAAAGAAAGGCACTTGGGTGGCCGGCGGCACTGCAAATTATTCCATTCATCACAACGACAATTATGAGTTCCTCGTAGCCGACAATATCAACTCTGTCGGATACAAGTTGAGTGTCAGCCCGGCATTCTGCTATATGCTCAAGAACAATCTCGGTGTGGGCCTTAGAATGGAGTATTCCAGAAATATGTTCAAGCTTGACACGGCAGCTGTGAATGTGGCCGGTACTACTATCAGCATCAAGAATTATCACTTGATAAAGCAGATGATTACCACCAAGGCCATATTGAGGAATTATATCCCGATAGGGGATTCCAAGCGCTTCGCCATGTTCAACGAGACACAGCTTTCTTTTGGATTCGGGCAGGGCAAGGTCCTTAATGGCAATGGTCCGTATCCTCAGGGTTCGTATGACATCATCACCAATTTCGGCCTCAACCTCTGCCCGGGACTGATGGCTTTTGCCGACGAGCATTTCGCCGTCGAGGTGACAGTCAATATGCTGGGTCTCAATATCTCTCACGTGGATCAGACACACAATCAGGTTTACCATGGCAGTCGCAATTCCACATCCGTCAATTTCCGAGTCAATGTCCTTTCGGTCGGGGTCGGCCTGTATTATTACTTGTAGTATATGGGTAGAAAAGGGATTTTTATTGTTCTGATGCTGCTGATGGCGTTCCCGTCAGGGCTTGCAGCTCGCGAAAAGGATAAGACTCCGTTGAAGATGGGCGCTTTGATTGAGCCGGCGGATTCCGCGAAAGCATACGGACGTCGCCTGGAACAGCGGCTTTTTATCACTAAGGGGGAGTTCGGTGTAGGTGCTCAGTTCTCATATCTTGACCTTGCCAGCAGTGACAGCCAGGTGCTGATGCTGCTTCAGAATTTCAATGCCTATGCCAAGACCTTCAGCGTATCTCCTTTGGTGTCGTATGCGTTTGCCGATAACCGGTCCGTGGGTATCCAGATGAAGTATTCCACATCTGACGTTGCAGTCTCCCAGGCGGATTTGAGCCTTCTGAGTGAAGACCTTAAACTGGACATAAAGGATGTGGAAGCCCATGACAACTCCATTCAGACTTCCGTGTTCTATCGCTCCTGTATCGGGCTTGACAGCTATGGCAGATTCGGACTGTTCAATGATATTCTGCTGTCTTATACGAGGGGACGCACATCCTTTATACATGACGGTGCCGGGATGGATGCGTACACTATTTCCAACAGGGTGGGACTCAGTCTTCATCCGGGGCTGGAACTATTTGTCACCAATAATATCAGCGTGCATTTCTCGATAGAAATCGGAGGCGTGTCATATACCGGCACCAAGTGTATCAAGGCCGGTAGCGTGACGGGAAGAAGGGATGCGTCCAATGCGCGTTTCTATCTTGATATGACCGATATAGCGTTTGGAATGACGCTTCATTTATAGATTATGAAGAAAATATCAGTGCTTATAATGTTGGCGGCTTTGCCGTTGCTGAGTTGCATACGCAACGATATCCCGTTTCCTGTCATTGTGGCCGGATTTGAGTCCATGAGTGTGCCTTCGGCCGAATCCGTGAACATAGACGGACAGAAGCAGCGTGTGGATATAGTCCTTAAGGAAGTTGCGGACATTCATAAGGTGGAAGTCAGGGATGTGGTATATACGGATGCTTCAGTGAAGGCTTCGTGGAATATCGAGGGAATCCATGACCTGTCCCGTCCGGTGAGGATAACTTTGAGCACTTTCGATGACTATGAGTGGTGCGTGTCGGCGACACAGCCTATAAAAAGATGGTTTACGGTGTCTTCGCAGGTGGGAGAGTCTGTGATTGATGTGGCCAATTGCCGCGTGATTGCGCGGGTGTCCGCCTCTGCTGACCTTAAGAATCTGAGCATCACTTCGTGTAAGCTCGGTCCGGAATCGATTTCGGCATATACTCCGGAAATATCCACAATCCGGGACTTCTCCAGCGTTCAATCGATTCTTGTTGTATATGGGGACACCAAGGAGATATGGAATATCTATATTGAAAAGAGCACTTCGTCCGTGCGTATGACGAGAACCGATGCGTGGACAAAGGTCGTATGGCTGTCTGCCGAAGGTGTTTCCGGGCAGAAAAACGGATTCCGGTACAGAGAAAAGGGGACGACGCAGTGGGTGGATGTGTCCGAAGTAGAATCTGCCGGAGGAGCGTTCTCCGTGAAGATTTCAGACCTCAAGCCTATGACTGAATATGAATGTGTCGCTTATTCCGGTAAGGAGGAAACTGATGTGGTGACATTCCGAACGGAGGCTGAAGTGCCGATTCCGAATGCCGGATTTGAGGTCTATTCCAAGGCGGAGTCATCTAAATATTATTCCTTCTATGATCCGGAGTCCGGGGAGCCTTCTCTGACTACGAAATGGTGGGACAGCGGCAACAAGGGCTCTACTACGGTCGGTTCGAGCTACACCATCACTATGCCGGATACTGACGATAAAGTGGAAGGAAGGTCCTCTCTTCTGATGGCCTCCACTTATGTCATTGTCAAATTCGCTGCCGGGAACATATTTACCGGTGAGTTCGGAAAGACGATAGGCACAAGCGGCGGTACCATAAGGCTTGGACGACCTTTTACCGTGCGCCCTCAGAAGCTTACATTCTGGATGAAGTACAAGGCCGGTATAATTACTGACAAGACTTTCGGCGGCGCACCTGACGGGGACCCTACCAAGCCTGGAGACAGGGATAGAGGCACGTTGTGGATAGCGCTCGGAGACTGGGATTATCACAAGTACGGCGGCACTACGGATTCCCCTATAGAGGTGAACACTACCGACCGGAGCACATTCTTTGACCCGGATGGGGGAAATGTGATAGCTTATGGCCAGTTCGTCGCCGACAAGGATATCAATGAGTGGATGAAGGTGGAGATTCCTCTTCAATACAAATCCACATCCCGAAAGCCGACGCACATAATCATTTCAGCAGCATCGAGCATGCTTGGTGACTATTTTACCGGTGCTGCCGGTTCCAAGATGTGGATTGATGATATCAGACTTGAGTACTAAGTCTCAGTCTATTCCGGTATTGACGAGTCCTGTCCTGGGAGGGTCCCGATACGCGGACGGCGTTTGGGAGTTACGAGTACAGGCTGATTGTTCTCGTCGTGCGTAGGCATTCCGTATCTGTCGGACAGCATACTCTTGGTGCGAAGTGAATCAATCGGCACATTGAGGGCTCGTACGTCCTGTGGGAGCGGCATCTTTGAGAATGTCTGGAAATATCCCACGCAGGCGTCTCTCCACCACTGGGCGTCGTTCTTCTGGATATCGAGTTTTCTGGAGACTTCTTCGAAGATAGCCTGGCTTACATAAGGCTTTAGGCTTTCCCATGTCTTGATGTATCCTTCTACCTGAGATATTCCGGTGTCGTAATGACGGCAGAGTTCATCCCAGAGAATGTTTCCGTTGTGCATTTTGTAGTCCCAAGGTACATGGTGGAACCAGAGAAGGAGGTTTTCCGGACATGTTTCAAGGGAGTTGAACTCATCTGCGAGAGGCTGGTTGTATTGATCCACGTTGTCGGATCCGGTCCTTGTGCGGTCAAATCCTATACCGTCTTCTCCCGCCTTGTGATAATATACGCATGACCAGTCCGGTCTGATGCTTCTCTCCCATGGTCCCGGACCGTAGTGCGAGCCTGCGAATATATGGTGAAGTCCGAGAGGCATCGAGTAGTTTACCGCCGTTTCGCGGGATGTCATGAGGATGTCTTTTACAGGAGAAAGGAATTTCTGCTCGAATGCCTTCTCGCTCATGCCCTCCGGCTTATTGAATGTCTGCTTGACCCATTCGTCGGCAATCTGCTCCGCGCTTAGTTCAGGATTCCATGCGAGACGTCCGAAAGCATACCAGTTGGACTGGGCGAATATGTATCCGCAGAAGTTCGGGTCCTGTCCGGTGTTGGCTACGCCTGCGATGGCCTTGATGTTCTTGGCTACAGTAGAGCCTTGTCCGTCCCTGTATGTGTCGCTGTCGAGACACTCTTCGTATGTGGTCCCGTGATAGACGAGATGGTTGGAGAAGCCGAGGTATTCCTGGGTAATCTGGAACTCTACCATCATGGCTGTTTTTTTGAGTTGTCCGAATAGAGGGCTGAAAGGCTCGCGCGGCTGGAAGTCGATAGGTCCGTTCTTGATCTGTATGATTACATTGTCTGCAAATTTTCCGTCAAGAGGCTTGAACTCCTCCACGGCCTGGTTGGCTCTGTCCGGGCTGGTAGGGCTGTATACGAACGCTCTCCACATCACGATTCCTCCGTATGGCTTGAGGGCTTCCGCCAGCATATTGGCACCGTCTGCATGGGTGCGGCCGTAGTCCTGAGGTCCGGCCTGTCCTTCCGAATTGGCCTTTACCAGGAATCCTCCGAAATCAGGAATGGCTGCATATATTTCGGCGGCCTTGTCTTTCCACCATTTGCGGACCTGAGGGTTGAGCGGGTCTCCTGACTTGATTCCGCTCAATGCTATCGGGCTTGTCCATTTGATGGAAAGATATGTGGTGATGCCGTATTGCCTGAGGATGTCTGCAATCTCGGATATGCGCGCTATGTGCTCTGAGTCGAGAATAAGCGGGTTGGAATTTACGTTGTTGAGCACCGCGCCGTTGAGCCCCACTGAAGCGCAGAGCTTTCCGTAGTGATGGATGCGCTCTACCGGTATCTCCGGAGCGGTCCATTCCCACATGGAAAGTCCGGCATATCCGCGTTCTACCGTATCGTCAAGATTATCCCAATGGTTGAGTATGCGGTACTCGTAGTAAGGTTTTTCCCTTACGTCCATGCCTGGACCGGCCTGTCCCATAACCTCGGCTCTCTGGAGGGCGTATATTCCGTATCTCACGGCCGCAGAGGAACCGCCTTCCACGAAGCGCTTGCCATCTTTGTCGAAGATGTGGAATTCTTCCTTGTCAAGGGTGTTGGTAATGTCGGTCTGTACGGACTCGAGTATCTGCTCGTAGTCCCGTCCGTTTGCAAGCCACAGGTCTGTCCCGTCCTGAGTGCTCGGTTGAGGTGCGCTGCAGGCTGCTGCCAGCACCAGCGCTGCCCCAAGAATGAGTTTGGTATTTGTCTTCATATCTGTTATTTGATTAACTCTGATGATGGTGCTCCGAGGTAATTCTTCTGAAGGCCTCCGAAATCTATCATTATTTTTTCGAGGACGATACCCGGATCTACAAATCTGAATCTGAGGATGTGCCTGCCGGGTTCTCCGAAATCAAGTTCTGTCGTGCTTGTGATTATGCTTGCCGCCTGCCAAGGGCCGAGTTCTCCCTTGTAATGTCCGTTGAAGTTGATTTCGATTTCCTCTCCTCCATCTACGCTCAATGCGTATCGGAGTCCTTTTCCGGCATTGAAATTAAGCGTTGGCGCCGTGAGGACGTTAATCTTGGCCGCGCCTCTGCTTGTTGTAAGAATGCTGAATTCGAGGTATGCGTTGTCCGGAGTTTCGGTAGCCGGCAGGGTGGTCGCTCCGCACATTGTCTTGCCGAGGTCCGGAATTATGGTAATGCCGGAATTGGCAGAGAAGTTGCCGGCCTCGATGGAGATATATCCGTCAGATTCCCTATGACACAGATATGGCGCTTCGTCAGAGGTCCTTACGGTAGGCATGACCTGTGTGCGCGGCTCCTGCCAGATGCGGTAGCCTATATGTTTCTGGTCCATCATGTGGTTCCATTTTCCTCCGGCAATCTCGTGATTGTAGTGGGCGCACAGAAGGGAATCCCTCTTGTAGAGAGTCTCCACGCGTCCAGCCCAATAGTTGATTTCCTGAGGTGTGGAGGCCTTGGTGTTCATGGCTGCGCTATAGTACATTTCGTACACGTTCTGCATTGCCTGTATCGGGAAGAGTACCAGCTCTTCGTATGCGTCCGTCTGCTCGGTGGAAAGTCCCTGAAGGACCCTCAAGGCTCTGGTTTCGAGCGTATTCCACTCTTGAAGAACAGTGTCCCATTCTCCGGATTCGAGGTTATAGGTACCGGCATTGAGAAGTTCCGGCGTAACTCTTCTGGTATATTTCGAATACAGCTTCAATATCTGCGCAATCTCCTCTGCCTGCTCCTCTCCGAACTGGTCGGATGCGAATTTCACCGTGTGCTCGAAAATATTGTCCGGGTTGAAGGCTTCTGGATCCCATGCCATGTCCATAAAGAACTGAATCGGGTACTCCATAGGCTTGAGGTCGCCCACGTTGACCACCCATAGCTTGCGCACGCCATACTCCCAGCACAGGTTCATCTGCTCCCATACGCGTTCCACTTGGTTGCAGTTCAACCATTTGTAGTTTCGAGGACCTCCTACATAGTCGAAGTGATAATACATTCCGTAGCCTCCGCGGCGAGGTTTCTCCTCCAGAGACGGAAGTTTGCGTACATTTCCCCAGTTGTCATCACAGAGAAGGAGCGTGACATCGTCAGGGACTCTCATTCCCTTGTCGTAGTAGTCCTGAACCTCTTTATACAGCGCCCATACCTGTGGCGTTTCGGATGCCGGTTTGCCGGTAGCCTTGCTGATGAGTTTTCTCTGGGCGTTGATGATTCTTTCCAGAAGAGCGATATTGGTGCCCTCTTCCATAGCCATGTCGCCATCTCCGCGCATACCTATAGTTACGACATCTTCCGTGTTCTTCATGCGCTCTATGCCCTCTGTCCAGAAGTTCTCAAGGGTTTTTCTGTTCTTGGTATAGTCCCACGGGCCGCTTCCGTAACGATGCCATTCTTTCTGAGCGCGGGCGCAAGGCTCATGGTGTGACGTACCCATGATGATACCCATCGTGTCGGCATAGTACATGTTCAACGGGTCGTCATCATAAAAAGCAGCGTCCCACATGGCCGGCCACATGAAATTTGCCTTGAGCCTCAGAAGCAGTTCGAATACGCGTTTGTAGAACTCTCCGGTGTATCCGTGGGTGTTGTCGTGCACCCATCCGGTGAGGGCAGGGGCTTCGTCGTTGAGGAAAATGCCCCTGTAGTATATTTTAGGTTCTCCTTCAGTGTAGCACCCATTCTTTATATATATGTCCGTATGCTTTTCTGCAGGAACGTCGGCCCACCAGTACCATGGAGATACTCCTATGGAAGAAGACAGGGCATAGACTCCGTAAGTTGTGCCCCTTTTGTCGCTTCCTGCTATTATCACCGAATTGCCGTCCGCTTTGAGGATATATTTCTCTCTTGCTCCTTTGAGGGCGTTCAGCTCGTCTTCACTAAGCAGCTTGTCTATGAATCCTCCGATACCTATCGTGCCGACGGCTATTGAAGGGCCGTCAAGAGACGGCACGTCTGATTTGGCAAACGGACTTTTTGTCCAGTTGTCGATTGCCGCTCTCTTTCCGGTGACGCTTTCGAAGTCTTTCGCGAGATTTTCGGTGGCCCACTTGACGCCTGTCAGTTCGTGTGTCCTGTCGGTAATTATGGTGGCGACGATGCCTTTCCCTGCAATAAAGGTCCTGTCAGGTCCTTCTGTAAATACCGCGTAATCGGTTGAATTTGCCGATGCTGCCAGACAGGACAGCAATGCGAGCGTTAGTGTGATAATGGTTTTTAATTGTGGTTTCATAAGTTGAATGCTGAATATGCAAATATAATATTATTTGCTAATCTTCGAAACTGGGTCCATAACGTGCGGAAGGTTATTGCAAGTCACGGTGCAAAATAAAGTAATTTGTGGTTTTCTAATAAAATACCTAAACGCATGGCTTTTGATTTATTTTAATTATTTAATCATATTTTTTTCATTTTATGAATATCTTATTAACTTTGTGTGCTTTCACTGCAGTTTCACATCAATTATTAACACATATTCTAACGTAAACGTATGTTCAAAAAAGTTTCAATTCGCGCATTCAGTGCCATAATGGTGCTGTTTGCATCTGTTCTCTTCCCGACATTTGCCTCCGGGCAAAATCGGATGATTTCCGGTGTTGTTACTGATGAGAGCGGTGTTTCGGTTATCGGAGCCGGTGTAGTTGTGGTAGGACAAAGGACTATCGGTACTACAACGGACATTGACGGTGCGTACAAGCTGTCAGTGCCGGCAGGCGCCACTATCGAGTTCTCATGCATCGGTTATGACAACCAGACAGTTGTTGTCGGCAATCAGTCCGTCATTAACGTGACCATGGTTGCCAACAACGTGATCGAAGAGACAGTAGTTATCGGTTACGGTGTGCAGAAGAAGAGTGACCTTACAGGTTCTGTTGCTTCAGTGCGCTCGGAAGACCTTCAGAACCGCT
>HF986268.1 GCA_000432655.1 Bacteroides sp. CAG:1060
CTAAGTCTATCAAGACTTTTTAGTCCATGTTTTATGCCGATAAATTAAAATCCCACCCCAAGATGGAGCCCTACCGTATTGGTGGAAATGGTGGGGCCAAGGAACAGATGGACATTCCGCCAGAAGCGGAAGCGGATGCCGGGCTGCCAGGTGGCGGCAAATTCCACGTCGCCTGGGGTTTCTTCGACCCGTTCTGTCTTTTCTCCGGTTTCTGTGTTAACCCAGTATTTGCCGTCAACTTTATAGATATAGCCTGCTCCCACGGCAAAATCGCTGTACAAGGCCACGATACCTTTCTTGCCAATGTGGAAGTATCGGCGCATGTACAGTCCGGCCGATACGGAGTAGATGTCAGCCGGGGCAGCATCTATGTAGGTTTTACCCTGCCAGACCATAAGGCCCATTGTGCGTTTGTCATCAATCCTTACGCCTGCGGTAACGGCAGGGCCTTCCGTAACGAACCCGGCATAAAGGCGTGCTGTAAACTCCGGTTCCCATGCCTTGCGGCCTTCTGCCGAAAAAGCGTATTTCCACCCGTCGGCCCATGTCTTCATGTCATCTGCCATAGTCTTGGCGGAAGCCGAGAGCCAGATCAACAAGGCCATATTAATTATCAAAAAGCGTTTCATACAAATGAAATCCTCGTCTTGTGGAATCTTGCATCGCAAGACCCCTGTCGATTTGTGCAAACTTATTGAAAATTCCCCACATAACAAAGAGGTCGACTAAAATGTACGCCAGCTCCGCTGCGGCGGCAACCTGCCTCTGTGTCTGGCATTCGGTACC
>HF986269.1 GCA_000432655.1 Bacteroides sp. CAG:1060
AGGTTCGGCGGCACGATGCCTATCCTCAAACCCACGCATGGCATCGGAATAGGACAATTTTATGTCCACCGGATCCGCCACACCCTGAATATACTTCATCGACACGGGCTGAAGCCCGAAGCCGTCGGGATAAATATCCAAGTCCTCGTCCGGGACGAAGAAAAAATTATTCTCCTTTGTCGCCCTCAGACGTCCAAGGCCCGGAAATATGACCGTTTTCCTCTGTATAAGGACCTGCTTCAACTCCGAAAGAAACTCTGTGATATACACACGTGAAGCTTCGAGCGGCACATGATTGGAATCCGAGTAGAACTTGACAAGCAAATCCGCTTCCGTATTGTCAGGATGAAAAGAGAGCCTTCGGTAGGGTGGATTGATGGTATAACCCTTGTCCGAGAAAGACGCCGGCACCACTTCCGCCACGAATGTCCCCAAACCCGGAAGACCGACCTTATCATGGTCGGTTATCAGTTCCTTGACTATACGGGACAACAGATCTATATCCATAATCTTCAGATTCGCAATTGCAAAAGTAATAAAATTGCGCTGATATTAAAAGTGTCGGCCACCGAAAAACACCGTCAACAGAAGACAAGATAAAAAGTATGGAGAAAAACAAGACAAAAAAAACATGAAAAAGTTTTGCGGATTTCAGAAATAGCCGTATATTTGCAATCCCAAACGACGGGTCGTTAGAAAAAAGACATAAAATTCCTCTTTAGCTCAGTTGGTTAGAGCACCTGACTGTTAATCAGGGGGTCGTAGGTTCAAGTCCTACAAGGGGAGCCAAGACGGACAAATCATCAGAAATGACGGTTTGTCCGTCTTCTTTTCCCTGCCATTCCCGAATCATATCGATATTATTGAGGGTC
>HF986270.1 GCA_000432655.1 Bacteroides sp. CAG:1060
TGAGCACGGCACGCATATTCCGTACCGTAGGAGGCTGTTTCCGGTACCGAATTTCTCGAACTGATACGCGTTGCCCAGTTTGACGGTTGCTACAGGGGGCACGTTGAGCAATCGGTGGATGCTTTGAAGCGGGTGGCAAGCTGCTGCCGTTGCGGAACTTCGAACTTCACAAAAGAAGAGGCCGACCTTTTAGTAAAGAAGAGCCCGACCTTTTAGTCGACCTCTTTTTTATATGACTGCTGTCAATTAATGCAGCAGCTGGATGGTGATGTCGCGTTCGTAGCGCTGGGCCTTGGCCTGATAACCTGGCAATACATAGCATGCGGTGCATCCTACGCCCGTGGTGGCATAATCAAGGTTTAGCGTAATGCCGTCCTGGCGTTGCAGTTGATACTGGTATACGGCGCGGGTGAGGTTGTCCGTGCTGAACGGGTATGCATTGAAGTTGAAATGCTCGTCCATGCTGATCCGTATGCCGCGCCCTGCCTCGTTTTGGAAGGTGACCCATCGGTTGTCGCATCTCAAACCATGATCCTGAGGAATGAGGTATGGCTCGTACATATCCTCAACGGTTGTGCTGTAAACACCGATCGGGTAACCGGTCTTGCGGTCCGGATAGTTCTCCTCCGGTCCACGACCATAATATGAAACCTGTTGCATATCGGCATTCAGTGTCATTGTGAGACCGATACGGCCAAGGAGTGAAGGCTGGCTGCTCTCAGGGGAGGTGATGTGGTGCAGGTGGATGCTTCCGTCACCGTTGATTCGGAAGTTGTAAACCTCTTCCATACCTACATAGCGGGTACCAAATATATAGGCATCTAGAGCCCTGGTCTCTATCTCTCCGTACTGAGTGAAGCAACGGACCTCGATATATGCCTGTCCGTCAGATTCGTAGGCGCGGCAGGATATTGGAATACGGGTGGTCGTGTCGAGCTTGTTGCTGTACCATTCGTTGGCAATCTGATTGCCATTCCATTCGTTGCGTTTGGTGTATGGTATATTCCAGCTGTCCCATCCATCTACTTCCGCAGCTATTGGAGCCCTCCAGATGTTCAGGCGAAGAGGCTCCTTAAGCATTTCCTCGCCGTTCACGAGGATGCTTCTGAGCTGTCCGTCGGAGGCGAAGGTGTAGGCGAATCCGTCGCCGGTGACATATATGCCATCCGAGTCTTGCTTGAGTTCCACCTTTCCTATGGCTTTGTCCGAAGCTGCCTCTGTGATTCTCCATGGAAGTTCAATCTGATCCCAGGCCACCTCGTGACCGGCTTTTGCCCAGATTTCGTCCTTTTTGAGGCAGGTGCTTATCTTCAGGCGATATTCTCTGCCCGTCTTGATTTGAGGACGCGTGAATGGCACTCGGACGATTTGACGTGTCTGTGGCGCAATGTTGAGCGGCAGCGAGCCTTGCTCTATCACATTGCCGTCTTCGTAAAGCTGCCATGTGGTAGTGTAATAATCCGTACCCAGGAAAGCGCTGCGGTTCCAGACTTCTACAGTTTGTCTGTCAGCGTTGACAAGCGTGCAGACGATTGGTTGTGCGCTTTTTTTCATCTGCCAGATTTCCGGCTGGATGGTGCGGTCGGGCCATATTGTGCCATAGGTGCGGGCTCCGATGCCGTAGGTGAAGTATTTTCCGCCTTGGGTCTCTTCCTCAAAATCGAGGTACAGGAGTGCATTCTCCGCTGTCTGTTCTTCTGCGGACAATGCCTTGTCGAATATGCATACGTTGTCCATTCTGGCGTCGCATATATGCACGTCGGTATCCTGTCCGTGCGTCTCTGCATTGCGGCCCACATTGACCGGGAACGGGGAATTGACAAGACGTCCGGCGGCCTCTCCTTCTGCTATAATCCTGTTGTCGATGCTGAGGGTCATCTTGTTGCCATCGTATTGAGCCTCAACATGATGCCAGTGCAATTCCCAATCGGAAGGCAATTCTCCTTCAATAGTGTATTTATGGTTTTTGGGACGAGCAGAAGCGGGAGCCCTGTCGGTGTGGATATAGAAAGTGAGTTTGTCCTTGCCGGCCTGTTGTACGCCGAACTGCCAGGAGCCTTTGGTGATGAATGAGCCGCATGAGCTTACCAATTCACGCGGGAAGACATCGAATGCGATGGTAAGGGCGTCTCCTTGGATGTCGAGCTCTTTCGAACGATAAACCTCCACCCACTGATCGTGACCGTTCAGGTCGAGTACATGATTCTTTTTGTCTATCTTTACCAAGTGGGCATTGCCCATCAAATGTGCCATTGTGTGGTGTGGAGAGAGGTCGTGCAGCCTGCGTTCGGTTGCTGTCAGTCCCGGGGACACAAAGTCCCATACGGCTCCACCCAT
>HF986271.1:0-12522 GCA_000432655.1 Bacteroides sp. CAG:1060
CATGGTCTGGCCGAATGGAATGGCAAGCATAATCTCCCAGACCTTCTTGCGGAAAGCTGAAGTGCGCATGTTCAGTTTGGGTGTAAAGTCCGGCACCTTTCCGCTGAAGTAGGTGTCTAGCCAGCGGCAGGTGTCGTCGAAAACAGGGAGCCTCTTCACTTTATGCTCCTTGTCAAGGGTATCGGCAAAGTATCTCTGCCCGTCGAACCAAAGGCCGATGAGTGCTTCACCGTCGCTTGCGAGCGTTATTCCGCCTAGCGAGGAATCGTAATGCCAGGTATAATCCATTCAAATTCCGATTTATCTGTGCGAAGGGCGGTGTTTCATCGAGTGTGTCCAGTTCGCCGATTATTGGATAAAAAGTCAAATGAAATTGGCAAACACGGATGCTCCTACTACTGTGAGAATACCGCATACCACGATTGACAGACTGCTCATGGCGCCTTCTACCGGACCGATTTCCATGGCCTTGGCGGTGCCGACAGCGTGTGAACTGGCTCCGATGGCTATGCCTTTGGCTATTGGCTCTTCGACTCTGAAGAGTTTGAGTACGAAGTCTGCCAGGACATTGCCCAATACTCCGGTTATGACTATTACCACCACTGACAGAGATACGTAGCCTCCGAGTTCCTCCGTTACGCCCATGCCTATGGCCGTAGTTATGGATTTTGGCAGGAAAGTGACGTATGTAGCATGGTCAAAATGGAAGAGAACGGCAAGAAGCAATATGCAGACAAGGCTCGACAGTACTCCGGACAGCACCCCGACAAGCACCGCTTTCCAGTTCTTCTTAAGCAACTCAACCTGCTGATACAGAGGGACTGCAAGGCATATAGTTGCGGGAGTGAGCAGATAACTAAGGCTCTGGGCTCCTGCCTTGTAGGACTCGTAACTTGTGCCTGACAGGAGCAGGAATGTAATGACCAGTATGATGGAGATTAGAAGTGGATTCATGAATGACAATCCGGTTTTTTTCTTGAGCCACACTCCTATCCAGTAAGATGCGAGGCTGATAAGTACGCCCACGAATACTGAAGACTCGAACAATTCTTTCATTTCTCCTTCCTCCCCTTTCTGATAACAGCCTGTGTTATTACGCCCGTAATGCCCATAACGGCTATTGTGCTTATGAGAGTTACTGCTACGTACGGTAACCATGACACCTTAACCATGTCCCATGAGTCAATTACCCCCACGGCTGGCGGAAGGAACATGATAGGCATTACGGCTATCAGAAAAGTGCTGGTCTCTCGTATGTCGCTTATTTTCACTATCTTGAACTCAAGTGCAAGGAAGAGCAGCACAATCCCATAGATACTTGCAGGGATGGGTAATGGCAGAAAAAAGTGCAACAGCTCTCCGAGGAATGCAAATGCCAATATTATCAGGAATTGGAAAAGGTACTTCATAATCTGGCTGATTTTTCTACGTACAGGCTGATGATGTCCGCAGTTCCTGTCTCCCCCAGGCGGCAACTGTCTACGCACAGGTCATAGTCCTGTGCTGCTCCCCAAGTGTGTCCGGTGTAGTATTTGTGGTAGCTCGATCTGCAGTCATCCATCTTGCGGACCAGTTCTGCTGCTTCCCTGACACTTATATTTTCGGCTTCGGCCATATTGCGGATGCGCTGCTCTCTGTCCCCTTTCAGGAATACTGATACAAGATCAGACCTATGGTCAAATATGACATTTCCGCATCGCCCCACCACTATACAGTCCATCTGGCCTATCATCGAGGAGAAAGCCTCTCTGAAACGTGCCATAATATCGCTGTTCTCCAGAAGAATGGAAAACTGAAGTTCGTCTGCCGGGCGTTCTTCGAAGAAATCCAGCATGTTGGCCTCAAGACCCTTATCTCGCGCCATGTCGAGTAAATTCTGTCTTGAAAACAAGGGCACTCCATACTTGTCTGACAGGAGTTTCCCTATATGAAGTGCGCCGCATCCGCACTGTCTTGCGATGGTGATAATCATGTTTTACAATAATTTTTTTACTGCCTTGAACATTTTGTATGGCATATATCTGAATGGTGTATCGACCCATGTAGGGGTTTTCAGTATGGAACGCCTATGAGAGAACGCATCAAAACTTGCCTTCCCGTGATAGGCGCCAAGGCCTGAGTTGCCCACGCCGCCGAATGGTAGTTTTCCGTTGACAATGTGCATGATGGTATCATTGATACAGCACCCGCCGGACCATGTGTGGCTCAGGATCGTATCGGTATTCGCGCACCCGAAATAGTACAGGGCGAGCGGTCGCTCGCGGGAATTGACAAGTGATATGACCTCGTCAATCTCTTCGAAGTCGAGTACCGGGAAAATCGGACCGAAAATCTCTTCCTGCATTACCGGATCGGCGGTGGTGACATTGCAAAGTATTGTTGGAGAGATGTATCGCTCTGCCCTATTTGTGCTTCCACCATAGAAAACGTCACCATTCGCGAGATAGGACTCGAGTCTTGTGAATGCTTTGTCGGACACAATCCTTGCAAAATGTCGGCTTGACTTTATCGCCCCGTCATATAATTGTTCGAACTGACCTGCCAATTCCTGTAAGAACTGTTCTTTAATCGCTGAGTGTACCAAAATGTAGTCCGGAGCGATACAAGTCTGTCCGGCATTGAGGCATTTTCCCCACGCTATTCTTCTGGCGGCAAGTTTTATATCAGCATCTTTATCGACTATGCAAGGACTCTTCCCTCCCAATTCCAAAACTACCGGGGTGAGATTCTTCGCCGCTGCCTGCATTACGGTGCGTCCCAGAGACGGGCTTCCGGTAAAGAATATGATATCCCATCGGAGATCAAGCAGTTGAGCATTCACCGTGCGGTCTCCATTGACAATGGCGACATACTGCTCCGGGAAGGTCGTTGAAATCATCTCGGAGAGCACCTGGCTTACGTTAGGGGTGTATGGCGACGGCTTGAGCACAGCGGTGCATCCAGCTGCAATGGCGCCAATCAAAGGATTGAGCTGGAGTTGTACGGGATAGTTCCAAGGGGCTATGATAAGAGCGTTGCCAAGTGGCTGGCTTTCTATCCTGCTGCTGGACGGAAAAAGAGTGGCCGGAGTGGAGACGCGACGAGGCCTGGCCCAAGTCTCAAGGCGGCTCAGGGCATCACGCAGTTCGGCCTGTACAATGCTTATTTCGCACAGGAAACTTTCCTCCTCGGACTTATGAAGATCCATCCAGAGAGCTTCGTAAAGGGGATGTTCCCATTTGGAGAGAGCTTTCTGCAGCTTTTTCAGACTGTCTTTTCTGAATTTTATGTCCAAAGTGTTGAAACCGGAGAAGTAGTCACTTTGCGACTTGCGGATCTCAAGAATTCTTTCGGGAGCGGTATTTTCCATATTGCGGGGTGAAGGTTGTTATTCGGTCAAGCGCTTCGCCGTGACCATCATCTGGCCTTCCAGTTCGGAATACGGAACTGTAAAGGTCGGCCGTCCGGAAGCATAGGCCGCAATCTCGTACTCGTTGTAAATGAACGTGATTCCATCAGGGCCAAACAGAGGATCGCATTTCGGGAGAGGAAGGGTCCACGCATCCTCATCAAAAAGATACTCTTTGAGATTATCGGATGCGGAGAGGTTCCAATACTCCCTGAGGCCGTGGTCGATGCTCTTCTGCAGAGACTCGGCGTAAGGGTCAGGAGCCACTACATCCCATCCTATGCGGCGTCCGTCGCTTTTTCTGAAGGTCGCTCCTTTGTATATGGTGGAACCGTGGGCTCCTCCCATGTAGCTTGTCTGTGTGAAAAGATAAGTGAGATACCTGTCGCCTTCCGCTATTTTGTCAAAACTTATCTCGTCGAAGCACATGCTTTCGGCGTCAATTCCGGACGAAGAGAGATATTCTTCGAAAAATGATGACATGGAGTCGAAGTTCTTTCTCTGATAGAAGGCTGCCAGGGAGTCGCTCTCCGTAATGTCGCCCTCGTAGCCGCCACCCATTGATTCGCTGAAAAATTCGGCAACGGCTCCATAGAGCTGCGAGTCGTGTTTTACCGGGAGGTCATAGGCAATGCTTAGTCTGCCGGAGCGGCTTGACGTAGCTACAGAGTCCCTTGAGAAAGTCAGGTGCGCCTGACAGCTTGTATCTGTGCGGTTTACGCACGAGGAGGGAATGGTGGCCAAAGCAATCAATGTCCCTAAAACTAAATGCTTTTTCATACTGCAAATATACAAAAGTCCCGCGATATGGTATCGTATTTGTAATCTGATAATTAAAAAGAAATACTGACAATATGACGACACACCACACTATCCGTTCTTCTTACGACAATCTCGGACTTGCAATGCTCATCAGCGAACCGTCGGGCATCCCAAAGGGCATCGTGCAGATTGTGCATGGAATGTGCGAACACAAAGAACGCTATATTCCGTTTATGGAGTATCTCTCCGATGCCGGGTATATCTGCATAATTCACGACCACCGCGGACACGGGGAATCCGTAATCAGTGAGGAGGATCTCGGATATATGTACAAAGGTGGTTGGCAGGCACTTGTGGAGGATATACATTCGGTGCGCATGGAGGCGGAAAAGATGTTCCCTTCCCTGCCATATACCCTTATAGGACACAGCATGGGCTCCATGGCAGTGCGTTCATATACCAAGCGCTACGATGACACCATCGATACCCTTTTCGTCTGCGGATGTCCGAGTTACAACAATGCACGGTGGGCAGGCAGCATATTGGCTCATCTTACCGCTTTCTTCCGCGGTGGGCATTACCGTTCCCGTCTGCTTCAAAAACTTTCTTTCGGCACGTACAATAAGCCGTTTGCAAAGGAAGGGTACCCCAATGCATGGGTTTGCTCGGATCAAGACATTCTTGAGCAGTACCACAAGGACCCGCTGTGCATGTTCACGTTCACTGCCAACGGATTTGTCAATCTGCTGGCTCTGATGAAGGATTGCTACTCCCCTGAAGGGTGGAAAATGTCCAGAAAATACCTTCCGGTGCATTTTATTTCCGGAGCGGACGATCCGTGCCTTATTTCAGATGCGGATATCAATAAGGCCGTTGCCCGTATGAGACAGGTCGGGTATGCGGACACGGATTTGAAATTGTTCCCGGGTATGAGGCATGAGATATTGAACGAAACCAACCGTAAGGAAGTGTGGGACTATGTCCTTGAACGTCTTCCACATGATTGATAATTGACATTTTGTCACAATAAAACAAATGCGTATGAAAGAAGGTACAATAATCGGACTTATTGCCGGTGCAGCTATCGGCATAGCCATCGGGTCTTTTCTTTCCTCTGAGGAGGGAAAGCAGTTTCGTCGTGATGTGAAGGATAAAGTGTCCGAGCATCTGAAAAATCTGGAAAATGATTTTTGCGCAGGAGATGCGGAGGAAGATGTTTCCGAAGAGTCATGCAATACTGCTGAAGAGGTATGAAACCGGACTTCATGAATTCTCTTGAGGACCTTGGCAAGAGTGCAACGGAATACGCCGACCTTAAAATCGACGATCTCAAGTTGCGTACAGCCAAAGGACTCTCTGTCACCCTCAACAAGATTATTCTCACCATATTGTTTCTTACCATAGTGGGGATAATCATCACGTCGGCGGCCTTTGGCGGCATATTGCTAATCGGTAAGTTGATCGGAAGTTATGCGGGCGGAGCTTTTATCGTGTCTGCGTTTTTTCTGGTGGTGCTGTTGATTTTATATCTGCTTCGCAACAAACTCTTCCTCAGCTCGCTTGTCAGGATGTTTGTCCGTCTGTTTTTTGAAGATAAATGACATGAATTACCTTGATATCAAAGACTTGAAGTCCCTTGATGCGGCGCGTTCAGAGCTATCTTCAGAACTTGTCCGCAAGAAGGCGGAACTTAAAGGCAGATACCTGAGTGCAAAGGCCTGCTTCTCGCCTGTCGCGCTTCTGGCTTCTTCCGTGAAGAGTGCCGCGCTGCACTTTCTTCCTATGGACAGCCTTGTGGTCGGCATGATGCGGTATTTTTTCGGAAGAAGAAAGAAAAGATAATGAAGCCCGAGGTCAGATGCCGCTGCGGGTCAAGTAGTTGTGGCAGTATTGTCTCAAGTAAGACTTGAGCCCCTCCCCTTCCAGAATTTCAACCTCGTCCATAAGACCGCCTACAAAGCGTCCGGCACCGCGCATATTGCATATATCGGTTTCCAGGATCCAATGGTCATCCTCCTTATTCAACTGCCTCGCCGACAGGGGAAACTCCTCTACGAGAAGGTTTTTTGCCATAAAACTGAGTTTCAGTCTGATGTGTTCGACATATTCTCCTGTCATGCGGAATATGTCAGAGGGTGATTTGTGGTGTTCTGATTCGCGGCTCCACCTCTCTTCCGTGATTTCAACTTCGCCTATTCGGGAAATTTTGAACAGTTTGTTGCGGCCATCTTCCGTGTCGAACGCCCATACGTCCACATAATCGGTCGTGAAGGCGAAGGGCTCCACAAGCCGGTCTCGGACCGAATGTGAATGTCCGGACTCATATTGCCTGAGGATTGCTTTGTGGCCCTCCTTTATGGCTTTTCCAAGCAGTTCGACGTGCGTAGAGTTGCTTCTGCTGTCCACATAGTCTGCAATGCTTGTGGAGTCGTATATGGCAGAGAGTTTCTGCTTGAGATTGGACTTGAGGGTATTCGACGGGATGAGCCTGTCTATCAGAGAATTGACAAGATACGCTTCTTCTTCGGAGAAATATATGAGATTGTCGATGTCCACGCTTCTCGAAGGCATGCTGCTGAGCTTATAGACATCGGAGTGCAGCTTGGTCACGGCAAAGCCGGCGCTCTTGAGAGTGTCTATGTATCTATAAATGGTTCTTGGTGACATGTCAAGACGGTCTCCAAGTTCTCCGATGCTGTAGTCCACATTGCCGGAGAGGAGCTGCATGAGCCGCAGCAGCCGTTCTATCTTAGGCTGGTCCATTACAGGGATTTTTCGTATTCGTCCAGAGCTTTGGACATCAGTTCGCGCCCCTTGTCGGAAATTTCCGCTCCTTTGGTATAGTCCGTGATGTTGCCGTACGAGTCAAAGTTCATCTTGACGAGTATGTCAGGCTTGAAAAGCTGGAGTTGAAGGCGCGCCACGGTGCTGAGCATCAAGGAGAAAGAACGTGAAAGGATGGAATAGTAGTTGTCATCTTCCACAAAAGGCATGTTGGCCTCTTCCGCTTTTTTGTCTATTTCCTTGACTTTCTGATGGGCTTCCTTGTCCTTAAGTATCAGTTTGTGGGTCTCGTCCCCTACCCACTTTGCCATTTCAAGCAGGGATTTTTCCTTTTTGACCGGCAACTGCTCCAATACGCCTTTTATGTCAAGTTTCGAGTCGGAGTATTTGTTCTTGGCTTCGTGATATGCCGCAAGGGATGCGGCTATTTTATCGCTGTCAATCTGGTTGACGTCGAATGTCACAAGAAGGTCGTGCCCGTTGCGGACCGCTATATCCATTGGAACGGTGTTGAGAATACCACCATCCACCATTGTATGGTTTCCCATGCGCACCGGCCGGAACATGGACGGTATTGAAATGGATGAGCGTATGGCTTCGAACAGCTTTCCGCTCTTGAAAACAACCTGTTCTCCAGTGTACAGGTCGGTAGCCACGGCACGGTATGGGATGCGCAGATCTTCAATATTTACGTCAGGCACAATGTTCTTGATGGCATTGATGACCTTTTCCCCTTTTACCAGATAGCTTTTGCTCAGCGAGATGTCTAAAAGGCCGAGCAGCTTGTAGTTGTTGAGCTGGAACAGCCATTCCTTGAAGTCCTGCAGTCCCCCGGCGGCATATATGCCTCCTACCAGGGAGCCTATGGAGCATCCGGTCACAGAAGTGATATTGTACCCCCGTGCCTCAAGTTCTTCTATCGCCCCGATATATGCGAATCCCCTGGGTCCCCCGCTGGCAAGAACTAGAGCTACGTCCTTTGTGTGCTTATTTGTCATTGTGTGCTGTGTTGTTGGTGAAATGTCTTTGTATGTCGTCTTCGTTGAGAAGATATATCCTGAGTGCCGAAGAACTTGGGAATCCGCCGAAAAACGGGTCGTTGCTCCTGTAAAGCTTTAACGAGTCCACATTGAAATGCCGTCGTATGCCGGAAGTGTATGCCCGTATGCTTCGCTCCGTGCCAGGGAGAACCTTTATGCCGCGCCGCCCGTCTTTTAGCGAGACCAGCGCAACGGTGCGGGTTTTGGGCTTTATCTCCACCGGGATTGTGCCGGCCTGATCCTTTTTGAGTCTGTGCGAGATGGTTACATGTCTTCCGAAACGGGAGTTGATATCGGACATGAACCTTCTGAAAACCACTCCGTGCGCCGAACTGTCA
Source organism: Bacteroides sp. CAG:1060 (assembly GCA_000432655.1). GTDB lineage: Bacteria > Bacteroidota > Bacteroidia > Bacteroidales > UBA932 > Cryptobacteroides. The sequence continues at coordinate 8,313 of HF986271.1, forward strand.
TGAAGCCCCTGAGTCAGTATGTAGCAATGTATCATCTCGTGGATGATGACATCCTCAATGTCTGATTCCTCGAAGTCATATAACGTACTTATCTTAAGGCACAAATCGCTCACGCTGTCGCCCTTCAGAAGATGCCGGTGCCTTTTGAAGCACACTTGTCCGGGATAGTGCCTTGACTTGCTCAAGGCGATGGGAATCTCCGGCAGCGCATCTGAGAATATCTGCGTATTGAACTGTCTGTATTTTTGATTTATGTACGGAATCGTCGCTATCATATCATCTTCCTGTATCCTGTTTGACGCTCAAATATACAATAATTATGATAATTTTTGAAACGACGCCATTTTTGTCATAAGTTGACAAAATGGCGCCGTAACTTTGCACTATCAAATAAGATAGAGTATGAGTACAGAATTAAGAACATGGATTGAGAGCTCTGCTGAAATCGCGAGCCTCATCAGCGAATTGGAGCTTGAGTTCGACGATTGTCAGATAAGCGCCTGATGCAAGGGGCTGCATCCCTCCATGTCAACAGGTCTTCTTATAGCTTTTAATCGCGCAGAAGGTGGTCATCAGACCCAGTCCGGCGAGGCGGGTGAAGTTGAACCAGTTGTCGGCCAGAGTTCCTCCCTTGATGTAGATTGAACGCATGGCCACTGCATAATAGCGCAGAGGGTTGGCGAGAGACATGGCTTCGGCCCATTTAGGCATGGATTCCACAGGCGTGAATATGCCGCTCATGAGCATGAATACCATGCTGAAGAACCATATCACGAACATGGCCTGCTGGGTATTCTCGCTGAAGTTGGACACCAGCAGTCCGAATGATGCCATCACCACGATATGAGCCAAGGTGAACAGCATTATCGTAAGGATGCTGCCGGCACAGTGATAGCCGTACACCAGTCTCATCAGAATCATGCAGGAGAACACCATGAAATAAGCTACGGCAACATACGGTATCATCTTGCATATTATAAATGCGCTCTTGCGTACCGGAGTAACATTCATTTGCTCGATAGTGCCTTTTTCCTTCTCTCCCACGATATTGAGCGCCGGCATGAACCCGCACATCATAGTGATGGCGATTACTATCAGAGCCGGCAGCATGAATAGCTTATAATCAAGAAGATCGTTGTATCGATAGGATACTTCCATTTTGCGAGGAGATGCTACTCCGGCTCCGCCTCCTGACTTTCTCTGGGCGACAAATGAGGATACGCATGCTGAGAGATATTTCGAGCCTATGCTGCCCCTCGTGCCGTTGACCGTATTGACCTTGATGCTGATAGGCAGTTTCTCTCCTTGTGCGGCGTCTTCTCCCATATAGCGGGCAAATCCGGCATTGATTGTAAGAATGGCATCCACTTTGCCGAAATCCATAAGTTCCTGCGCTCTTTGCGGAGTAGAACTCATTTCCGCAAGTTGGAAATAACCGGTACTTGTGCATTTTTCAACGAGCATCGCCGATTCTTCGCTTCTGTCGCAATCCACCACAGAAAGTTTGATATTCTTCACTTCCATGGTAGCCGCAAACGGAAACACCAGCACTATAATCAGCGGGAACATCATCACCATACGTGGCATTCCCGGATCCCTAAGGAACTGCAGAAACTCTTTTTTCAACAGATACTTCCAAGTCATAATCATTTCCTCCTATTGAAGTCTTGTCTTGAACCTCTTGATACTGAACCACAACAGCAGAATCATCATGCCTGCGAGTATGATAAACTCTTTGGCTATGGCCGCGAAGCCCACACCTTGAATCATGATTCTCTTGATAATGATGATGTACCATTTGGCAGGAATTATATCGGAGATTAACTGTAATGCCACCGGCATGCTCTCACACGGGAAAATTATACCCGCAAGCATCATGGTCGGCATGGTAAGTCCCATTCCGCATAGAAGCATCGCAGTCTGCTGGGTCCTGGAAATCGTGGAAATCAAAAGACCAAGTCCCAATGACGCGCCTACGAACAGCAGGGATGAAACGGACACCAGTGCAAGGCTGCCCCGTATAGGGACTCCCATTACAAATCTGGCCAGCAGTATGATGGAAGCGAAATTAACTACGGACAGCACCAGATAAGGAATCAGTTTGCTGATGATTATCCAGAACGGCTTGACAGGTGACACCAGCACGAGCTCCAGCGTGCCGAACTCTTTCTCTCTTACGATGGATACAGCGGTCATCATTGAGCATATCAGCATCAAGATAAGACCCATGACGCCCGGCACGAAATTATATGAAGAATTCATGTCCGGATTGTACATCATCTGTACGGCCTGGACAGATGCTCCGGAGTCAATGTCTTCATTTACAACTCCTTGAATATAGTTGCCCACCATCTGGGCGGTATTCGGGTCAGATCCGTCACATATCACTTTTATCGCAGCGTTGCCGTCTTTCTCACTTTTCTGATTGAAGTTCCGCTCGAAGCAGACAACCGCCTTTGACTTGCCTTTACGAAGTCTGGCATCCATTTCCGCTTCGGTAGAAAGATAAGCACCGGTCTCCAGATAAGGATTGTTGTCGATTCTCTGGACAATCATTCTGACCTGCGGATCATTGACGTCACCAAGAATGTCCACTACAGCATTGTTGACCTCGGTGCTCATGGCAAATCCAAACAGGAGAATCTGGACGACAGGCAATACAAGTACTATCATCATGGTTCTCACATCTCTGAAGATATGCAGAAACTCTTTCTTGATAAATGTAGCGATTTCTTTCATAATCAATGTACTCAATCGTTACTACGTCTTGCTCTTCCGGCCAGAAGGGTGAACACGCCATCCATGTCGGCGACTCCGAAGCGCTCTTTGAGAGCATGAGGGCTGTCCAGGGCCTCGATTCTTCCGTCAACCATAATGGATACACGGTCGCAGTATTCGGCCTCGTCCATATAGTGAGTGGTGACGAATATCGTCACACCTTTTTCCGCCGCTTCGTAAATCATGTCCCAGAAATTCCTTCGTGTCTTCGGATCCACTCCTCCGGTAGGCTCATCAAGGAAAAGAATCTTAGGCTCGTGTATCATAGCTATGCTGAATGCCAGTTTCTGTTTCCATCCGAGCGGCATATCACAGACAAACATGTTCGCCGCCTCTTCCATATCGAGCCTTTTCAGCATGGTAGCCGTCTTGGATGCTATCTGTGAGTCGGATAATCCGTAGATGCCGCCATACAGTTCGATATTCTCACGAGTCTTCAAATCAGGGTACAGGGAGAATTTCTGACTCATGTATCCGATATTCTTCTTGATTTCTTCCTGTTGGGTACGGATATCGTATCCGGCTACCGTACCCTCTCCGGAAGTCGGGCGGCTCAGACCGCAAAGTGTCCTCATTGCAGTGGTCTTTCCAGCTCCGTTGGCCCCGAGAAATCCGAAAATTTCTCCCTCCTTGACCTCGAAACTGATATTGTCCACGGCAGTGAAACTACCGAACTTTTTGGTAAGCCCTTTTACTTTTATACTATACTTATCCATCATGAAAGTCTCATAAAGCAGTCTTCGATTCCTGCCTCAATCTTCTTTACAGTGCAGTTTTTGAATCCTGCTTGTTCAAGCATGGAAGCTATTTTTGTGGCATCCGGCCCGTCCGGAGCGACAGATGCATGGCAGCACGAGCCGAACGAATAACAACTCAGTATTCCGCTCGCACTCTTAAGGAACTTGAGGACCGGGAATATTTCATCGGAAAAGACCTCGTAAAGTGTTTCAGGGTACGAATCCCGAATCTCCTGAGGAGTTCCTTCGCCTATTATGTGTCCTTCGGAAATAAGGGCTATCCTGTCGCATCTGGCGGCCTCATCCATATATGGCGTGGATACCATGATACTGACGCCGGATTTGCGGATGCGGGACAGGATTTCCCAGAACTCCTTACGGCTCACGGCATCGACACCGGTTGTCGGTTCATCCAGAAACAGAACCCGCGGTCGGTGTACCAGCGCGCAGCATAGTGCGAGTTTCTGCTTCATTCCCCCGGACAGAGCGCCGGCCTTGCGGTCCTTGAACGGCTCCAGCTGGCAATAGATATCCTTGATATTGTCATAGTTGGAAGCGATATCGGTGCCAAAGACCGTAGCATAGAACTTCAGGTTCTCTTCTACGCTGAGATCTTGGTACAGGGCGAAATGTCCGGGCATATAACCGATTTGTGCCCGTATTTCAGCATAGTCCGCCGCAATGTCCAGACCGCC
>HF986271.1:12561-17612 GCA_000432655.1 Bacteroides sp. CAG:1060
CAGAGCCGCTGTCCGGAACAGACAGCGTGGTGAGAATACGGAAAAGGGATGTCTTCCCCGCTCCGTCCGGCCCTATCAGACCGAAAATTTCTCCCTTCTCCACGCTGAACGATATGTCCTTAAGTGCCTGTGTCTTTTTGAAGGATTTGCATACGCCACAGACCTCAATTTCACTCATTATTTCTCGATTTTAATATATGCATACATTCCCAGGCGAAGATATCCGTCATTTGGAATGGATATCTTGGTCGCGTACACCAAATCCGCCCTCTCGTTTCGTGTCAGAATGTTCTTAGGAGTAAACTCTGCCTGTTCTGAAATCCATGTCAGCGTTCCGGTGTATTTTTTCGGAGATGCGCTGCCGTCATCAGGGATGACTGTAAGTGTGTCGCCGAGTTTGAGCGAACCGAGTTGTTCGGTGGTGAAATATGCCCTTACGAAGACATTTGACAAATCGGCAATCTTGAAAAGAGGCTTTCCGGCAGTGACATTCTCCCCTGCCTGGGCATATTTAGTGAGGACAGTGCCAGCGATAGGAGAAGAGATGCGGCATTTGGAAAGCTGATCCTGCTTCTGTGCGAACTGGATGTTGTATGTTGAAATTTCGGAGGCGATGGACTGATTGTTGCGTGTCCAGGTCTGCTCCTGCGCGCTCATCTGAGCTTTGAGGGTATTAATCTGACTGCTGATATCATCCACCTGCTTTTGGGAGGCTGCTTCTTTTGCATGGAGAGCCGAGAACCTTCTGTAGTCATTTTCAAGGCTTTCCAACTGGCTGATCTGTGGAGCCTGCTGCTTCTTTATATCGATGAGCTTTGATTCCGCACCGGTTTTTCTCTGCTGCAGCTCCTGGATCTGAAGCCATGTCTGCACGGAATCTATGGCTCCGAGAATCTGACCTTGGTGCAAATTGTCGCCTTCCTCCACATCAAGGGAGAGAATTTTTCCGTTGCTCTCTGCGGATACGGTAATCTGAACAGCTTCTATCTGGCCGCAGGCGTCGTAATCAATATCATTTCTGCAGGCACCGAGCGCTAATACGCATGTGCCGGCCATAAAGAGTTTTACAATCTGTTTCATAATGTTTGACCTGTCGTGTTCTTGTAATCGTAAATGGACATGATGAGTTGAACCCTGTGCAGGGATTCGCTGGCTAAAGCCTTGTATTCCTCGTCGAGCAGAGACAGAAAGTCGCTCATCTTGATGACTCCTTCCTTATATTGTGTCTCGCCCGTCTCACGGATACGTTTTCTCAGAGATATGATATCCGCATCCTGCGTGAGCACGTCCCGGGCTTTCTTTATTTCGTTCATCTTCTGCTCCGCCTCGATGCTGCTGTTCAGAAGGAAAGTCTCTCTGTCCAGTTCGATTCTGGCTGCATCGGCCTTTGCCTTGCGGATGTCGTTGTTCCTTGTATAAAGGGCTCCGATATTCCATTGGAACTTAAGCGCTGCAACAAAATACCCGGAGAAATCGCCTGAGAGCATATTCATGCCAGGTCTTCCGTAACCGCCTTGAAGATTGAGGTTGAGTTTTGGAGAAATCTGAGTATTAATCTGCTTAAGCTGCAGTTCACTCTGCTCGAGCTGTGCTGCGTACAGAGACATTTCCGGCCTCTGTGAGAAATCATAACTGCCTTCAACAGAAGTCGTTTCCGGAGTAACCAGCGTTTCCGAAGTCATGTCCCGTCCGGTCAGAAGCCCCAATACTTTCAGATAGGACTGCCTGTCCGACTCAAGAGCGGAGCGCTGCTGGAGGCAATTCAGAATGTTTACACTAATCTGATCCAGATCCGTACTCAGCGCCATACCTTCGCTTACCATGGCCGAAGCGTCCTCCTTGCTTCTAAGAAGGCTTTTCTCCAGGAGTTTGTTGATCTCTATCTGCTGATCGATGAGGATAACGCCGAGATATACGTTTTCCACTCTTGCCTTAAGAGAATAGAGTGAGGTCTCAAGCTGTTTTTTCTTGACGTCCGTCCCGGCGGCGGACAATTCTTTACGACTTCTGGTCGCGCCTCCATCCCATATCTGCTGCGTCAGGTCGGCGGTGACGACATATTGGTCATGAGGGATATTGAAATCCACTCCCGGCATCTCAAAAGGCATTTCCACCACCTGAGACTGCCAGGATGCCTTTCCTGAAATGCTCAACTGAGGAATCCATGCCATGCCCGCGCTGGATATGTCATAATTCCCGGTGGCTTCGATGAGTGACATTTCCTTGACCTGAGGATAATTGTCGCAGGCAAGCCTTATGCACTCGTCAAGGCTTGTCTGAGCTGCCGCACCTGCACCTGCTGCGGATATCAGCAGAATAAGGAATGCTTTTTTCATTTGTCATGTTTCTTTTGTGTCATACATCTTACAACTTCTATCGTCTGATGCTTCCTGTGCTCAAGAAAAGAATCAAGGTCTCCCGTCAGTACAAGCCTGGCGAGAGGAAGAAGCGCGAACGTGGAATATGTGGAAAATATAATTGTCTCCAAAATCTCGGACATGGGACGCACTTCCGTATCACCGGACTGCGCGGCTGCGCTGATTCTCTCGTCATGTTTTGCAAATGCCGTGGTCAGCATATTGTGGACGCCCGCGCGGTATTTGTCAAGCATATCGGGGTGGTTCTCCGCCACCTCAAGGATTACTTTCATCTCACCCTGATGCTCCCGGAAGAATTCGAACAGACTTGCCGTGGCGGAGCAGATAGTGTCATCCAGGCTGGTATGACTCATGGACTGCTTGAAATTATCGTGCATCTCCTTGATGTATCCGTCAAGGACTTTGGTGAAAATCTGCTCTTTCGTCCTGAAGTAATAGTGAAGCATCGCATGGGTTACGCCGGCCTGTCCGGCAATCAGTGTAGTCGTGGTGCCTTTGAATCCCTTCTCCTTGAAGAGGGTTTCCGCTGCTTTGAGGATAGCAGCCTCGGTGTTGATATTTTCTTTCATTTAACCGTAGTGTTTAACAATGCTGTTAATAAATGCAAAGGTAGTACATTTTTGATAACTTGGTGAGGCGCCGCATAGTTTTTCTGAAAAAATGTACGATTATTGGTATATTTGCGTAAACAAACAATCACGTCATGCAGAATTTCCAGTATTATGCTCCCACACAGGTCGTATTCGGCCGTGATACAGAGAATCAAGTCGCAGAACTTGTCAAAAAATATGGTGGAAGCAGAGTTCTTCTTCATTACGGTGGACATAGCGCTGTCAAATCCGGACTTATCGCGATATGGGAGAGTTTGACCTTATAGATTCAATAAAGCGCCGGGTGAGTGTCCCTGACGGTTTTGCCGGCATTGGCGATGACTGTGCGATTCTGCCGCAGAAGGCAGGATTTCAGACAGTGGTGAGCACGGACATGCTGGTGGAAGGGACCCACTTCATACTTGACCGAAGCGAGCCCTTCGAACTTGGATGGAAATCCCTGGCAGTCAACATGAGCGACATTGCCGCCATGGGTGCCAGACCCGTATCTTCTTTTCTTTCGATTGCGCTCCCTAAAGGACTTACAGGAGACTGGATTCAGCGCTTTATGGACGGGTTCTGCGCAATATCAGACCAATTCGCTTGCACTTTGCTGGGAGGAGATACGACCTCAAGCAAAATGGGATTGTGCATAAATGTCGCTGTCACAGGCGAGATTGAGACCGGACGGGCCAAATGTCGCCATCATGCACAAAATGGCGATTTGGTCTGTGTCACCGGCCCCCTTGGCGACTCTGCTGCCGGACTTGACTGCATTCTTCACAATCGCGCCGGATACGAGTACCTGAGGACTCGCCATCACTCCCCTTCTCCAAGAATCCATGAAGGTCTTGAACTGTCTGCAGTTGAAGGCGTGCATGCCATGATGGACATTTCTGACGGTGTGGCTTCAGACCTAAGACACATACTCCGGGCATCCGGAGTCGGAGCGGAGGTAGAAACAGAAAGAATTCCCACTTCCGGACAGCTTAACGTTTACTGTAAGGAATTTGGACTCGATCCGATAGAACTCGCGCTCTGCGGAGGAGAGGATTACGAGCTCCTTTTCACCATAAGTCAAGAGGCGGAGAAGTCTTTGGGTGTGCCCCATTATATAATAGGACGAATAGACAAATCCCTGCCGGGCCTTGTATGGAAAGGTTCCGACAGGGATTTTATGGGATACGAGCATTTTTGACCCCATAGGGCTGGATGCTCGCGGACGAGTCTAGCTGATAAACAGCATTTCCCGGTACTTAGGCAGAGGCCAACTCTTGTTGTCCACAATCTCTTCGAGTTTGTCGATTGGCTTTCTGAGGTCGAAAAGCGCTTCGGCTATTTCGTGATAAGCCTTGGCTTTCTCATACTCATTCTCGATAGCGTTGGCTTTCTTGCGCGCTTCTTTCATGGCGGCAGTCTTGACTCTTACGTCCTCCACATAGCTTGATATTTTGGCTATGAGTTCAAGTTCCGTAGTGCAACTGTCCGTAGATCCGAAAACATCCTTGCAGAGGGCCACCTCCTTGAGAAGTTTTGACTTATACTCGAGCACGGCAGGGATAATATGGTTGATGGCCATTCTGACCAGCACTCTGGACTCTATCTGGACTTTCTTGGTGTACATCTCCCACTTAACCTCATTGCGGGCCTCAAGTTCTTTCTCGGTATAGACGCCGGTCCCGGTAAACATTTTTATGGATTCAGGCTTGGTGAATACCTTGATCATCTCAGGAACACTGGTCTCGGTGTCAAGTCCGCGCCTCTTGGCTTCTTCTTTCCACTCTTCACTGTATCCGTTGCCGTCGAAGCATACCACATCAATCACAGATGCAATGATCGGCTTCAAGGCATCCATAATGGCCACATTGGTCTTTTTGCCTTTTGCAAGCTCCTTATCTACTTCAGTCTTGAAAATCTTGAGCTGCTCGGCCACTGCGGCATTCAGAGTGGTCATAGCTCCAGCGCAGTTGGCGGATGACCCTACGGCACGGAACTCGAATCTGTTGCCGGTGAAGGCAAACGGAGACGTTCTGTTGCGGTCCGTATTGTCAAGGAAGATTTCCGGAATCTCCACCAATCCGAC
>HF986272.1 GCA_000432655.1 Bacteroides sp. CAG:1060
GCGTTGATGATCTGAGGATGCAGGCGGAAACTTGACTTAGCGACTGCAACATGCGGCAGAATAACTAAAATATACTATATTAGCAGTCTAATCTCAGACTGTCCTGAAAAGGGGAAGTTTATACTTCATCAAATCCATCATTTTTGCAATACCATAGCCAGTATGAAAAAATATGCGCTCTACCTCCTCCTCCTAGCACTGATGACGCTCGCATCATGCCAGAAAGCGAACATTGCCGATAAGTTCCAATTCAGGGAGATTCCCGCTGATGAGGTTCAAAATTATCGTATACCAGTGACTATCAAGGAGAGCAGAGAGGTTTCGGTTCTTGACGACGATGACAAGGCGGAAAAGGAAATAACTCTTGAAAAAGGCACTAAGGTTACTTTGCTGGGACTCTGTGCCCAAGTCGGCGGTCTAAGGACGATTCCAAGCATCTATAATGGCTCGAGGTTGAAATGGTTCGTTGCAAATGAAATGTGGTACGCCCAGCTTAAAGACGGCCGTCGCATCATTATGACCTTTCCGGAAAGGAGCAGCTACGACCCGGAAATGTTTGCTCCCGACAAGGTGGCGATGTACTATAGTAAACAAGGGGATTATGGCCTTTCCGAGGTTGAAAAGATGTATAATGAACGCTTGGAAAAGTCACCGGAATGGTGGAAAAAGGCACTTCTGCATGTGTCTATGTTCATAGATCTGTCAAATTATTATGTAAGGAACTACTCGCTGAACAATCTTTTGTATAAAGACGGAACATATTACAAGTATTACCCTGCCACTTTCTCTTTTCCGGTCAAGTGGAGTATTCCGCAGGAATTTTGGCGGCTTCTTCAGACTCTGCTTAGCTCGATGCTGATGTTTATTTTCTTTATTTTCGTGCTGCCATGGCTATGTATACGAGCCGCAGGACTTATACGCTTCTTCCCAAACTGGCTTGTCAAGATTCTTGCCTGCTTCCTCTATTGGTATATATTAAAAATTGTATGCGCATGGATGGAAGTTACTTTGGCCGGAAGAGTCTGGTGGCAATTCATTGTGCTGATAATCATGATTTGGGTCACATGGACCGAGGTCAAACGCTGCAGGTGTCCTCACTGCCATCGCTTTGGCTTGATAGATAGAGGCACAACATACGGTAATTGGCAGAACTCAACCAAGGAATATGATCAGGAGGAAGTTAAATCAATCGAAAAGCACTTGGAACTTAGCGAAAATGGAACGGTGCTGGCTGGCAGTAGAACGTATTCAAATTACGGAATCAAGCACTATATAATAAATATTAGGTCCAGAACAGTAACAGACCATCTGAAGTGTCCTCATTGCGGACGTGACATCAATTACAGATCACAAGAAAGCCACAGCAGCAAATCCGGTACGTGGAAATAAGATACGCTGTCATTTTCTTCACTACCACAGAGTCGATGAAATAAGCCTGACATACAAAAAAGCGGCCGACAGAATCGGCCGCTTTGCGGATTAGTCTTTTTCAAACTATTTCTTGAAGAGCATCGGAGCCATTTCATAGAGGCAGCGACGCCATGTGAGGAACTCGTGTGCAGTGTCCTGAGAAACGTAAGACATGGCATTGTATCCTGCAGCCTTTAGAGCCTCGGCAGCCTTGGTAACTCCTTCTGGATTCTCCTTGCTTCCGCATCCGATGAAGATACCCTTCACGCCGGTGCCTGCTACTTCTTCCGGAGTATAGGTACCACCGCTGAGAAGTCCCCAGTAACCGAATGTCTCAGGGCGACGGAGTGTGATAGCGTGGGTTTCCATACCTCCCATTGAAAGACCTGCCATAGCGCGGAATTCTTTCTTTGCCTTGGTTCTGTAGTGTGAATCAATGTAAGGTATGAGTTCGTCTACGAGTACGGTTTCGAATTCCTTGGCTGTGAATCCACCCATGCGTCCGAATACGACATCATTGGTCATACCATAAGTCATGACTACGATGAATGGCTCTACGCGACCGTCGTTAATCATGTTGTCCATGATGAGTCCAGCCTTGCCCTGAACCGGCCATGAAGTCTCGTTCTCGCCCCAGCCATGCTGCAGGTAGAGTACAGGATACTTCTTGTTCTTGCTTGAATCGTAGGTAGGAGGAGTGTAAACGAATGCGCGGCGTACCTGCTGTGTGCTTTCTGACCAGAAGAGAACCTGCTCTACATTTCCGTGAGGAACGTTCTTCTCTGCATAGAAATCCTGATCGTGTGCAGGGATCTCGATTCCGCTCTCCCAACGGCAAGAGCCGAAGAAGAAACCGGTACCCGGATCGTTAACAACGCCACCGTCGATGGTAAGATGATAGTAGTGGAATCCTTCGTCCATAGGACCTGCGGTCGTTCCCCACCAGTATCCGTCGTCACCCTTGCGGAGTACGGTACCGCCCTGTCCGCCAAGACCGAGGCTAACGATTACGGAAGTAGCCTTAGGGGCATTGACGCGGAAACGTGCATATCCCTGTGAGTTGACCATAGGATATTCCTGGCCAGGGGCATTGAATGAAGAAGGAACGAAGTCTTCCTTGATAACAGGATTGTCCTGTGCAGGGTTGAAATGCTTAACGATGTTGTAAGCTCTCTTAGGCTGATACTCTGCATCGAAAAGAAGAGGATAGTTGTTGACACCGAGCCAAGAATCCTTGTCGCCGAGGTTCCAGAATGTAACGCAATCCACTACGTCAGCGTGTTTGCGGAGCACTCTGAACAGCTGGGCATACTGGTCTTCCTGAAGAACTTTCTCGTAATCAGCTATCTTGGCTGCACCCTGGTTGAAGCGGAGACCGCCACCCATATCCTCATTTACACGGATATCAAGCTCTGTGATGTGGATGTGGTCAACGAGTTCTGCATACTTGGTGATGGCTGCATCAATAGCCTCAGGAGTAGGTCCATAGATGTTGTAGTGACCCTGCATTCCGATACCGTCGATAGGCACACCGGCATTCTTCATCTTCTTGACCATATCGCAGATTCTCTGGCATTTTCCAGGATCAGCGTCGTTGTAGTCGTTGTAGAAAAGAAGTGCGTTAGGATCAGCTTCGCGTGCATACTCGAAAGCCTTGGCGATGAACTCGTCTCCTGCAATCTGGAAGAGAGGGGAGTTGCGGTAAGGCGATGCACCCGGATAGCGCTGCTCGTCTGCCATAGCCTCATTGACTACGTCCCAGCAGTAAACGATATCTTTGTAGCGGGAAACGATGGCGTTGATGTGGCTCTTCATATTGGCGAAGAATTCTTCCTTAGGAAGAAGCTTGCCGTTCTCATCCTGATACATCCATGAGCCGATCTGACTGTGCCAGATAAGGCAGTGTCCACGAAGTTTGATACCGTTCTGGCGGCAGAAATCTGCGATTTTGTCGGCATCTTCCCAGTTGTACTCGCCCTTCTTAGGCTCAGTTGGCTGAGGTTTCATCGCATTTTCAGCGGTGATGCTGTTGAACTCCCTCTGAATGAGGGCAATCTGTGCCGGGTCGGTCACGTTGTTGATGTTGACGGCCACACCTACCTTGAAATAATCCTTGTAGGCATCTTTGAGACCGTCTGTAATCGGCTGCGGGGCGCGTCCGCGCGGCTGGGCCGATACAAGTGCACAGGCAGCAAGTGCAAGTGCGCAAACAGTGGTTTTTAATGCTTTCATAAAATGATATTGGTTGATAATGAATTACCTTCTCTGCATCCTGAATTTGCTCTCGACACTCCAGCCCTCTCTCTGAAGGATTCCCGGCTTTTCTCCTACGAAGAACATCAAAGCGCTTCTGTCGCCCTTGAGGTTCCAGTCGAGCCATTTGAGTGCCACTACTGAAAATTCTCCTCCATGAGGCTGTCCGTAGGTTCCGCCATGTCCGACAGGGTAGTTGACTGCTACGGCAAGCACGTGGTCTATGCGCTTGAAGTCGTCCATGCCGTTGTTGTATGCGATGTCTTCAGGTCCTCCGAGCATATAGAGAACAGGAGTATGAATGCTCTTGAGGCTCTCTTTGTGAGGCATAGGCATACCTGGAACTGCAGTGGAACTGTCCACGAAGAGTCCGCTGTTGCAAATCATGATGGTCTTAAGTCGCTTATCGGCTGCGTTGCTCAATGTCTGGAGACCTCCGCAGGACATTCCGGCAGCGGCTATGTTCTTGGTGTCAAGCTTATTGAAGTATGGGCTTGCCGGGTCAGCATTGACTTTTTCAGCCCAGTCGATACTTTCAATCTGCTGCTCTGAGGTGGACATTGCACCGTAGTTGGTCTGTCCATCGACAGGCATATATCCGGTAGCAATCACGATGTATCCATGGGAAGCTATTTCACTTAGGAAATTGATATGCTCCCAAGGAGAATTTGTGCAGGCGCCGTTACCCCATACGATGACAGGAAGCGGGTTGTTCTTTCCGAATACGGAGAGATCCGCAGGGCGGAAAACCGTATGTGCTTCGAGGCTTGGTTCTGTCACCATGAGCGCTTTGTATGGACCTGTGCCTCCGTCTTCGACAATTTTCATCGCTGTCGCTGTCTCGTTGGCGGTTTTGAGGCTGAGGGTGTAAGTCTTGACAACGCCCTTGTAGTCGCAGACTATTGTTGCTTTTCCGTATTTGGTGACAGGCTGTGTAATACTGATCTTGACGTCAGGATTGCTGCAGCTGGCGCTTACTTTTGGTATTTCGTTGCCGACGGCAGGGATACCGAATTCAGCTTCGTAATTGTTGTAGCCGGTATAACCGTTCTGGTGGTTGAATCTTACAGGAGTAGCCGGCATTTCAATGGATTTTCCGTCCACTTTGATATCAACCTTAGGCACCATAGGCATATCTATGGATTGCTTTTTGTTGCTGAATCCGATTCCGTGAAGTACGCATACCTGTCCGTCCTCTCCTTCAGCGATAAGATAGATGGCATGTTTTCCGCCGAGCCTGTCCACATATTTGGAAACGTCAGCGGTGAACTTCTGCGGCGTTCTTGATGAACGTGCCGGAACTTCAATTTCTGCAATCTGCTTTCCGTTCCAAGCCTTGTTGGCGTAAGGGCCGTCAAGCATCACTTTGATTTTGAACGCCTTGGCTGTCTTTGGAGTGAGGAACAGGTTGATCGCGGTTTTGTCGCCTGGGCGTGTGCCTCTGAATGGCTTCAGACCCATCTGCGCCCTGGAAAGGCCACCGAATCCGAAATACTTGAATCCTACGATATCACCCTTGTCCATGTTGACATCCATGCTGTTGTCCCAGATATCCCAGCTGTCCTGAAGGGCATTGTTGTTGGAGAAATAGCAGGCGTAACCGGCTGAATAATACTTGAATGGATCGAGACCGAATACCTGGAATCCTTCGGAAGTAACCTCGGCGCCCGTGTAAACGTCACCGTTGGCTGCGGCTGCTTCCCATTTCTTGTCCTTTGCGTATGGATCGTATCCGCGGACAACTACCTTTCCGCCTTCGGAAACCGGCTTTTCGTCCCACTCTATAGTAACTGGAGCCACCATGGCCTGACGTGCGAATCCGTAGCCGCGCGGTGGGCGATGATAGAATACATACCAGTGTCCGTTGATTTCCTCAAGGCTTCCGTGGGTGTTGTGTCCGAAGTTTGTGGTGGTGAGGGCGCTTCCGTCCTGGTTGAGAACCACGCCGCGGGAATCCACGAGCACACCACCGCTGCGCCATGGTCCGAGAGGGGAGTCACCGTATGCATAACGGAGCGTGGAGTTGGAACTGCTGAGTCCGTAATCAGGTCCGGAATATCCTGAGAATATCATCAGGAATTTGTTGCCTACCTTTCGGATAGAGGATGCTTCATAGAAGTTGAAGTCTCCAGGATTCTGTCCTTTGTACAGAGCCGGATAAGTGGTTCCTTCCGGATCCCTTATGACACCGTAGCGTGCACTTGAAGGAAGGAAATATGGTTTCACCTCCGTTCCCGGCCTTAACGAATACATGGTGTTCTGGTCGAGCTGTGCTGCATTGGAAATCTGATATCCCCAGAAGGCATAGGCTCTGAATCCGATATTGTAGTCAGGGTCGTTCTTGTCCGTTATCTGCTCAACGTAGATGGACGGGTCGAATCCTATGATGCTTCCCGGCAGAGTGCTCTTTCCGTCCGGTGTCAGATTGACAGGGGTGAACGGTCCGTTTGGACGGCTGCCCTTGCAGACCATCGGTTCGCGGTTGGCACCACGGCTGTGGGGATAAAGGTAGTACTCTCTTGTTCCGTCATGTCTATTGACCTCCACGAGGTCCGGGGCGAACATGGTGTCCCATTCTCCTCCCACCTGATAGGTGAAAATAGGGCCTTCGTCTCTCCAATTGGTGAGATCTTCTACCGGAGCTGACCACATGCGGATATCCGCACCGCAGTATGCTTTGTATTCGAGATCGTGGGAGCCGATGATGTATGCGCGGAACTTGCCAGGGTTGTCCGGGTCTTCGAATACCCTTGGCTCACCATCAGGAAGATGCTCCCAGAGAGGAAGATAAGGATTGCCTGTGCCGACAGGAGTCTGAGCGGATGCGGATACTGAAAGTCCAAGCATCAGTGCAAGACTTGCGGCAGAGCAAATGAGTCTTTTGATTTTCATGATTATTTGTGATTATTAGTAGAGTTTCCGAAAAACCATCAAACAAATATACATTATAAATGCGACACTGGCAATAGTCGGAGAAAATTCTTATTTTTGAAATCGAAAAATGATTTGTACCTTAAAAAAATAGTAACATAGCCCATGAAAATTGTATATCTGGATGCATCCACTCTCGGTGATACCCCTATGGATGAAGTGAAGTCTCTCGGTGAATATGTGGCATATCCTATGAGCAGCAGAGAGGAGTCTCTGGAGCGCGTGTCTGACTGCGATGTTCTGATAGTCAATAAAGTGAAGGTGGACGAGGAGTTGCTTTCACGGGCGGCGCGTCTGAGGCTTATCTGCGAGGCTGCGACCGGAGTAAACAACATTGACGTGAAGGCGGCCGAGGCCAGAGGAATAATTGTTCGCAACGTGGTCGGATATTCTACCGATTCAGTGGTTCAAGCTACTTTTACCCACCTTCTTTCTCTACTTGGCTCAGCCGCTTACTTTGACCGTTTCGTAAAAGACGGAAGTTACAGTCGCTGCGGCATATTCACGAATGTCAGCAGGCCTTTCCCGGAACTTGCCGGCCGTACCATGGGAATAATCGGTATGGGAACTATCGGCAGCCGGGTCGCACGGGTGGCTTCTGCTTTCGGTATGCATGTGGTATATTATTCAACTTCAGGCACATCACATTGCAAGGAGTATCCGAGCCTTGAATTGGAAGAACTGCTTTCAATCTCTGATGTGGTAAGCATCCACGCTCCGCTGAATGAAAGGACTTCAGGTCTTATCGGAGAGCATGAGCTGTCAAAAATGAAGCCCGAGGCTGTACTTCTCAATCTCGGAAGGGGAGGCATCGTGGATGAAGCCGCCCTTGCATCTGCCGTGGATGAGGGTGTGATTGCCGGGGCTGCGTTGGACGTGTTTGTCACGGAACCCCTTCCGGAAGACAGTCCGCTGCTGAATGTGAAACACCCGGCGCGCTTCAGTTTCTCGCCGCATACTGCATGGGCAAGCAGGGAGTCGCTGGTGCGTCTGGTGTCCGGCATAGCGGAAAACATCCGCAAAGGGTATTGAGAATCTGCCGGAATTATTTTCCGGACATTCCCAGGTCTTCTATGATATTCGTATAGAATTTCCTCAGGTATTCGAATACCATGTGGAACGGTGCGAAAATAGGCAGGGCGAGCCTCAGTCCGAAATAGACTGTGTGGGTCCATGCCTTGTCTTCAAACTTGCGAAGAATGAATATGGCGCTCAGCCAGATTGGGGCGGCCGGAATGGCAAATGCCGCAAAAACAGGAAGACTCAGCGCGGCAAGGATCATTCTTCCCGCCAGACGGTCATGTCTTCTCTCCGGGATGCGCCCTATAAGGGACAAGTCGCTTTCCTGCAGCCAGTTGCACAGGTTGCGATATATCTGAAATTCTGTAAGGCCCTGGTGCTCTTCGAAGTACTTCATGAGATTCAGTGGCTCTCCGACCCTTACCGCCGCCCTGCCGCTTTCTCTGAAGAAGTACTCGTAATCGATGCCGACAGGTACTATCCACATGGTTTTCCCGGTCTTCTCCGCGGCCATTTTGGCTATTCTGAAGATACCCTTCTTGACAGGAAGCATGCCTCTGGCGGCTCTGTGGGTGCCCTCGCTGTACAACGTGAACGGTACGCCGTTGTCCAGGCCCTCTATTATC
>HF986273.1:0-4500 GCA_000432655.1 Bacteroides sp. CAG:1060
CGAGCGTATTTCCATTTGAGGGGTCGGTCATGAACTTTTCAAACTTGATGAAATCCAGGGCATCCACCAGCGAAAGCTGTGGGTCAAACTCGTCTTCCGATACCACATGCCCTCTTCCGTTGAGGCAGAAGTCCAGAGGAGAAGACTCGGCGATTTCCAGAATCTCCATATCTCCGGATGCGGCATGCGGAACTCCTGACGGGATCTTCAGCGCCAGACCGGGATACGGGGCGATTATATTCATCATCTCGTCTGTCCTGTCGTTCTCGCAGGCCGCATAGAAATCCGACGCGTTGCAGTTGTCCCTGAATCCTGCCAGTATGCGGGCGTTCTTCCCGGCGCCGAGTACGTACCAGAGCTTCTCCTTGCCGAGAAAATCATATCTCTGTGCGGCAATCTCGTCCCCCGGATGCACCTGCAACGGCAGATCTCCATTGATTGAAAGTTGCCTTATGCACACAGGAAATTGTCTCCCGTAATATTCGTATGTGTTGTCTCCTGAAATTCTGTCGATATAGGTGTCCATCAATTCGCCGATGCTGTTGCCGGCGAGCCATCCCTCGCGGACAAGCGAGTCCTTGTATCCAAGGTCCGCAAGCTTGAATTCTTCATGGCCCCAGTTGTATTCGTCCTGAATAGTACAGAACTTGATAGGATATAATTTTTTAGTCTCTTCCATAGATATAATACAAATGTAAAAATCAGTGAGGAAAAATCAAATTTTTTTTTCGTGACGCCGCAAGTGAGATTGCGAGTCCGGCAAGTGCTACTCCAATGACTGTCACTGCGATATCGGATACCTTGAGTATCACAGGATATGCGTTTAGCGCGAAACCTCCCGGCATCTTGACGAGCCCGAATTTCTGCTGGACAAGACACAATAACACCCCTGCGAGCAGCCCTGCGGCCATTCCTGCCAGCGAGATAAGCCATCCTTCCAACACGAAAATGCCTCTTGTCAGGGAGTCTCTCGCTCCCATTGCGTGGAGCATCTTCATGTCTTCCCGCTTCTCGATGACAAGCATGGACAGTGAGCCGAAAATATTGAATGCAATGATGATCACTACGAACATGAGAATCAGATAGACTGCGAACTTCTCGTATTTCATCATCTTGTACACCGACGAGTTGCGCTCGTATCTGTCCATCACCTGGTATTCGTCCCCAAGGGCGGACTTGAGCAGTCTGATGCAGTGCTTGGTGCTACTTCTGCCCGTTGTCAGTTCAATGGCTGACACCTCGTCTTCACCGGCTCCCACCAGTTCTCGCATGGTCTCTATCGGGACAATCATCAGGTGTGAATCCACATTCTCGCTTACGCTGACAAGGGCACTGACGCCGACCCTTACGCTGTTGAGTGCAAATCCGGGGCCGGAGAGGGGATTTCGAGGGGTGTCTGACGGGTAGTGCAGTTCGACCTTTTCCAAAAATTTCGGGTTGATGCCCATTGATGCGGCCAGCGAATATCCCACCATCGCCCGGGGCAACCCGTTCTTGTATAGGGAAAATTCTCCTGAGCGGACGTGTCCGGACAATGCTGAATCCTGGATGTAACTGCTCTCCACACCCTTTGCTCCGGCTGCTCCCTGAGCTTGACCATAGGTGAGGAACACCTCCTCTTCCAGAACCCGGTGCACCGTCAGATTGTCTGCATCGCTTCCAAGGATCTCCGTCAGGGCGATGCTGTCCGAAGAGAACCGTTTCCCGTCGGTGCGGCTTATGGTGATATCCGGGTCAAGATCAGAGAGGTTGGAGTCTATTATGTCGTTGAATCCGTTGCACACTGACAGGATAAGTATCAGTGCTGCCGTACCTACGGCGATACCTGCCGCACTGATCGCAGAGATGACGTTGATGACATTGTGCGACTTCTTGGCGAACAGGTATCGTATCGCTATGAACGGTCCCGGTTTCACACCATACAACTATTTTTTGAGCAGTTCTTCGATGTGTTCCGCGTAATCGAGGGTGCTGTCGAGGAAGAACTCAATCTCCGGAACAATCCTCAATTGGGAAGCGACCTTGCGGCCAAGTTCTCCCCGGATGATTCTCTTGTTCTCCTCGAGCAGAGGCAGGACGGATGCCGCTTTGTCGGACGGGAAAATGCTTACGTACACTTTGGCTATGCTCAGGTCCGGGCTTACGCGCACTTCGCTGACTGTCACCATGGCTCCGCCGAATGCAGTCATCCCCTTGCTGCGGATGATTTCCGCAAGGTCGCGCTGAAGTTCCCGGCCGACCTTGAGTTGTCTTGTGCTTGCTGGCTTATCCATTTACTATGATGATATGATAGTCTTTCTTGCCTTTCTGGACGAGGATGTACTTGCCGTCGATGATGTCTTCCTCGGTGAGGTTTCTGGCGATGTCGTTCATCTTCTCCTTGTTGAGGCTGAATCCGTTCTGCTGAATCATCTTGCGCGCTTCGCCCTTGGATGGGAAAATGTCCGTCTCCACTGCGAGGGCGTCAAGTATGCCAAGAGGGAGTTTGCTGCGGTCGATGGCGTGGGTCGGGACTCCGTCGAATACGGCAAGGAAGGTCTTCTCGTCCAATGCACGGAGGTCTTCGGTCGTAGCCTTGCCGAAAAGCATCTGTGAGGCTTTCACGGCCGTCTCGTACTCTTTCTCTCCATGTACCATGACGGTAACTTCCTTTGCGAGCAGTTTCTGGAGCTCCCTTTTCTCCGGGCACTCCTTGTGAGCTGCAATGGCGGATTCGATGGTCTGCTTGTCGAGCATGGTGAATATCTTGATGTAGCGCTCTGCTTCGACATCGCTCACATTGAGCCAGAACTGGTAGAATTGGTATGGTGAGGTGCGTTCTGCATCAAGCCAGATGTTGCCCTTCTCGGTCTTTCCGAATTTGCCGCCGTCCGCTTTGGTGATGAGCGGGCAGGTGAGTGCAAACGCTTCACCCTGACCCGTGCGGCGGATAAGTTCGGTGCCGGTGGTGATGTTGCCCCACTGGTCCGCGCCTCCGAGCTGGAGTTTTACTCCGTAGTGCTTGTACAGGTAGAGGAAGTCGTATCCTTGAAGGAGCTGATAGGTGAACTCGGTGAACGACATTCCTTCAGAAGAATCGCGGCTCAGGCGCTTCTTGACCGAATCCTTGCTCATCATGTAGTTGACGGTGATGAGCTTGCCTATATCACGGGTGAAATTGATGAAGGTGTAGTCCTTCATCCAGTCGTAGTTGTTGACGAGCTCGGCCTTGTTCGGGGCGTCGGAGTTGAAGTCCAGGAACCGTGAAAGCTGGCTCTTGATACACTCCACATTGTGCTCGAGGGTCTTCTCGTCGAGCAGATTCCTTTCCTGACTCTTCATCGAAGGGTCTCCGATCATTCCGGTAGCGCCGCCCACGAGCGCATAAGGCTTGTGTCCGCAAGACTGGAAGTGTTTGAGTATCATTATGCTGACCAGGTGCCCGATATGAAGGGAATCCCCGGTTGGATCAATTCCTACGTATGCTGCCGAAGGCCCTTTCATGAGTTCTTCTTCGGTGCCTGGCATTATGTCGTGGATCATGCCTCTCCACTTCAATTCTTCTACAAAATTCTTCATGTCTGTATTTGCAATGTATAAAATGCGAAGATACTCATTTTTTTGCACCTGTCCAATTATGAACAATATTTGCTCTTTTCAGGAAAAATCACGAAATTCGCGAGGTTCTTCATGAACTTTTAAAACTTACATAAAATGAGAAAACAAATCGTCGCAGGCAACTGGAAAATGAACACCACCAAGCCTGAAGGAAAAGAACTTGCACAGGAAGTGGCTGCTCTTTCAGCCGGAGTTCCAGAACACGTAGGTCTTATCGTTGCACCTCCTTTCACACATCTTTGTGCTGTCAACAAAGCCCTTGCCGGAAGCAGGGTAGAGCTTTCTGCACAGAACTGCGCTGACCACGAGAAGGGTGCATATACCGGAGAAGTGTCAGTATCCATGCTCAAGGCTGTAGGATGCAAATGGGTGATTCTCGGACATTCGGAGCGTCGTCAGTATTACGGTGAGACCGATGAGAAGCTTGTTGTAAAGGTAAAGCTCGCTCTTGAAGCAGGTCTTGGCGTTATTCTCTGCGTGGGTGAGAACCTTGAAGAAAGAGAGGCCGGCAAGCATTTCGATGTCTGCGGTGCACAGATCAAGAACGTGCTCTACAACTTCACAGAGGAAGATATGAAGCACGTAATCGTGGCTTATGAGCCGGTTTGGGCTATCGGAACAGGCAAGACCGCTACTGCAGAGCAGGCAGAAGAGATTCACGCATTCATCCGCAAGACTCTTGCCGAGAAGTTCGGCGCTCAGGTCTCAGATGACACCACTATCCTCTACGGTGGTTCATGCAAGCCTTCAAACGCCAAGGAGCTTTTCGCTCAGCCTGACATCGACGGTGGTCTTATCGGAGGTGCAGCGCTCAAGGCAGCTGACTTCATCGAGATTGCCAAGTCATTCTAAGTCAATGGTCCGGATGCAGACGCCTATTTTGGCGGATGTGCTCCACAGCCA
>HF986273.1:4505-8776 GCA_000432655.1 Bacteroides sp. CAG:1060
TGGCGGATGTGCTCCACAGCCATATAGTCTCACCTTCAAGCCGTACGGTCTCGAGGGTGAGATTTTTCTTTGACAATACGTCACTGTGGGTGGTCCACACTATGTCCGCGTTGATTTTCTGTCCGGTGCTGACAGGTATTTCGGACATATTGATGCAGAAGTAGTCTGACATGTTGTCCGTATGGGCCCTGAATTGCCTGAGATCGCGGCTGAAGGCAATCTGGCAGGTCAGCGGATTGTAGCTCATCTGCGTGGATCTGCCGACCTGAATGCGTATCTGCTCGCTTTGGGCGAATGAATTTATCTGCATGGACTCGTTGCACGCGCTCAAGGCTGTCATGCATATAAATAGAGACAGGATAAAAGTCTTGTCCGGTATGTGCAAGTGGCGTATCATCTGACTGTGATTTCTTTTTCTATGACTTCTCTGCTGCCATTTTTGTGGGTAAGCACGGCTCTGAGTGTTCCGGAGCGGCTCAGTATGAAGGTCCCGTTCGCATCTGCGGTGATTGGCTCGGAGTCATAATACCATTGGCAGTGAATCATGTCGGGAGCGTTGTAAACTTTCAGACATATTCCGGTGCCTCTGAGGAAACTGCCGTCTTTGGCCCGTCCCGGAATGTTTCCGAGATATATGTACGGATATGTGTTTTCCTGGTAGAATTTGGTGGTGAAACTTATTCCGTTGCGGTACTTCGTGCCTGTTTTGAGGATAATCGTGACCCAGGCCCGGTATGCATGCATCGGAGACAGTCTTTCTATGGTGAAACTACGGCTGTCCGAGGGTGCTTCCGCCGCCCCTGTTATTCTTCCGTCCGTCCAGTTGATTGCGTATGAGAGAATCTCGTCTTCCGGCAGGTCCGTGTCCCATTTCAGCGTGATTCCGTCCTGGTGGACGATGCTTCCTTCTATCGTTATCGGCTCGATTATTTCGAATGAGATGCTGTTGTCGATGTTGGACTGTATGTCCTTGATTGCCAGCGGCGAAGTGCTTTTGTCCCGGAATGTGAATGTGGGACCGTCCATCTGGCCTATGCCGCTGTAGCCGTTGCCCGGGAAGAAAATTGCCTTGGCGCTGCCGTCATCCGATGGCCCTGTAAGAGGTTTTGCGCATTCATAGGCCGGATTGCTGTTGACTTGCCCATAGGACCACCTCTCCCCAGCCGTGAGCGTGCGGTTCAATAAGTCCGACCAGCCGGCATCCGCGGAGGAACGGTCTATGTGATATGCTACCAGCCCGCTTCCTCCGATGAACCTGTCCCAATTGTCCGCTACGCGGCATTCAAGGAGGTAATACTCGTTTTCGTCGCCGGATTCTATCTTGAGGAATTCTCCTCCGCGGCTGACCGGCTGAAGAGTGTAGGATTTCCTGGTGGCGATTGTCGGCTTACGCCCCATGATGTCCAGATCAAGGGCTGAAATATTGGGAGGAGTGTTTCCGTTGTTGTTGAAGCAGCCGTTGTCCATCAGGGATGTCCCTCTGAGTCCGGGAGAAAGTCCGCCGCTGCCTTCCCCGTCGGTGTCATACAAATCCGGGAGTCCGAGGAAATGGCCTATTTCGTGGCACATGATGCCGGTGTTGCTGTATTCGGTGGAGACAGTGTATGAATTGACGGTTTTCTTGCCGGCGCTGATGGTGCCGCCGTGTTTGCTGAGATTGTCGTGCTGTGGCCAGATGTTGTCAGGAGAGCCGCCCTCGCTTTCGCTGTGCCCGGCTGTGATTATATGTATATTGTCTATATATCCGTCCGAATTGTTGTCAAAAAGTGAGAAATCCACGGCGCCGGTGCTCATCTTTACGGCTTCCCGTACAGCTTCGTGGAGCAGGACATCCTTGCGGTCCGAATAGTTGGCGCCGTAGTAGGAGAGTTTTCCCGATACGGTGACGACTGGGGCAAGGGTGAATTCCACCTGACCGGTGACAGATTTTCCGGGCAGTATGCCTGATGGCTGGGCCCTGAAATAACTCTCAGCGGATTGTACGGTGTTGAGTAGTTGTTCCTCGCTGGCAGTGAACTTGGTGTCGGAGAACTGCACCGGGATTACTACCATTCGGAAGACGCTCAGCAATATTAACGCAAGAAAATTCATAAGCTGCTGTGCGGTAATTGTGTGCGCGTATTATGGTTCAATGTTCATACCTTCCGTGCGGGAGGTTTTACAAAAATAAGAAAATAATTTGTCGTAATTGGGATTTTGGCCAGAATTTACTTATATTGGGCAGCGTTATTTAATAGTGCATTATTATGAATAGACATTTATTCTATTTCGCTCTTGCAGCGGTGCTGGTGGCATCGGCATGCGAGAAAGGTACTCTGGTACCGGAGTTTGCTAAGGATGCAGTAAGTCTTTCTACAAACGGTACGGCC
Source organism: Bacteroides sp. CAG:1060 (assembly GCA_000432655.1). Lineage (GTDB taxonomy): Bacteria > Bacteroidota > Bacteroidia > Bacteroidales > UBA932 > Cryptobacteroides. Next base: position 6,875 of record HF986273.1, read on the forward strand.
AACTGTTACATCGTCAAGCCGGCTTCTTCTGTTTCATTTCCTGTGGCTTATAAGGGAAACTCTGCTTCGGATGCCATTTCCGGAGGCTCTTCCGTAAAGGTTGTATGGCAGGATGTCAAAGGCCTTGTGAAAGAACTGTGGTATGACTCTGCTGCCAAGGTTGCCTATGCCTCCGTGAGCGATGCATCTGGTAATGCTGTAGTGGCTTTGTGTTCTGAGGCAGGGGAAATTCTCTGGAGCTGGCATTTGTGGGTGTGCGATTATGATCCTTCCAAGACACTCTTTACCACCGCTGCCAATGAAAGTGGAACTACCTGGACTTTCATGGACCGAAATCTCGGAGCCCTTACTGCAAATCCTGAAGGATTCGGCAGCCATGGCCTGATTTACCAGTGGGGAAGAAAAGACCCGTTCCCGGGAGCTGTTACATACACCAAGCAGAATGAAGACTATTCGTATATCAAGGACGGTGAGCCGGATCTTTATGACGGAGAGGACAATAAGCTTCCTGCCATTTATACCACTGCGGCCGGTGGCGGAACTCTCGCCAAGTCCATTCAGAATCCGTCCGTATTCTATAAGCTTGAGAAGGTGAATACCGGAGAGAAGGACGAGTATGGCGAGGATATAATCGTCAACAATCCTAAGACCGGTGACTGGACATCCACATCCAATGATGATTATTGGGGAGGCGTGTCCGGAAAGAAGACCATTTATGACCCATGTCCTGTGGGATACAAGGTTCCGGTATGTGATGCTGACGGAAACACTCCTTATGCATGGCTTGTCTTCAAGCAGATGACCTGGGATACTGTCAATCATGGCGCCATGCAGGACGGCCAGTGGTTCCCTGCTACCGGCACGAGAGTCAATTTCTCAGGCGGATTTGATTTTGCTGACCCTGCTGAGGGTGGCAAGCCGTATTCCGGACTTTGGATAGGTACTGCCGGAAAGACTTCTTCCAACCTTGAAGAATACCCTGACCTTTACGGACAGTATATGTTTATCATCAACGGAAAGCGTACATTCAAGTGCAATAAGGACAGACGTTCTCAGGGACTTTCACTTAGGTGTGTGGCTGAGTAATAGCGCTTTTCAGTACTCCATAATGCAATTTTTGAAGAAAAATGTCAAAATATTAGACTTGCGTGTGTATTTTTTGATTTTTTCTTATTAAATTGCGAGCGGATGTATGAAACTAACTGTTCTATAAATATTTAAAAATGGAAAATCTAGTAAACACTATCAAAGAGAAGATGGATCTCTACGTTGAGAACGCTGAATTGCAGGTCAAGAAAGGAAACAAGGCAGCAGGTGCCCGTGCTCGTAAAATTGCACTTGAACTGATGAAAGATCTCAAGGAGTTCCGCAAGGTTTCTGTAGCGGAAGCTAAAAAGTAGAATTTTTCTTCTTTTTATGCAACGAAAATGACCGGACCGGCATCTTTAGTGCAGGTTTAGGTTTTAGTACAAAGTCTGAGGGTTGGCCGACGTGAGTCGGTCGGCCTTTTGGCTTTTATGGGGGTGAGTATGTGGTCGGGGCGCTTTTGGGGAGTCAAGGTGCTTTTGTGGGGGCAAGGTGGTTTTTGTGAGTTTGGTGAGTTTTATGGGGTTGGGTGGTTTTTGCGGAGCAGGGTTGTTTTTGCGGGTTTAGTGAGTTTGTGGGGTTGGGGTGAGCCGGGTTGTTGGTAATGGCTGCATCTTCCAACCAGAACCCGCAATAGTCGTATCCAGTCGCTTCATTCCGTACCGTAGGAGGGCCGTACCGTAGGAGGGCGTTTTCGGTACCGAATATCTCTCCCGTACCCCAGAAGCCTGTTTTTTGCACGGCGCGCCTCAGAAAATGCGTCGCGTACCCCAGAAGGGGGTTTTCGTGCACCGAATATCCCTTCCGTACCGTAGA
>HF986274.1:0-6388 GCA_000432655.1 Bacteroides sp. CAG:1060
GAAGATGTCAGGGAACTCTTCCTCCAACATCTCCACCGAGCCGTCAGTACTGGCGTTGTCCGCCACGACCACCTCTGCATCACATCCTTCCAGACTCTCAATCAAAGGAGGAAGGAATTCTCTGAGGTAATCTTTGGTATTCCAGTTGAGTATTACTACCGCTGTGCGCTTCATCGCAGGCTATTTGCCGCAGCCGCAACCGCAGTCTTTCTCTCCTTCGTCGCAGGAGCAGTCGCCACCCTCACCGCAGGAGCACTCGCCGCCTTCGCCGCAGGAGCAGTCGCCGCCCTCGCCGCAGCCGCAGTCGCAACCTTCACCGCAGTGTCCGTCGCAATGGCAGCCTTCCTTTGGAAGATATTCGCCGTGCAGGCCTTCAGTCATCTCTTTCTCGGTAGCTTCACGTACGCTCTCCACCTTGCCGGTGAAATGGAGGGTCTTGCCTGCCATCGGATGGTTGAAATCCATGGTGACGGTATCGTCCGATACTGCTGCCACCGTACCTTGGATGACCTGTCCTTCTGAATTGAGCATAGGGATGGTGAATCCTACTACCAGAAGGTCTTCCCTTATCTTGCCGTCAGGACCTGCGAAAGATGTCTTCGGGATCTCAATCTTCCACTCGTCAGAATAATTGCCATATCCCTCTTCCGGGGTCAGAGTGAATTCGAAAGAGGCTCCCGGCTCCTTTCCCTCAAGTGCGGCCTCGAACTTTGGAAGAAGCATGCCTGTACCATGAATATATTCGAGAGGCTTCTCTGAACCGGCCTTGTCTGCAATAGAGCCTTCCACTTCGAGTTCGTAGCTCACGGCTACTACTTTGTTCTTGTCAATAGTCATAATATCTTATAATAAAATTAATTTCCGCTGAAATCTACATTTGCGAACGCTAAGGTAGGAATAAGTTTTGACATACAGTCTCTCGCATCGTCCCCGGAAGCGATAAACCCGTCCCAGAGCTTGAGAAAATTCCCCGTCACGAGCATTTCGCTGACCGGTCGCACAGCTACACCGTCCTTGAACAGGAACCCCTCGATTCCATAGGAGAAATCTCCGGTGACGCTGTTGCTGTTGCCGCCGTTGAAGTCCGTTACAAGAATTCCGGAGCCGCACATTTTCATGATGCTGTCCCTGCCGGCCCCTGGAATGGTGGGCATAAGTTTCGGACTTGTGGCATCCTCCGTAGTCTGTGGCATGCCGAGTTTGCGGGACATATAACTGTTGATGAAGTATTCCTTTATCACGCCTCTTTCGATGATTGCGTGTTCCGTGGTCGCCACACCTTCGGAATCGAAGAGTTTGGAGCAGGTCCGGCCCTTTATGTGCGGGCAGTCCATTATGGTCATGCTCTCCGGGAAAAGCTTCTTTCCGAGGCTGTCCATAAGGAACGAGTTGTTCTGCTGTATGGCGAATCCGTTGAGGGCGCGCAATATTGGAGATACCATCCTGGATGCGACTTCGGAGTCTATTACCATGGTATAACTTCCGCTTTCGACGGCCTCCGAGCCTATCTGGGCTATCGCCTTTTCGAGCGCCTTGCGGCCGCACAGATAGGGATTAACCTCGCTTTTTCTGGAAGAAGAGTCCCACCAGTAGCCGCTGTATCTGTCTCCGCCACATTCTATGGTGACTTCCACTCCATAGTCGAACGATGTCTCGCGGTGAAGGCAGCAGACCCCGTTGGTGTCCATCAGAAGAGTCTCGTAAATGCTGCCGGAATACTCACCTTCTTCCGATATGACGGAGTAAGAAGCCACCTCGGGAAGCGCCTCGTTGAAGATACACGCTTTGAGGGCGGCATTTATCAGGTCTTCAGGCCTTGTCGTCTCCCATGAGCTGTCGCACAGGTCAAGTTCGTCTCCGGTGACGGCCTTCGTGCAGCACAACTCCGGCGGCGGAAGCACCCTGCATTCGTCCGGAGAAATGGCTTTCACTATCGATATCGATTCTGCGATAAATTCCCTTATGGACTCGCGGTCCAGCTTGTTGGTGGAGAATGTGCCGTACCTGCCGTCTGCAAACAATGCCAGACTCAGCGAGTTGTCTCCGCAATGCGTGATTCTGTCCACTTCCGCGTTAAGCGTGGCTACCAGGTCCTCAATGCTTCTGTTGAGTGTCATGCGGGCCTTGTCCGCACCATATTCGAGCGCGGTGTCAAGGCAATATTTCAAAAGTTCCTTGTCTTCCAATCCTATCATGTTATTCTCCTCCTACTGTGAGACCCTTGATGAGCACTGATGGTATTCCGCATGATACCGGCACGCTCTGCTCTTTTCCGCAGGTCCATGTGCCTTCATCTATCTTCAGGTCGTCAGCTACCGCTATTATATCGGCCAGAGCCTGAGGGCCGTTGCCGATAATATTGATGTCCTTGACCGGCATGGTCAGTCTTCCGTTTTCTATAAGGGCTCCGTTCTTGACGTAGAAGGTGAAATCCCCTTCGCCGATCTTGACCTGTCCGTTGGCGAACTGATCCACATAGATGCCTTTCTTGACGGACGATATCAGGTCTTCCACACTGCCGTCATGTCCGCTTTCCATGTATGTGGCGCGCATTCTTGGGATCGGATTATACCTGAAAGACTCGCGCCGTCCGTTTCCTGTGGGAGTCACTCCGAAATATGATGCGCTGATGCGGTCGTGCAGGTATGACGTCAGGACTCCGTCCGTCACCATATAGGTCTTTTGGCCCGGCACACCTTCATCATCATAGCGACAGGCCCCACGGCTACCCGGAAGCGTGCCGTCATCTACGATATTGATGCCTTTGCGGCAAATCCGCTCTCCTATCTTTCCGGAGAATATGGACTGTCCCTTACGGTTGAAATCGGCCTCGAATGCGTGCCCCATGGCTTCGTGAAGAAGAATTCCCGATGCACCGGCACCCATGACAACAGGCATTCTGCCCCCTTTTGGACGTTTGGCTTCGAACTTGGCGTCGATTCCTCTTACGGTGCGGCTTACCAGGTCTTCGAGCAGGGCCTCATCTATCATCTCCGGACCTCTGCGCAGACTCCGGGACACACCGCTGTCTTCCGTTCTGCCGCCCTGTTTGAAAATGGTCTGCACCGATACGCTTCCCAATGGGCGGGAGTCGCAGGTCAATTCTCCGAGAGAGTTGTACATCATGATGTCGCTGACGCTGTATGACAACATTGCCACTACTTTTATGGCTCTGGAGTCCCTGCTTCTTATTTCACTGTCGATGCGCTTCATGAATGGGATGAACTTGCTTATGCCGGCGGACCTCCAGTCAAGCCGCGAATCGTAGCACGCTGCCGCCGGCTTGATGCCGGCAACGGACCCGCTGTTGAATGTCTGTGTGTATTCTGATGACATGCAGGCGATTGATGCCGCCATGCCCGCCGCCGAAAGAAGAGACCGGCGGTCAAGTTTCTCGGTATATGCGTATCCTGTCTTGTCTCCTTTTATTACCCTTATTCCTGCGCCGAAGTCAAGATGGTGCCCGCCGGAGGTTACCTCACCGTCACGCAAAAGCAGTTCATTATAGCTGCTGTCCTCAAAATAGAGGTCGCACCAATCCCCTCCATGTTTCAGTCCCTCTGAAACCACTTCCCGGAGCAACTCTTCCGTGACGGGAAATCTGTCGTTAATCTTCATCTGAATGAACTATTCCTCTTATAAGTTTGAATTTCTCGTTGTCTTTGATGTATGTAATCTGTCTGGAACCTTCCGCCACCACGGTAAACGGGGACTTGGAATTGTCGGCAAGGATCCATTTGTCGCAAATGGGGATGTATGTATCGAAGAAATACTGCAACCCCATCACGTATCTTCGTCTGACCACATTGTCCGGGATGTTGTGCCCCCCGGCCGCTACTCTGTCCCTGACCCTCTGGATGGCGAGTTCCGGAGAGTTGAGCCAGAAATACAGAACGGTCACTTCGTATCCGATGGAATGGGCTTCATCTATGATTTTGACAAGGGACCGGGTGGCCAGCGTCGTCTCGATGCTGAAGTCTTCGAGTCGTCCGAGCAGGTAGTTGATTTTCATCAGCATATATCTGCTGGCAGTGATGGATACTGCCGATGGGTCGAAAGGGGACAGACTCTTGGCGAATTCATCAGAATTGACGAATTCCCTGTATCCGAGAAGGTCCGGAAGCAGGGTGTATGAGGCTGTCGTCTTTCCGGAGCCGTTGCATCCGGATATGATATATAATTTAGGCATTGTCTATTCCGTAACCGAATAATGCAAAATCTCCCTTGCAGGGATCGTCTGGAAAAATTTCCCTGAAAGCATCAGTGATTTCCATGGCTGTGGTAAGGTCCTTTTGCTTTCTGGATGTAAGCCCGAGGGCTGATGCCTGGGTGTAAACATGCACGTCGAGCGGAATCACCAATTCTGACGGGGAGCAGCTGCTCCATATGCCGAGGTCCACCTTTCCGTCGTTGCGTATCATCCACCTTCGCATCATGTTGATTTTCTTGTCCGGAGCTCTCCGGTCCTCTTTCTGTCCGTATATGAGAGTGCGAATCTGCTTCGTGCCAATCTCTTCAAGGCTCTTGTGCTGACTGTAATAGTCTTTCAGCCTGCGGCATATTTCAGCCGTGTCGGACCATTTGACCGTGCGGTGTATGCTGGTAGCGTCATCTCTCCAGCACCCGGACTGCACATAGTCATACGGCTTCCACTCCATGAAGTCAAACAAGCGTTCGCAGTCGCGCACTATCATCGCCCGACGCCCCCATGCGAAATGGGCCGCAAATACTGCCGATATCTCCACGTCCTCCAACCTTGCTCCTCGGGAGACGAATTCCTTGGGAAAGGATATGGGGTCTGTGGAAAAATAGACTGGGTCGTTGTATTTTTCGGCCCAGTCCATCAGCTTGATTTTAAGTTCTTCCGTCATCAATACTATTTCTCGGGAACTTCCTTGAGAATAGTCTTGAGGAACTCCCAGACATTGGCTACAGATGCGATGTTCACCTTCTCGTCAGGGGAGTGCGGATACATGATGGTAGGTCCTATGGATACCATCTCCCAATTAGGATATTTGCCGCCGAGAATAGCGCACTCGAGACCTCCATGGGTAGCGAGTACATTCATCGGCTTGCCGAACATTCTCGTGTGGATGTCGTTAAGCATGGCAATCATCGGGGTGTCCGGCTTAGGAATCCATCCGCAGTAACCACCGACAAACTTGATGGAAGCGCCGAATGCTTCAAAGATGTATCTTACTCTGTCGGCGAGTTCTCTCTTGGACTCATCGATCGCGCTTCTGAGAAGTGATGACACTACAATCTTGCCGTTCTTGCATCTTACTACGGCCAGGTTGATGGATGTCTCGGTGAGACCAGGCATGCTTTGGCTCATTCTGATTACATTTGACGGGCAGGCCATGATAGCCTTGAGGGCGTTGAGCACCACATCGGTCTGAATGTACTTCGGAGCCGGCATTACCGAGCGTGTGATGGTGGCGCTCATCGCCGGGTCGCTCTCTTTGTATCTGAGGGTCAACTCTTCGAATATCTTCCTGATAGTCCTTACCACTACGGTGGCCTTGCTCTTAGGTACGACTATCTCTGCTTCTCCTTCGAACGGAATGGCATTGCGAAGGCTTCCGCCGCAAATGTCGACCACTTTGGCTCCGAACTTGCTGATTACAGGGATAAGGGCTGCAGCGAGCACCTTGTTGGCATTGGCCCTGTAGAGGGAAATGTCCATACCGGAATGTCCGCCTGAAAGACCTTTTACATCGAGTTTGTATCCGACGTACCCTTCAGGGGTGTTTTCCTTTTTGTATCTGAATTCAGCGATGGCATCAAGTCCGCCGGCGCATCCTATGCAGAGTTCCATTTCGTCCTCCGAGTCGAGATTGAGCAGGATGTCTCCCTTGAGCACACCCGGCTTGAGGGCTTCGGCTCCGCTCATTCCGGTCTCCTCATCGTAGGTGATGAGCACTTCAATAGGTCCGTGAGGGAGGTTCTTGTCTTCCGCTACGGCCATTCCCATGGCTACGCCTATACCGTTGTCGGCTCCAAGCGTGGTGCCTTTTGCCTTCACCCATTCGCCGTCAATCCAGGTCTCGATAGGGTCTTTAAGGAAGTCATGTACGGTATCGGATGTTTTTTGAGGGACCATATCCATGTGTCCCTGGATGATGACTCCACGGCGGTTCTCGTATCCCGGAGTGGCCGGAACCCGTATGATGATGTTGCCGGTTTCGTCAGCGGCAGCGTCCATATTACGCTCTTTGGCCCATTTGAGAATGTACTCGCGTACTGCTTCTTCGTGCTTTGAAGGGCGCGGACAGCGTGTGAGTCCGTAGAAATTGTTCCAGACCAGTGCTGGCTGAAGATCTTTGATTGTCATAATGTTATGAATTATTGCCTGTTTGCGTCTTTCCTGCAGTCTGCAGGCGGGTTT
>HF986274.1:6446-9807 GCA_000432655.1 Bacteroides sp. CAG:1060
GACATACTTCACAAATATACAATTTTTCCGATATAATTCCTATATTTGTCTATGGTACGCCCACGTGAGGTGGAAGGTGTGCCGTTAAGGACAGACGTTTTAATAATTTAACACTATAAATCAGTAAATTATGTTCAAAGGACAACCAAAAGGCCTGTTCGCCCTTGCTCTTGCCAATACAGGTGAGCGTTTCGGCTATTACACAATGCTGGCCATTTTCATGCTCTTCCTTCAGGCGAAGTTCGGCTGGGATCAGGCGGTATCGAGTCAGGTTTACAGTATTTTCCTTGCCGCCGTTTATTTCATGCCGGTGGTGGGTGGATGGCTTGCTGACCGTATCGGTTATGGGCGATGCGTAGTGACCGGTATATCCGTGATGTTCCTCGGATATCTTGCCCTTTCCATCCCTACGGCAGCCAACGCGCTCGGAGTATCCCTTATGATAGCGGCTCTGCTGCTCATCGCCATCGGTACCGGACTCTTCAAGGGTAACCTTCAGGTGATGGTAGGTAATCTTTATGATGACCCTAAGTATGCAGCCAAGCGAGACGGTGCGTTCAGCCTCTTCTATATGGCTATCAACATCGGCGCCATGTTCGCTCCGTCTGCAGCCACCGCCATTACCAATGTTTTCCTCGGAAAGGCAGGTCTTATCTACAAGGCCGACATCCCAGCGCTTTCACATCAGGTCCTGAACGGCACCATCACGGAAGCCAATGCCGCCAAATTTGCCGATCTTCAGGCTATGATGCCTTCCGCTGACGTTAAGGCCATGACAGCCGGAGACTTCAGTTCATACTATATAGAGAACCTCTCTTCTGCATACAATATGGGTTTTGCAGTGGCTTGTATCTCACTTGTGCTTTCAGTCGCCATCTATTTCGGATGCCGCAAGTGGTTCAAGCATGCGGATATCAACGCCAAGCAGGCAGCCAAGTCAAACGCTCCTGTGGAAGAACTTACCCCGAAGCAGACCAAGGACAGAATCGTTGCTCTCTGCCTCGTATTCGCAGTGGTTATTTTCTTCTGGATGGCGTTCCATCAGAACGGACAGTCCCTTACATGGTTTGCCCGTGATTACACAATGGATCATGCCGAGGGTGCGGTGAGGGCCGGATTCAATATCTGGATTCTTGCATTGCTGGCTGCATCCATTTATACCCTTTTCGGTATATTCCAGTCTGAAAAGGCGACAGGACGTCTGACATGTGGAGTTGTTACCGCTTTGCTGTGGGGTGGAGCTTATTGGATTTATTCTGGTCTTCCGCTCTCGCTTACCATTCAGCCACAGCTCTTCCAGCAGTTCAATCCTTTCTTTGTGGTATTCCTGACACCTATTTCCATCTCGATATTCAATACCCTTGCAGCGCGCAAGACATCCAAGCATCCTAAGGGTATGGAGCCTTCCGCACCGAAGAAGATATGCATCGGTATGTTCATTGCCGCTCTTGGATATCTCATCATGCTCTTTGGCTCTTTCGGACAGCCTTCTCCTGCAGAGATTCAGGGAACGGTGTCTCCGGATCCGGTAGTTCCTATGTATCTTATCGGGACTTACCTCGTGCTGACTTTCGCTGAGTTGCTGCTCAGCCCAATGGGAATCTCGTTCGTCTCCAAAGTAGCTCCTCCTAAGCTGAAGGGTCTTATGATGGGTCTGTGGTTTGCCGCTACCGCTATCGGTAACTATCTGAGTTCTGTCCCTGGACTTCTGTGGAAGCACGTTCCTCTGTGGACCAGCTGGGCTATCCTTATGGCTCTCTGTGTGATTGCCGGAGCCATCATGTTCACGATGCTCAAGAAGATAGAAGCAGCTACCGAAAGTTAATCAGATTGTGCGGATGAATAAAAAGCTTATATTTTTCAGAATAGCGAGTTCGTTGATTTTTGCTCTTGTGGCCGTGGTATTGACCATGGCCACGGGAGGTTTTAGTTTTTTGCAGTCTTTGGGTATAGCAGTATTGCTGTGCGCTTTGCAGTACGCATTTTGGAAGCTCACACGCAAGCGTGGACTGATTAGTTATGCGCTGGCATTTGTCCCGTCCTGCGGGGTTCTGGTGGCTTTGGTGCGGGCTGCTGTCTTATGGTACGGATTTGCATTGGGTGCCGGTCTTGCGGTTATGTTTGTACCGGGAAAGAAACTTCCTCTCCCAAGGCCGTCAACATCTATCTGGGTCGGCGTGCTGCTGTTCATGGTGATAGTCGCCCTTACGGTCGGATTGGCCGTAGCGTAAGGAACATACCATATCAAAAAGAGGGTGTATTCTAAGACATTTCCAAGGAATACATCCAGTCGGAGACAAGCTTAACCTGTGGTTCGACGACTGGAACTATACAGAGCAGGAGAACAAGCCGACTCCGGATCTTGTCATTACCTATGACGGGACGAAATGGACTGCCGGCGAACTCGCCGCCGGACGAAGTCTTAAGCCAATCGGCAAGTTCTCTGTCTTATATGAGGACTTTAATAAGCTATCTGAATATACGCCTTCCTTCTCTTCCTCTTCGAATACGCAGTGGTTTAGGCCGCATAAGAAATGGTATGATGGTGGCGAAGTGTATTTCAAACCTTTAATTTTTGAATGTGAAAGAATAGACTATGCCTATGCGGGCAATAAGTTGACAGCGACCATATCAGGCTGGCAGACACCTACTGCGCTCAAGGTTTTAGTCAAAGGCCTTAATTCGGCGGATGCGGAAAGCTATATTCTCCAGACAGCGAATGTTACGACACCGGGGACAGAGGAATATGCTAGTTGTGTCGGACCGATAGTTGTTAATATTTCAAGCGTTTGTCCGACTTTTGGCCACGGGTCAGCAAATTATAATGGCTACGTGGGCGGAGTCCCGGATACAGATGGAGTTGCTTTTTATTATAATGGCTGCAACTTTAACAATGCTGATATCGAGTTCCGGCTTTTCGAGAAGAACGCAAGCGGAGCCTTTGAAAAAACTGCCAATGCAAAATTTACCGGAAAGACGCTCGTGGCGGTTGATGATAAGAAGACTATCGGTGTTGCTATTGATATAAGCAAGTTCAAGTAGTTCGCTTCGCTTAGTGTAACAACTGAGACTCCTGAAGAGTCGCTATGAAAAACGAGGGTGTATTCTAAGACATTTCCAAGGAATACATCCTCTTTTTTTATGAAGAAGGCACCGCCTCCGCAATATACGACATGCGGCGGCTACAGTTCGGGCGCTGCTGGGATCTAAAAAGTCTTGATAGACTTTGATGAGCACCCTCTTTTTATGTTTGCTCGCATCCTCGCGGAGGCCGTTTCGCGCACTGAAGATGCGTCCGCCGCGGCAGGAGGGGGTTTTCATGCACCGGGGGCCCCTGAAAACGCATCGCGTACCACAGGAG
>HF986275.1 GCA_000432655.1 Bacteroides sp. CAG:1060
AACTTTTTCATAATGTGTGTATATTAATTATGCCATTGACTATCAGTCAATACAAAGGAACAAAAAATCCAAGGCAAAAACAATATATTCCTAAATTTATCATGCCCTAACTGACAGTTGCATGCGCGGGCACAAAAGAGCTCGCTTATATGTCAATCCATGTTCCCGAATTCAATTTTTACCATCCTAATTCTCTGATAAACTTCCATGATACTCTCGAAAGATTTTATGCCAAAGTTCATCATTAATAGCCGACCTAAGAAATGTAAATCCGCCTGAATAATAACTTCCAAAAATCCCAAAGCCTTGATGTATATTCGAATATATATCCCTTGCAGACGAGTATAAAAAACTTAAATCAGATTTTAATGACTGATTATAGATATATACACTTCGCATGTACTGGTCAAAAGCCTTGTCGAAACAATAATAGTTCATACACGCATAACCAGAATCATCATTCGGAACAATTCCTATAGAGGATAGTCCAGGAATTGTCAGCGGACCAGCAAAAAAACGATATCTACCACCTTCTTCAAGTCGACCAAGTCTTATAAAGTCCTCATATAAAAGATAATCTGGAATATTTTCTTTAGCTCTATCAAAGACAGCCTTATAATAGGCTTCAAGATAGTTCTCCGGATCAGGATTTCCGACAAAATCAAGTTCAGAAAATTTCTTTCTTGTCAGAGTCATTTCATCAACATTAGGCCCACTGGCTGTCAAATACGGTAAATAAACAAGGCCACCCGGTGTGAATTCCACCGCATTGAGCCAAACAGCACAACCCGACAAAGACTCGGGTGGAAATTTTCTGACATCAGTGTTAAAGAGCGATAATGTCATCTCCTCAGAAATTGTGTCATCTGCTTTCATCCCGAAAAATATCATAGGCGGAGTTAAAGTCTCTGCCCAAATTGGCAATCTACCAGGTATTTCTATATAAAGTTTATATTTATGATATGTTTTTATACTAATCTTTTCAGATTTCCATATCCCTTCTCCGCTATATCTAAATGGAATTGAATCGTTGCCGTCTATTATACAAGCGGTCATTTTCTCTTCTTCTACCGGGACATCCTTAGACTCTGATTTGCCTTTTACATATAGTAATTTCAGTTTCAATTCTTGAGGATTCTCAGCAAGATCAATATTTATTACACATTCAGCCACTATAGGACGATTCTCGTCCCCAGACCCCAATTCGCCCGGATCCAGCACTATCGGCTCCACGCACCCGAAAAGAATTAATGACAGAAGACAAATAGTTAAACTAAATCTTTTCATAATTGTACTCTATCAGCGATGTATATTATATGTGAGTATGGGTCCGTAAACATCACAGACAAATCCGCATAGGTAGAGGACGGATTACAATAAATCCTTACAGCCGCCCCGTCCTGCTGTGTAATTGACCAGGATGAATTAGCAACCTCCCACATATAGCCTGACGTTCCTGGATACGTGCCATAAGTAGGATAGTGAACCAAATAATAATACCCGTCTCTCCCTACTATATACCCGTTTCCCGAATATGCACCGGGTTTCCAAACAGACTTAATTTTTTTAACAAATTCCTTTTTTCTACCATTCAATAGCGGGTACTCTACTTTAACTTCTGCCACAAGAGACACGTATTGATTATCTGATAAATTTCCAGCCACAGAAAAAGTGTTATTCTTCTGAGATACAACACGTAAATCTCTGGTACATGTCCACCTTGGAGTAAGAGTGGAAGGCACATCATGAAGGACATATTCATTTGTATAATATTGAGACGCTATTTCTTTCCCAGTAATATACGGATTATACACTCGGCCCATCAAATCATGTAGCCATAAAAGGTTTTCTGTCGCAGCACTAATAAGCGGCTGTTCGTAACCTTGAGTCGAGCACGGATTATTCCCTTTTGCATATTCATACATTTCTTTCGGTGACAACAAGCCATCACCATTTGAGTATGTCCCTTCCACTAAAGGATCAATATTATAAATCGCATCCGTCCAATATTTCAGAAAATAGTCATATCCGTTAATACCAAAGCCATAAGAGGGTTTATCAGCCATAGCCGCCGACATTATTACACGATTAGGGCCTGTAATAGCAGGAATTACCGCGCCGCTATAGCACTGTCCCATAATCACATCTATCATGGCAGAATTTGTTATTTTATTCAACTCCACATTCAGTTCCGACGGAGTCAATATCTCATTATTCCAAAGGCAGATTTTTCCTCCCTCTCCGCCGTGGTCAGTTATAAATACAAGAACCTCATCTCCAGCCGACACAACGGACCCGAGATAGCTAAAAACAGTAGCAAGATCTCTTTTGGATGCAGAATATTCGATATCCCTCACACCATCTCCATCAAAATCCAAAGGTGAACTGTCATAGGTATTTGGCCCTGTTCTTCTATCATTCGCTGGGTCAGTTCCATCTGACACAAGACATAGTATATGGTCTGATGGATAATTTAACTCCTGAGTTAAAGCTTGGTACACATATTGACAATCATTCCAAAAACGAGCATGATTACTTTCCATATCACCGCCACCGCTCAAAATCACAGCCCATTGAGTAGGAGATGTGCTACTGGAAGTGGTTCGAGTCTGAACTCTTGGAAGAGAACGGCTTTCAAGTTTAGCATTGTCGGTTTCAGAGTCCATATATATATTCCTTGATGTATCCCATTCAACAATAGCCTTGCCATCAAGCCACATCGAAGTATACTCTCCTGTATCAGAATTGATGAAGAAATGCAGAACCTTCTCATATCCTCCATTCTTACACACATCATACTCTACCACAGCAAGCCAAGAATCATAATTCGGAGATTTAACCACAGCACCTTCCCGCTGGAGCGCCTTTATGCCAAGAGGCGCATAATCGATACTGGTACCAGCCGGAATAATATCCTTACTGATATCTACCCACCTGCCCGGATACTGATCGGTCTCCGGTTTAATGATAGATAATGCCTCTGTCATATCTATCGTCGGACGTTTTACATTTTCGGGAGTCTTACCTCCTCCTTCATCAAGCAATACCTCGGAATCTTTCAAATCAGGCATCTTCTCTTGGCAAGCAACAACTGTCAAAAGAAGACAAACAATTAAATTAAGCTTTTTCATAATGTGTGTATATTA
>HF986276.1 GCA_000432655.1 Bacteroides sp. CAG:1060
CACCATAGCCGTCACCCACTCAGCATCCACAGCAAAGCCCCGGCACTCCATCTGGAATGTCGGGGCGTGTGCTATACCGTTATCCCTCGGAATCAGAAGTAGGTCTGGACGGCAAAAGCGAATTGGTCGATGAAAATCTTCTTGAAAGCGGAGATGTTGTTTTGCTCGTAGAAGATAAGCATAGCTTTCTTGTAATCCACGGAATCGACCGTACGGAAGGATATCGGGCAGTACTTGTTCGCGATCAGGATAGCGTTGCTGGTGATGCGGGCAGTGCGCTTGTTGCCGTCAGAGAATGCCTGGATGTATGATAGGAGTACCAGAGCCAATAGGGCTTTCTCGAAGATGTTCTCCTTTCCGTTGATGAGGCGGCAGCTGTCTTCAAGTGCTTCGCGGATTTGGTACTCGTTGCTCAGCGGATAGTAGTTGGTGCCGGTAATGCCCACGCGACGTTTGCGGAGGCCTTTGTCCACATTCAATTCCTTGGTGAGCAGCGCGTGTAGTTCTTCTATGCGCCAGATGGAGATTTCCTTGAGGTATTCGGGGTCGGCCAGGACGAAATCGAGCGCGTCCTTATGGTTTAGGAGCATGACGGCTTCTTCCTTGGTTTTGCCGGAAGCGGTCTGTTTCTCCTTCAAGAGTCTCTCTGTCTCCAGGAGGGAATAGGTGTTGCCTTCAATCTGAGATGACTTCCAACTGAGGTCGATGCCGAGTCGCTCCATCTCCTTGCGGTATTCATTTGGGGTAATGTCTGCCAGATTACGGGTGAACTGGGCCTGCAATGCTTCAAGACGGTCCTTCTCCTCTGCCGTGAATAATTCCACTTTAGGGAGGATGTAGTTGATAAGCTCAAAGTTGAAACTAGTCTGGATCTCGCGCTCATCCGTTTCCTTCTGAAAGTAAGTGTCGATGTTTAGTTCCATCGTCACGTGCGCCTGCGGGGACACGCTGTAGCGCGTGGAACGCCCCTGGCCGGAAACTATTGCGGAGCCCGCTTCCACAAGTGCAGCAAGGATTCGTTTGACGGTGGCGGGGCTTTCAGTCAGGTCCATTCCGGCCTCAATTTCGCTTCTGGAGGAGCCAGGATGGTAGAGCATGAACTGGAGTATTTCGTTTTCTCTGGTCATGATTCTTTCTGTTTACGGCTCAAATATACGAAAAATACGGCTCATTTTCCAATTGTTTGAGCCGAAAACCACATTTCTGAACGAAGAATTGAGCCGTATTGATGAATAATTGTTGTGCAAAAAGCCCAGGCATACGAGATGCCAGGGCAGGTTCAGGTCTCAGTCCAGAGGACTACGGCTCCTCAGGTTCTGCGGTGGTGGGCTCCCACTTGCACTCCGCCAGCCTGTCCGGTACCGAATGCCATCGATCCATCGGCACAGAAAGCACATATCCCCTTCTTGGCAGTCAGTGGTGGGCTCTTGCCACTGCTGTCATGCCACGCACTCCAATAGTTTTGTGGTTCAAATAAGAGAGACTGGTCAGCATCAATTATGACCAGTCTCTCTTGTATCTTAAGCAGACGGAATTTAGAATTCCAATCCTACCTGGAACAATACGCCGAGATTATCGAAGGTGTATATTGATCTTATGCCTGTGGTTATACCAAGACTATCGTTTAATCTGATGCGGAGTCCGGCCATCAGGGTGGCATTCATAGCAAATTCGGTGTACGTGCCGCTATCGCCAGTATAGTACCAATAGTCATTCTTGCTGAAGCCGACTCCCGCCTGCGCCCCGATATATGGTTGCAGTCCTATAGCCTGAAGATGGAAATAATATCTGCTGTCAAGAGCAAGAGTTGGGACATAATATAAGTCATAACGATTATTATTGCTTACCCTTGAGTGAAAAAAGCCCACATTGGCTCCTATGAAGAAACTGTCATTAAAGATCACTCCATGAGAAGTGGAGACGGAGAGTGCCAGTTGTTCTTCAAAAAAGTCATATCCTACACCCCCTTCTACAATTCCTTTGTATTCTGAACCTCCATTAGTGCCCTGTCTGATACCGTGGAGATATCCTTGTCCTTTGCTTGATGGACCATACTGTGCATTGGCCGAGAAAGCGACCGACATTAAAAAAGCGGATACTGCAATGATGCGGGAAACAATTCTCATATTCTTGCTTGTTTTATAGGTTGAACTTCATCCTCCAGATATTGAACGCATTGTCCTTGTTGGCTCTTGAAGAAATGAAATAGATATATTTTCCGTCCTCAGACCATACTGGTGAGCAGTCGTCGGCAGGATGGTAGGTTAGCTGGATAAACTGTGTGCCGTCAATACGGATGGCGAAGATATCGAGGTTGTTCTTCTTGGAAATGGTGGATTTGCTATTGCCTTGGCATAGTATCCATTGCCCGTCAGGAGATAGGGTAGGGTTGGTGAAGCCTCGTTTCTTGTCGGATACAATGAGAGTCTCTGTGCCTTTCTCATAATTTACAAGCCAGATCTCACTGTTCGTGCTGGTTTTTGATTTTGAAGTGGTGTTTGAAGAGTTTCGCACGCACAGGAATTCTCCTTCTGCGGTAGGCCACGGGTTGAATCCTTTACAGCAGGATGTCAGCGCTCCGGACTCTATGTCGTACGACCATACAAATGGCCCATTGCGGTCTATTCTCGTGAAATACAGTTTCTTGCCGTCTTTTGAGAGCACAGGATTCATATCCTGATTGTTGTTCGTAAGTTGCCTCATGATGGTTCCTATGTGTGCATCTGTGGATGAAATCTGTGAAAGGTTTTCATTCGATGCATCGGCGAAGTACAATTTCTCGTCCGAGCCCCATGAGAAGTCATTGACCATGCGGAATGTTCGTTGAGTAGCGGCTCCCTGGGCTCCGGACTTTCTGATCATGACATTCCAACTATTGTCCACTTTGGACATATAGGCGAGCTCTTTTCCGTCAGGTGATATGTCAAGGCATCTACCTGGCCACCAGCCTACGGCTTCCTCACTGCATCTTCCCAGCATATTTGCGGCAGACGCGCCGATAACGGATGGGCTTCCTGCTACCGAAATGGAATTCTCATCAGTAATTTTCATTAGATTGAGTCCGCTTTCTTCAGGGGAGGAAGTTTCAATGTATCGCGGTGCTGCGCATGAAGCAAGAAGGACTATAGCAGCCCAAAGTGCTGATAAGTGTATTTTTCTGTCCATATTCTAAAGTATTAGTGTTGTTCAATCTTTTCCAAATACTGGGGATGTATGCCGGAAATGGCGACCACTGCGACTCCCTCTATGCTCACTATGAGTTTGCGGGCGTGCTTGATGCGCTTGATGTATCCTTCGAGCCCCTTGTAAAGCCCTTCGGTAACTCTGACCTTGTCTCCTACGCAGTACTTCCAGGTATCGCTGCCCAGATATTCCGCACCGGTGCCGGCAAGTTCAGTAGCCTTTCTGAAAATCTCCATCTCCCTGTCGCTGATTGGGGCAGGCGTATTTTCTCCGGGCTCCGAGTAGTAAAGAAAGTCATCGTTGTGCCCGTTCTTGAATTCTCTGAGGAATTTTTCCGTGCAACAGACGAACATCAGGGAGGAAATTATCGGTTTCTGTATGTACTTCAAACGGCCGTCGTCGTACTTTTCCTCCACAGTCATCGGGACATAGGTGTCGTATCGTGCTTCCTTGAGCGCTTTCCGAAGAGGTTCTACTCTGTTGTAGAAGACCTTGAGTGCATACCAGAATGTCTCCCTGTGTCTGCCCATTCTCTAGTCTCTGCGTGAATTGGCGATACCTATGTAGTAGAACAGGGTTGCAAGTGAACCGATGGCTGCTATCACATAAGTGTAGGCTGCCCATTTGAGCGCATCCACCGCGTAAGGCTTGGTGTTGTCATCGACCACACCCGATCCGGCAAGCCATGCTATAGCTCTTTGGCTGGCGTTGATTTCCACCGGAAGAGTGACAAGACTGAAGAGCGTGGTCATTGCAAAGAGACCTATACCTATCCACAGAAGGGAAGGGAATACATTGATCATGATGACTCCGAGAAGAAGCACCCACTGGACGGTGTTGTTGGCAAATGTTACCACCGGTACCAAGGCCGAACGCAGTCTGAGCGGTGCGTATCCCGTAGCATGCTGAATGGCATGGCCCGTCTCGTGAGCCGCCACCGCACATGCCGCTACGGAAGTGCTGTCATAGACGCCCTCGCTGAGATTTATTGTCATGTCCTGAGGGTTGAAATGGTCCGTGAGTTTGCCAGCGACGCTTTGGACGGTGACGTCGTTGATGCCGTTCTGTCTGAGCATCAGACGTGCCACATCCGCTCCTGTGAGCCCGTGCGGGCCGGGAATCCTTGAGTATTTGTCAAACTTGCTGTTGAGAGTGAGTTGGATGATGTATGAGAGCACCATCACAATTATCATAATTACCCAGATATTCATGTCTATTATTGATTATTCTACAGTTACTGATTTGGCGAGATTGCGTGGCTGGTCCACATCGCGGCCTTTGGCAATGGCGATATGGTAGGCGAGCAGCTGAAGAGGAATGGACGAAAGCAGCGGTACGAGGCATTCTTCCGTGTCAGGAATCTCCAACGAGAAGTCGGACAGTGCTTTGACGTCGGTGTCTCCTTCGGTGACGATGCTGATGACCTTTCCCTTGCGTGCCTTGACTTCCTGAATGTTGCTGAGAATCTTGTCGTAGTGTCCGCGCTTTGGAGCTATCACCACTACCGGCATTTCTTCATCGATGAGGGCAATAGGCCCGTGCTTCATTTCCGCGGCCGGGTATCCTTCAGCATGGATATAGGAGATTTCTTTCAGCTTGAGCGCACCCTCCAGAGCGACAGGGTAGTTGTATCCGCGTCCCAGATAAAGGAAATTGTGCGCATAGGTGAATGTCTTCGCGAGTTCGGCGATTTCCTTGTCGTGCTCAAGAATCTTGGCTATCTGATCAGGAATGGCCTGCAGGGCTTTGACGAGTTCGCCTCTTCGGGTGTCCGTGATGGTGCCCAGTTCTTCCGCAAGACTCATCGCGAATAGGAAAAGTGTGGTTACCTGCGCTGTGAAAGCCTTTGTGGAGGCCACTCCTATTTCGGGCCCTATATGGGTGTAACATCCTGAATTTGTGGCTCTTGCTATAGAGGAGCCTACTACGTTGCAGATGCCGAAAAGAAAAGCCCCTGCATCCTTGGCCAGCTGTATGGCGGCCAAAGTGTCTGCGGTCTCACCCGACTGTGATATGGCTATCAGCACATCGTCCGGGAATATGACCGGTTTGCGGTAGCGGAACTCGGATGCATATTCCACATCCACCGGAATCCGGGTGAGTTCTTCTATAATGTATTTGCCTATGAGACCTGCGTGCCAGGAGGTGCCGCATGCGCAGATGATAAACCTTCTTGCTCCCAGAAGACGCTCCCTGTT
>HF986277.1 GCA_000432655.1 Bacteroides sp. CAG:1060
GGATCAACGACAGATCCTACACCGAGTATCATTCCCGGAAGCTCGGAAGCCGCATATTTGACAAGGCCGCCGAAAACCTCATGCGCAAAATCTCCCCTGTTGGTAAATTCAAAAGCCCTCACGCCTCCTTCATAGCAGGCGCGCAGCACATTCTTCGCCACATTCACGTCAGAATGATAGAATACAGGTACCATTCCGGTCTCCTTGAATGTGAGAAGTACTTGAAGTTTGTCGTATTGTGCCATATTATAATCTTATCTTGAAACTCGTCCCGAACCGTCTCCGCCCATAAGTTTCTCCACTTCCTCCACGGTCACCTGATTGAAATCTCCGAAGATGGTATGCTTGAGGCAAGACGCCGCCACAGCGAAGTCGAGGGCCTTACGGTCATCGCCGGTATATGTGAGAAGGCCGTAAATGAGCCCGCCCATAAAGGAATCTCCTCCGCCTACCCTGTCCACTATATGGGTGATGTCATATCTTCGCGACTCGCAGAGGGTATGTCCGTCCCAAAGGACTCCGCCCCAGGTATTGTGGTTGGCGTTTATGGAACCGCGCAGCGTGATGATTACCTTGCGGGCGCGTGGGAACTTCTTCATAAGCTGCTCTCCCACACTCTTGAACCGGCTTTGATCGATAGCACCTCCGGTGGAGCTCACATCGAACCCTTCCGGCTTGATGCCGAACACTTTCTCAGCATCTTCTTCGTTGCCAAGAATTATATCGCAGCATTCCACCAGCGCCGGCATTACCTCGGAGGCCGTCTTTCCATATTTCCAAAGATTCTTTCTATAGTTGAGATCACAGGATACCATAATACCGAGCTCGTTTGCCGCCTTCACGGCTTCAAGGCAGACGTCTGCGGCACCCTGGCTTATGGCAGGCGTGATACCTGTCCAGTGGAACCAATCCGCTCCCTTCAAGACCTCTTTCCAATCTATCATTCCTTTTTGGATGGTGGCGATAGAGGAGCCTGCCCGGTCATATACGACTTTGCTTGGTCTTGACACCGCTCCGGTCTCAAGGAAATAAATTCCCAGACGGTCTCCACCATAAATGATTCCGGAAGTATCCACTCCATAAGAACGCAAGTCCTTCACGCATGCTCTGGCAATATCATTGTCCGGAAGCCTTGTGACAAACTTTGCATCCATTCCATAATTGGCAAGCGACACCGCCACATTGGCTTCGCCGCCACCGAAAGTGGCATCATACTGTCCGGCCTGCCCGAATCTCAGGTATCCCGGAGTGGAAAGTCTGAGCATGACCTCTCCGAAAGTTATTATCCTTGGCATATTTACGATTGGTTTTACGATTGGTTTTACGACTGGTTTCACGACTGGTTTCACGCAAATATAGCAAAAAAATCAATCGGCAACTCCGGCGGACCCTTCCCTTGCACCGTC
>HF986278.1 GCA_000432655.1 Bacteroides sp. CAG:1060
AGAAAACATTAAACGACAGTCCCTAACCTAAAATTAAACCTATGAAAAAACTATTCGCTATAACTAATTGCAAAAGCTATGCCAATGTAATCAGGTTTAAAATTATTCATTCGATTATTGATTCTCGTCAAGGGTAATGGTGATAATCTTGACCGGTGTCACAGGACAGTCGCGATTGTTGGTCTCCACTGCTGCAATCTTGTCGATGACATCAAATCCTTCCACCGTCTGCCCGAACACCGTATAGTTGCCGTCAAGTTGCGCGCAGGTGCTCTCGTTCTGCACGATGTAGAACTGTGAGCCTGAAGACTCTTTGAGTGGGTTGGCTGCATCTCCGCGCCTTGCTGCTGCCAATGCGCCTTTCTTGTGGGTGTATTCCGGTACAAACTCTGCCGGGATGGTATAATCCGGACCGCCGGTTCCATATTTTGCCGGATCGGCATAAATATCTTTGGTGAGCGGATCGCCTCCCTGAATCATGAACCCGTTGATTACTCTGTGGAAGATGATTCCATCGTAATATTTGCTGAAAGCAAGTTTTGCAAAGTTCTCACGATGCTTTGGGGTCCCGGAGTAAAGCTTTACCTTGATGGTGCCCATATTTGTGATGATGTCGAAAACCGGTTCTTCCGGCAAGGCGTCGATTCTTGCCTGAACGGCTTTGGACTGTTCTGCTGCAACGGCTGCCAAAGAATCTGCGAGAGCCTGCTCGGCCTTCTGCTGGGCTTCCTTCGCTTTTTTGGAGCCACATCCGCTTACAAGGACAGCTGCAC
This sequence comes from Bacteroides sp. CAG:1060, assembly GCA_000432655.1. Lineage (GTDB taxonomy): Bacteria > Bacteroidota > Bacteroidia > Bacteroidales > UBA932 > Cryptobacteroides. The sequence continues at coordinate 774 of HF986278.1, forward strand.
CTGCGATGCAGAGTCCGATTAAGATAATCCTTTTCATATTCTTCTTGATTTGATAAATTTCATTCCTAACGGCAGACAGTAGATGGCGAGAAGTACTGTGTTGAGGCACAGGGTGAGCCAGGTTGGCAGAGAAAGTCCCATGAAGGACGGTATCTGAGATGCCAGGTACAGCACTGCTGCCATTATTGCGCAACTGCCGATGGATTTGTAATCGTATTTTACAGGGAACTTCTTTCTGCCAATCAGAAAACTCAGCATCATTGCGGTTCCATATCCGACAAGTCCTCCCCATGCACATGCCCAATAACCCATACGCGGCACGAATATGATGTTGAAGGCTATCATGACAGCAGCTCCGATGGCGCTTATCAGCGCTCCCCACCATGTCTTGTCGGTCAGCTTGTACCAGAAAGACAGGTTGAAATAAATGCCCATCAGGATTTCCGCCAGCATCACTATCGGCACGACTCCCAGTCCTTCCCAGTAATCCTTGCCTACAAAATATTTGAGAACAGGCATATAGAACACTACCGCCAGATACGCCAGCAGGGTGAATATTATGAAATATTTCATCCCGTCAGCCAGGGTTTGCGGGCTGCCTCGGTCTTTGCTGTCACTGAAAACTATCGGCTCATAGGCATATCTGAAAGCTTGCGTAAGAAGCGACATTATCATGGCTATCTTCACGCAGGCACCGTATATACCGAGCTGCACCATCCCTTCCTCTCCGGCAACCAGTTTTGGAAAGAGCATTTTGTCCGCTACCTGGTTGAGTATGCCCACAAGGCTCAATATCATCAGCGGAATACTGTATTTCAGCATTCTTCCGGAGAGTTCCTTGTCCCAGCCATACCTGATTCCACGCATTTCCGGAATGAAGAGCAGCGTCACCAGCAGCGTACATGCAAGGTTGGTGAAGAAAATCAGCCCCGCTCCGCCGTTGAAATTGTCAAACATCCATTCCGCGGACGGCATTTTCTTGAGTACCAGGAAGATAAACAGGTTTAGCAGTATGCTTGGAATGATGAAGGCAAACTTCAGTGCCACGAAGCGCATCGGCCGTCTCTGCTGCCTGAGTCTGCTGAACATTATGGCCTGAAATGCATCGAGTGCCGTAATGGCTCCGAAGCATGCTATGTATTCCGGGTGCGAAGCATATCCAAGTGCATTTGCGATAGGAACTCGCAGAAGCAGGACTGCAACGAAGAAGACCAGGGCCACGCCGCCCACCATCCTGAGAGCGGTGCTATATACCATTTTGTCATCTTCATCTTTCTTGCTCCCGAATCTGAACAGGGTGGTCTCCATGCCGAAAGTCAGCAGTGCAAGGAAAAAGGCCGTGTATGCATAGAGGTTGGTGACCACTCCATAGCCTCCGCTCTGAGCGGATATGCAGTAGGTATAGACAGGTACCAACAGGTAATTGAGGAACCTCCCTACAATGCTGCTCATGCCATAAATGGCCGTATCCTTGAGAAGAGACTTGAGATTCATGTCGGATTATTGTTTTATGACAGGGTCGCAGGTGAGACCTATGTTGAGTTTTTTGAATATCTTCCGGTCCACTTCACTGAGCATTACCGTAGAGTGCACCTGACATCCGTTGAGTTCCGGAAGTTTGCTCAGGGCTTCCTTACAGTTCTCGTCAGTGGTGCTGAGCATGGCGAGGGCCACCAGCACCTCATCTGTATGAAGCCTTGGGTTGCGTCCGTGAAGATAGGACACCTTCATCTTCTGGATAGGCTCTATCATGGACTGAGGTATCAGCTTGACATTGTGCTTTATTCCGGCAAGATGCTTTGTGGCATTCAGAAGGAGAGCCGCACTTGGTCCGAGCAGTTCACTGGTCTCGGCTGTTATTATCGTACCGTCAGCAAGTTCTATTGCGGATGACGGAACCCCCGACAATTCCTGTCTTACCTTTGCCGACACGGTCGTCTTCCGGTAATCGGTGGTGATTTTGGCCTGTTTCAGCAGCAGGGATATCTTGTTGACTTCTGCGTCAGATATGCCGTCTTCCGCATATTTGTTGAGGGCTGTGTAGTAGCGTCTTATAATTTCGTCCCTGGCCGCGTCACAGCAGACGTCTTCGTTGCTCATGCAGAATCCTACCATGTTGACACCCATGTCGGTAGGGGATTTGTACGGATTCTCGCCGTAGATTCCTTCGAACAGGGCGTTGAGTACTGGGAAAATCTCAATGTCGCGATTGTAGTTGACAGCTATGCTGCCGTAGGCTTCAAGATGGAACGGGTCTATCATATTGACGTCATCGAGGTCGGCCGTAGCCGCTTCGTACGCAATGTTGACCGGATGTTTCAGCGGCAGGTTCCATACCGGGAACGTCTCGAATTTGGCGTATCCGGCTGCGATGCCCCTCTTGTGCTCCTGATAGAGCTGGCTGAGGCACACTGCCATTTTCCCGCTGCCCGGTCCCGGTGCTGTGACTATTACCAGAGGTTTTGTGGTCTGCACATAGTCATTTTTCCCGAACCCTTCATCGGAGTCGATGAGAGCTACATTGTTGGGGTAGCCGTCTATGGTGTAATGGTAGTAGGCTTTGATGCCGAGGTGCTCGAGGCGTTGTCTGTAGGTATCCGCACTGTTCTGCCCGTTATAATGGGTTATGACCACCGAATTGACAAGGAATCCGCAGTTCTGGAACTCGTTTCTGAGTCGCAGAACATCCTCGTCGTATGTGATTCCGAGGTCCTGACGGATTTTGTTCTTTTCTATGTCAATGGCGCTGATGACAATAATTATTTCTGCACGGTCGCTCAGCTTCTGAAGCATCTTCAACTTGCTGTCAGGAAGAAATCCTGGCAGGACGCGGCTCGCATGGAAGTCGTCGAAGAGTTTGCCGCCGAGCTCAAGGTAGAGTTTGTTGCCGAATTTTTCAATCCGTTCGATGATATGCTCGGACTGTATCTTTATGTATTTGTCGTTGTCGAAACCGTATTTCATGTTACTCTGCGTATTCAAAACCAAAATAATTGCCCTTTCTCTGATATGGAATGCCAGTGCTCATCCATACCGGAGCAGGCTCATCTTTGAGGAAATGGTCAAAGAACTGCTCGAGTCTTACTGAGAGATCCTTGGCGTTGCGTCTTTCCGAAAGATTATGCGCCTCGTTATTGTATTCAAGCAGCCATGCCGGCTTGCCGAGCCTGCGCAGCGACATGAAGAACTCGATTCCCTGATACCATGGCACTGCTCCGTCGCTGTCGTTGTGCATTATAAGCACAGGGGTATTTACCTTAGGGGCGAAGAATACCGGTGAGTTCTCTATATAGAGGTCAAGTCCGCCTTCTTCCCAAAGGTCTTTGCCGATTCGGCTCTGCCCATACTCGTACTGGGTAATGCGGCTGTTTCCTGATTCCCAGCGGATGCCACCATAGGCACTTGTCATATTTCCTACAGGTGCTCCTGCTCCGGCGGCTGCAAACATATTGGTTCTGGTCACCAGGTATGCGGTCTGGTATCCGCCCCAGCTTTGGCCTTGAATGCCCATTTTGTCCTTGTTGATGAACGGGAACTGCCTGCACATGGCTTCGGCTCCCGAACAGATGCAGTTATATGCACTTTCGCCAGGATGTCCCGGGGTATAGACCACGTCCGGGATGAACACTACGTACCCTTGGCTGACGAACATCGGAATGTTGACAGTGGAGCGGCTTGGGGCCGGAGTACGGTAGTTGTAGAGAGTTTCGGAATATTTCTCGTAGAAATAAATAATCATAGGATACTTGGCGTTCTCGTCCAGATTGTCCGGGGTGAACAGGAGTCCCTTCAGAGGGGTTCCGTCGTATGCGTTCCAATGCACCATCTGAACATTGCCCCAGATGTAATCTTCCTGCTGCTTGTTTATGGAAGTGAGCCTCTGTTCGCCAGACATGGCCGGTCCGCTTGTGTAGAGGTCCATCGGATGCCTGAAATCTCCCTTTGTGTAGGCTTGTGTCTGCGAGCCTGCCGCTCTTGTGATGATTCCGAAAGACTTCTCATAAAGCTGGGTCTTCGGGGTGGAAGCCGATGCTGCGTTTATGGTTGCAAATCCGTTTCTTGAGTCTTCTTCATCAAAGGCTATGAGATCGATGGTGCCCTTGAGAGGATATGTGAAAATATCCTGATACAGGAACGGGTCGTTCTGTGATTCGAATCTTGTTACAGAGTAGCATACTTTCTCTCTGCGGCCTTCGCCCTTTGTGAGATTGACGGCCTTACGTCCGTCCGGAGAGAATTTCCATACGTCATATCTGTCGGACAGGAGGATGTATTCGTCTTTGCCCATCCAGCTGGCATTACCCTTCGGGAGATACTTCATAGGATGATCGTCCAGTTCGTCAAAGAAGTTTACGCCTGTCTGGGCGGTGAGGTTCGTGAGGGTTCCGTCAGAAGTGGAGATGGAGTACCAGTTGCCGTCTTCCGGGTTGAACCAGAGAAGGTATTTCCCGTAAGGGGATGTAATCGGGGTATTCTCGATTTTTTCGGCAAGGATTCTATGGGATCCGTCTTTCAGACTGACTACGGCACAGTCGCTGTAGCCGTATGCGGCGAAGAAATTGTCCTTGTAGTATTTGTCGTCGCTTATTGATATGGCGAAATCGCCTTCTGCTCCGTTCACGAAACGGATGGCGTCATTTTCGTTCTCGGAAAGCACTACGAGCCTGGAAGAGTCAAAGTTGAATACCGCGCTGAGGGTCGCTCTTTGCTGTCTGGCTTTGTCCATAGGAGGGAGAATCTGCGCGTCCCAATTCCATATATCCAGCGCTGCCGCTTCAAAATCCACTACTGTAGTGTCTTTGGCGGGGAAGTGCTTGTCCAGACTGAGAACCAGCCTCGAGGAGGCGTTGGAGAAGTGCGGTCTTGCATTTTTACCTATGACCCATCCCTGAGGTACGGACTCGCTGTTCTCCGGGACAAGCTCTGAAGTGATGATTTCCGTCACTGCCGGAGACTTTCTTGTGGCCTTGCGGACAATCTTGTCCTGAGCGAGGTTGACGGCGTAGCTTACCGTGCCGTCTTCCTTCTCGTCTCCGTCGCTTGACAGGAATACGAGTCTGTCTCCGCTATGGTTGAAATCGAGCGAAGAATATTCCTTCTTTCCGCTTGACAGCACCGTAGAGTCTTTGTCTGCGAGTCTGTAAAGCGTAATGGATTTTATCTTTTCGTCAGCCTTCGTGGTGTCTGCTGACTTCGCGGAAGATATCACTGCCAGTCTGTCTCCGCTACGGGATACGCTCCAGCTGTTTACTCCCTTGAGAGTATCTACGCTATTGTCAGATGTGTTGACAATCAGAAGGATGGATTCGTCCTTGCTGCCGTTGGCTTTTTGGTTGATGAATATGTATGGAGTGGCCGAATATCCGCTGCCTGCTCTGGTGCCCGCTTCCTTGCGGGTGATTTCAAGGGATCTGAGGTCAATGCAGGCAATGCTGTCCTTCGGCATGTCATCGCCTTTCTTTTTGTCAATCTTGGCTTGCCGTGTAGCCTGGTAAGGAGCTTTGATAGAGCAATATGCGAAGTCTCCGCTCTGCGGCAGCACAAGATTGGAGCCTCTTTCTATCACAAGCTCTCTGCCGGTAGCCACCTCTCTGAGATGAAGGGAAGCGTCTCCCTGCTGCACGGAAATCGTGTAGGAAAGGAATTTGCCGTCGCTGCTGAATTTCACTGACGAGACACTCTGCCAAGAGTCGTAAACACTGTGGTCGAGGGGCTTCTTTTGCGCCTGCAACTCAAATGACGCTACCATGCATATTATGGTGGCGACACAAACGTTAAAGAATGACTGTTTCATCGTATTTGCAAAATATCCTGCAATATACGAATTTCTTTCAAGATTTCCTTGCTGAAGGCTACTGGTGCTGCGCGAATCTCTGCTCTGCGAGTGCTTCGTATTTGGTTCCCGGCCGTCCGTAGTTGGCATACGGATATATGGAGATTCCTCCGCGCGGAGTGAACAATCCGGTCACTTCTATGTATTTCGGATCCATCAGGGCGATGAGGTCCTTCATTATCTTGTTGACGCAGTCCTCGTGGAAGTCTCCGTGATTGCGGAAACTGAAGAGGTAGAGTTTGAGACTCTTGCTTTCCACCATCTTCACGTCAGGAATGTAGCTTATGCGTATCTCGGCAAAATCCGGCTGTCCCGTGATAGGGCAGAGGGAGGTGAATTCCGGGCAGTTGAATCTGACCCAATAGTCATTTTCCTGATGTTTGTTGATGAACGTTTCGAGTACTTCCGGGGCGTAGTCGTCCCTGTATTTCGTCTTGTTTCCAAGCGCGTGCAGTCCTTCAGAACTTCTTGTATCTGTCATAAATCTCTTAATTTGAATGGGTTGTATGAAATACTCTCATCATAGGTATCTATTCCTTCCTTCCTCTTGGTGTATTTGACGAACCATGATGTCGCCGGCAGGATGATGAGTTCGTATGAAGTCTTGACCACTACCTGTGTGAAGACAAGCTTGAGGATGGTTTGCAGATCCATTATTCCCCAGAACACAAACGGGAAGAAGATAAGTGAGTCCAGCAATTCTCCGCCTATTGATGAGAGAATGGCTCTGAGCCCAAAATATCTGCCTTTGTTGAGGACTTTCATCTTGCTCATTATCCAGGCGTTGCAGGTTGAGCCGCAGATGAATGCCAAAAGGGACGCTATGGTGGTTCTCGGGACCATTGCGAACAGTGAGTTGAAGTGCTCCGCCACCTGTCTGCTTGACTCTTCCGCAGGGGCCGGCAGACAGCAGACAATCTGCGACATTACTGCCACGAATGCGCTCAGTGCGAATGCGAGCCAAATTACCAGTCGGGATTTCCTATAGCCGTACACCTCTGTGAGGCAGTCGTTGAGAATATAGGAAACAGGGAAAAGGAGAACTGCTCCGGAGAGCTGAAATCCGGTGTGGCCTACCTGCCACAGTCTTGGTACAAAGAAATTGGAGGTGATGAGACATACCGTGAACATCACGGCCATCACCAAGAATCTGGTGCTGAATTTTGACATTTTTACTTGTTTTTAACGTGGTTTCAAGTACACAGGGCCCGCCTCTGTCAAAAGGCGGGACCCTTATGATAAAATAAACTAAACTTCTATGGATGAGTTGAATTCTTTGAGGAATCTCATGTCATTTTCGAAATAGTGGCGGAGGTCATTGACTCTCCACTTGAGCATGGCAATTCGCTCAAGCCCCATACCGAATGCGAATCCGCTATATTTCTTCGAATCTATTCCGCTTGCCTCGAGCACGTTAGGGTCCACCATTCCGCATCCGAGAATCTCAAGCCAACCCGTGCCCTTGCAGACATTGCATCCTTTTCCATGGCAGATGTTGCAACTTACATCCACTTCTGCCGAAGGCTCCGTGAACGGGAAGTATGAAGGCCTCATTCTGATTTCGGTCTGAGGTCCGAACATTTCCCTTGCAAACAGCAGGATAGCCTGTTTGAGGTCGGCGAACGTAACGTTTTCGTCCACATAAAGGCCTTCTATCTGGTGGAATATGCAGTGAGCTCTGGCGCTGATGGCCTCATTTCTGAATACTCTTCCAGGACAAACGACCCTGATAGGGAGTTGTCCTTTCTCCATGGTTCTTACCTGTACGCTTGACGTGTGGGTGCGAAGAAGCAGCGGGTTTGGATGCCCGGTAGATACGAAGAATGTATCCTGCATGTCGCGGGCCGGATGATTAGGAGGGAAATTCAGCGCTTCGAATACGTGATAGTCGTCTTCTATCTCAGGACCTTCCGCTACGTCATAACCGAATTTGCGGAATATGTCCACAATCTCCTGTCTGACGATTGACACCGGATGCCTTGACCCCAGTTCGAACGGATCTCCGGGCATGGAGAGGTCTGATTTCGGGGCATCTTCAGCAGCTTTCTCTTCAGCGGCTGACTTAAGCTCGTCAATGCGTGCCTGGGCGGCGTTCTTGAGCTCATTGAGCGTGCGGCCGAATTCTTTCTTCCGCTCTTTGTCCATTAATCTGAACTCTTCGAAGAGCGCAGTGACTTCTCCTTTCTTTCCGAGGAATCTGACGCGTGCTTCCTCTACTTCTTTCTGTGACTTGCACTTCAGTTCTTTTAGCTCGGCAAGTACTCTTTCAATGTCTTCCCTAATCATAACTACTTATTCCTCTTGGCCATTCGTTTGTCTCTGGCCTTTTTCTCCCTTGCGGCGCCAGATTTGAGGTATTTGGCCCACTGGGTATCATTGAAGACAGAATGGACAGAATTGTAAATCTGCTCTGCCCATTTGTCCTGAACTGTTTCATAAATGCTCCTGTTGCTCACTTTGGCTGAATTGAGTTCGTTAATCTCTGTCACCAAGGCGGCATAGTCATGGGTGAGAATCGAGTCCAGATAGAATACCTGCCATCCTTCGAGGTCGAAGAGCTTGGTGTAATTTTCAATCTGGGCGTCAATCGTCTCCCGCATTTTCTTCTCCCCCTCATCGGTGTTCGCCTGTTGGGCGAAAAGCCCCGTAGAGAGCAGAGAGAGCGCTAAAATCCAAATAAATTTCATATATTTGTCTATTGACGAAATGCAAATTTAGTAAAGAAAAGACAAAATGAGAAAAATTCTGCCAATCTTCGCACTTTTGATGCTCGTTTCTCGCTTTGATGCCGATGCCTGCACCAATGTTATCATTACTCCTGGTGCCAGTAAGGACGGTTCGAGTATAGTGTCTTACGCCGCTGATTCGCATCAGCTTTACGGCGAACTTTATTTTACCCCTGCCGCCCGTTTCGGCGCCGGCAGCTCGCTTCAAATCCGCGAATGGGATACCCAGAGGCCGCTCGGTGCGATTGCACAGGTCTCAAGGACCTATCAGACTGTGGGTAATATGAATCAGTATCAGCTGATTATCGCTGAGACTACTTGGGGTGGAAGATCTGAATTGTTACCGGAAAAGGATGCTGTCGGGATTGACTACGGCTCATTGATATATGTGACTCTTCAGCGTGCCAAGACGGCGCGGGAGGCCATTGAAATCATCGTCAGTCTCGCCAATGAATACGGATATGTGTCGGAAGGGGAGACTTTCTCCATCGCTGACACCAAAGAGGCCTGGGTGATGGACCTCGTGGGCAAGGGACCGGACAGCAAGGGAATTGTCTGGGTGGCAAGGCGTATTCCTGACGGATATATTTGTGCGCATGCCAATCAGGCTCGAATCACGAGATTCCCTCTTAACGACGCGGCAAACTGTCTTTATGCTCCGGATGTGATTTCGTTTGCCCGCGAGAAAGGATGGTTCGAAGGCCGGGATGAGGATTTCAGTTTCAGAGATGCATTCAATCCGCTTGATTTCAGCGGAGCCCGCGCTTGTGATGCCAGGGCATGGAGCGCTTTCAATATCCTCGGTGACGGAACGTTTACATACATGGAAGATGGCAGGGAAGTCTCCCGTCCCGCTTCTGACTGGGTTGACTATGCCATGGGGCATGACCTGAAGGGAGAAATGCCGCTGTTTATAAAACCGTCGCGTAAGATTGGTGCCAAGGATGTGGCGGATGTGATGCGCGATCATTATGAGGGGACACCTATGGATATGACGACAGATATAGGAGCCGGCGGCAACGCGCTTCCTTACCGTTGGAGACCGATGAATTTCGAGTGGGAGGGTAAAACCTATATCAACGAAAGGGCCATCGCCACCCAGCAGACCGGGTTCTGGTTTGTTGCTCAGTCAAGAGGGTATCTTCCTGATGAAGTGGGCGCGCTTATATGGTTCGGGTGCGACGATGCGGCTACATCTTATTTGACTCCTATATATGTCAATACCAAGTCTGTTCCTGAGTGTCTGCGCGTAGGCAATGGAGACATGCTCCACTACAGTGCGACCTCTCAGTTCTGGATGTGCAACCGTGTTGCCAATGCCTGCTACAAGATGTACGATCAGATGGCTCCTGTGGTAAGAACGGCAATTGACGATTTTGAGAATTATCAGATGGATGTGGCAGTGCCTCAGATGGACGCTGTGCTGTCTGATTTGATGTCCGCAGGCCGTGTCGGGAAAGCCTTGAAGAAAATGACTGATTACAGCGTGAATACGGCCATGACCCAGTTTGAAAAATGGACGAGGCTCGAAGAACTTCTTCTTGTAAAGTTCATTGACGGCAATGTCAAGGCCCAGAATGAAGACGGTTCTTTTGTACATTCTGAATATTCTGAAGGTATTCCTGACGGTATTTCTCAGCCAGGGTACACGGACAAGTGGAAGGAGGCTGTTGCAAGAGATAACGGAAACACTTTAATATCCAAATAACATGAAGAGAATAATCACGTTGACAGCGGCGCTCTTTATTTCAGCCGCAATGTTCGCTCAGGCGAATGACAATGCTCCGAAGGAAGTGAAGGCGTGGTCGGGAAGGGCCTATGCCGTTCATCAGGAGTCATACACTCCGTCGTTTGATATTGACGGGAAGAATACCAAGGTCAGAAATGTCATCCTTATGATAGGTGATGGTATGGGAATGGGAGCTGTCAATGCTGCAATGTACGCCAATGGTGGTACTCTCACCATGACAAACCTTCGCACTTTCGGACTTGTGCGCACACAGTCCGCTGACAATTTCACTACCGATTCCGCCGCTTCCGGTACCGCTTATGCCACTGGAGAGAAGACCAACAACGGCTATGTAGGTATGAATACAAAGCAGGAAAAGATAGCCAATCTTCCTGAGAAACTCGCTCCTTTGGGATATGCCTGTGGTGTGGTGTCCACTGATGACCTCAACGGTGCCACTCCTGCCTCTTTCTTTGCACATCAGTCTGCCAGAGGCTCTACCGCCGCCATTTGGGCCGATCTTACTGACTGCTATCTGAGTTTTGCTTCTGCCGGCACACGCAAGGTGTATGAGACACTTGAGCTCAAGACCCGTACCGAGATAGAGAAGCAGTTCAAGGTGGTTTACGATCCTGCCCAGGCAGGTGATGCGAAGCGTTTGATCTATCTTCCGGAGTCTGTAAATGCTGATAGAGGAGATTACCTTCCACGAACCACCAAAATGGCCATTGACTTTCTTTCTTCGTGTTCCAAGAAGGGTTTCTTCCTTATGGTCGAAGGAGCACGTATAGATAAAGAAGAGCATCGAAACGACTACAATGGGGTGGTTCGCGAGACCCTTGATTTCGATAAGGCCATTGAAGAGGCAATCCGTTTTGCGGAGAAGGACGGTCATACTCTCGTTATTATAAGTGCCGATCACGAGACCGGTGGTACCGTGCTTAATTTCGGCGTGCCGTCGGAAGGTATGGTAATGGGTACGTTCACATCCAGGGGACACTCTCCTATGATGGTTCCTCTTTTCGCATACGGTCCTAAGTCCGGTATGTTTATGGGGACACAGGAGAATAGTGATGTAAGCAACAAGATTTACACCGTTCTCTCAGGGAAAAAATAGTGCCTTTTGCGGTTTGCCGTAAGTTTTGAAGAAGATTTCGCTTTTTATCGGCAAAAGCATTGCAAAAAGAATAAAATGTTGTAACTTTGTCCTCCCATCACGAGCCGGAAGGTTCGTATAGGAGGTCATTGGAGAGGTGGGTGAGTGGCTGAAACCACCGGTTTGCTAAACCGACGTACGGGTTATACCGTACCACGAGTTCGAATCTCGTCCTCTCCGCCTTAAAAAGTCTTGGATTCCGTAAAGGATTTCAAGACTTTTTTTGTAGGATAGCTTTTTTGTTGGAATTTTTTTAACTTGTCCCCGAAATTGTTACAATATGAGAAAAGTACTTATTTTATTGTCCTGCCTGACTATGGCATTAAATATTGCTGCTCAGGATATTACAGGTGTTTGGGCTCAGAGGAATTCGGCATCGGAGAATGGGGTTGGGATGACGGTATCAGACACGCTTAAGATAGCGAAGGATGGCTCTTTTTACAATGCAGCCATTATGGAGATGTCTATGGAAGATGGTAGCGGACAGAAAGCTACGATTAAAATGTTGGTTTCGTGTAGCGGAACATGGGATTATGAAGCTGGGGTTCTGACTCAGACTTACGATGCGAAATCCATCCGCTCTGAAATGATAGAGCAGCCAGAGGGATTTCCGAAGATGTTTGCGAATATGATAGCCAAGAAGTCGGTTTCTGAACTAAAGAAACATGCGAAGCGCCCTCAGCGCTCGACGGTGCTCACATTGACACCAGATACCCTTAAGCTCAAGGATACTATGGAAAAGAATCCCGAGACAGATAGTTATATGCGAGTGAAAACTGAGTTGTAGTTACACTTTTTACTGATAATGAGCCTGCTTGCTTACGCCAACCAGTCCGCAAAGTCTCCGGATATGATAGCGTCCAGAGACCTTTGCGTGCAGGTCATCTACTGTTTGTCGTCAGCTTTTTTTCTTATCGGAATCTTGAACTTCGCTTCCGCCACGTTGATCATCTCATCGTAGAACTTAGCCTTGATCTCTGCCCATCTAACCTGCGCCTCCAGTTCCTTTATTCTCTTCTTGAGATTTTCCACCTCCTCGCTCTGAGCTTGAGGGGTTATGACTTGAGACTTTTGCATAACTGTTATTGGAGACACTTTACCGTTCTCCGCTACAAAGATAGCAATCTATTCGGCAATTGTATGCCTGCTTACAGGAATAAGACATAGTTTCGCTATGCGAGCAAGTCCATAGCAGTCACCACCGGAACCACTCCTACAACAGCCGCATCTTCGAACCGGGGCCCGCATTCGGCTGCATCCTCGAACCGGGACTCGCATTCAGCCGTATCTTCGAACAGGGGCCTGCTACGAGTGTCTGATCCGTACCGGAGAAGCCCATCTCCGGTACCGAATATCCCTTCCGTACCGTAGA
>HF986279.1 GCA_000432655.1 Bacteroides sp. CAG:1060
CTGTCACCGGATAACCGGTGTAAAAAAGAGAGGTTCAACCGGAAAATTTTTGGTTGACCTCTCTTTTTCAGAATGCAAACATCAGCAGTCAGAAGAACGGATTGTCTGATAGCGTCCGCTGTCCTTGACAAGTCCCTCGACGGTGGCACTGAAAGAAAATGCAGAAAGCAGGTCATCCACATCAATATGAAGACGGAACTTCCATTTGTTGTGACTGTCCGCCGGATAGTTGATTCTCTCCTCACTTCTGTCCGGACGACGCAATGTCTTATCCAGCGCCAACCAGTCCTGTATCGGGAAAATGGCGAGCATGGAAGGAGATGAAAGGAACTCCCACAGCATATTGCGCACTTCCCATGGCTCAGGGTCATTGCCGCACTGCATTCTAAGAGTCTCCATATCATGACTCGAAGTAGCGCAGACACTAAGGTAATCCCAAGGCCCCTCATTCTGCATACCGCGCATCTTCAGAGACAATATCTTCTCATGATTCATTACATCCGGCACACAATCCGGAACCATGCCAAGGTCTTCGCCGCACGCAAGCATCCCGGTCGCACCGAGCAGAGCGGGGAGTTTCTTTTCGGCATTGTGCCTCCAGAAGTCATTATGGCGGTGATAGAAAAAGTCATTGTACAACGCCCCGAAGCTCTCCTGCTGCCACTGAGGCAAACCACAGGAAGATGGTGTTATCAAAGGCTGAAACATCCCCGGATGACGAGGATCTTCATGAAACAGCCCGTCAATAGGAAGATGCCTGCTTTCTATCTCCTGCAGTGAATATGGAAGAGCGGGATTAAAATGCCCATAAAGACCACTTTTTCTATCAGAAGGAATCTCCCAGATGCGGAAGAATCCGAGAATATGATCTATTCGGAAGGCATCGAAATATTCAGCCATTTTCTTCAGCCTGGCCTTCCACCAGGCATAGTCATCCTCAGCCATTTCTTCCCAATTATATGTCGGGAATCCCCAATTCTGCCCGTCCCTGCTGAAATAATCAGGCGGAGCTCCGGCCGTAGAATCAAGATTGAAAAGCTCCGGATGCCAATATGCATCTGCGCTGTCGGCACTAACCCCTATAGGAAGATCTCCTTTAAGTGCCACGCCTTTGGCGCGGGCATAAGAAGAGACCTCGGAAAACTGTCTGTCCAGATGCCATTGCATCCAGCAGTAATACTCCGGTTCAAGAGAATCCCTATTCGCACAAAATCGTGCATATTCTTCAAGCCAATACTCATTGGCGTCAACGAACTTCAGATATGATTCAGACTTCAGATCCTCCTTCCGGTGCTTAATGAAAGCCTGCCTGATATATTTCATCTTCGCTTTGAACACTTGTGGATAATCCACGTCTGAAAGCGCATTCAGCTCGGCCTGTTCCCGTCGAAACTCATCCGTCTCCTTAACACCAATCCGCTGAAGATTAAGATACAATGGATGCAAAGCAAAAGACGACACCGGACTGTACGGGTATGAGTCTTCCCACCCGCCGCTGCGCGTGGTATCGTTCACGGGAAGCACCTGTATAACACTCTGACCGGTAGAGGCAGCCCAATCAACCATCGGAATCAAATCCAGGAACTCCCCTATTCCGAAATCACGATGGCTTCTGAGCGAAAACACCGGCACAACCGTTCCGGCTCCCTTAAATCCAGGACGATCAAACATAGAAGCCTGGTGCGCACGAGGGAACGGACATCCTTCAACAGGACAGTCAATCCACTTGTCCCGTATCTCCTTTGCACATTTTGAGCGATGATGTGCCCATTCCGTCCTCCAAACCAGACCGTCCCGGACCACCAAATATTCATAATCAGCAAGATACGCTGCTTTGCAGTCCTTCACGGTCACGCTCCATACACCACCATCGCCCCAATTCATAGGGTATTTCTTTCCTCCGAGAAAAAGAGTCAGGGACTCTCCCCAGACAGTCTTATACTCTATACTGAATGTTGTCGTCATCTCATTGTTTTTAAGAGTGCAAATATAGTGTCTTTCTTCATCAAGTATTATCTGCAAAGACATGAACCCCGAAAGTTTTTTCGACTTTCGGGGTTCGCATCACAAAATGTATGAATAAAACTTACTTACGGAAAGCTATTCTCCTTGCGCTCTTCATAGAAGACTTCTGTGACATAGAGGCAGAGCTCATACTTACAGAAGCAGGACTGCTACTATCAATAATCGAAGCCTTGCCCTCGAAAGAACCGGAAACGATTCCTTTGTAGTCGGTATCTTTGATTTCGAAAGAAATGGAATAAACATCACCAGTCTTATCCACGGTCACAGAACCTTCCGTAGCTCCATAATATCCGGCGAAGCCATCTTCTCTGTTTTTGGAAGAGAGGTACCATGTGCCAAATATGTAGCCCCTGTCGTTCTGAAGACCAGGGACGGTAGTGAACGGCTTCAAGGCGTCCGTAGTAGCTTCAGTTGGATGAATGACAGGGTATGTACCAGGTTCAATATGATCCTTCACACCCACAGGGCAGTCAAGTTCAATCATCATGATATCACCTACACCAGTGAATCCATCGTTTCCAATAGAGACTCCGTCATCACAGAGATACAAAACCCAGTTGTCTGACACACCATTCGTGCCGTATGCATCTCCATAATACTCAAATCTTGCCTGAGTCAACTTTCCGAGATTCACAGTCGTATATTCTCCATCTCCACCATCTCCACCATCTCCACCATCTCCGCCACCGGTATATGTCTCTACCTCAATGGCTCCGGTATAACGGAACTTGTATTCCTTTCCTTCTGATTTCACTACAGCATCTACAGTGTAAGTGGAACCATCAAGTGTAATATCTACAGTACCGTCTTCTACCATTGCATATTCTATCTTTCCATTGTTCTCATAGACAAGAGAGCCTATAACACCATAGTCGCCCATATCTACACCGGCCTGAAAAGTATACTCCATATTCTGATCTTCATCGATATATGCCGTATAATGATGGGCAGGAAGAACTGCCTTTCCCGTACCAGGCAGGTTAATGTCAAGCCAAAGAGCAGAACCTTTTCCGCTTAATGACAAGTCAGAGTATCTGACGTCACCGGAAAGCAGATACAAAAACACCTCATCGTACCCGATACCATACTGGTCTCCAATATATACAGCACCGGCAGAAGATGCCACAATGCCATCATAAGGAGTGGTAACCTTCACTGTCACGCTGGCCTTATGGGTGCCATCAGCGGCAACAGCAGTAATCACAGCACTTCCATCAGCAACGGCAGTTACGACGTCATCAGTGACAGTTGCTACAGACTCATCACTGGAAGACAAGGTATAGGTCTTGTCCGTAGCATTTTCAGGAAGGACAGATACTTTCAACACCTGAGTATCACCAGGCTTCAATTCAACAGAAGCAGGCGTCACCTCGATTCCGGTAACAGCCACTGTCACGTCCTTCTTTTCACAAGAAGTGAAGATGGTCGCCATACATACAGGCACCATCAGCGCGAATGCGCTTAAAATAGGGACTGTCGTTTAATGTTTTCT
>HF986280.1 GCA_000432655.1 Bacteroides sp. CAG:1060
CCCCCCCCCTTGCAGTCACTGCGAGGGGGGGGGTTCTTAACCTAAACTTAAACTATGAAAAACTTCAATGCAAAGATATATACTTTTTTTGTGTTTCCAAAGAATTAATTGAAAATATCTTTATTTTAATAAAAAATAACAATTTCCGCTTTTTTGCTTTAAAAATAAAAGAACAGAAGTCTTTTCTCTTTCTTTTATTTACTTTTTTAGCAATGTATTATTTTTGTCGAAAACGCAGTGCTATGAAAAATGTCAGATTTTCTGTCGGGGACCTGCGAGGCTGGATTCCGACAATTTTGAAAAAGTTTGCCTATATTCCTCCGGTCTTACTGAGTGTGGTGTGTTCTGTCTCGTGTGACGGACTTTTTATGACGGCGACAGGGGAGTTGAGTGTGTCTATAGCTCAGGAAATGGTGTTTTCCGAAAAAGATAATGCGGCCTTGTCCGATGGGTCGAAAAATCTTTTCCCGGATAAAGATGATTTTATCCTTGATATAAAGAATTCGGGTGGTAAATCCATTTACTACGGGCGGTTCGGGGATTCTCCCGAAAAATTCGACCTTAAACCGGGAAGTTATACCATAGGTGCAAAATCATGTGAATTCTCAAAGCCGGAATACGAGCGGCCTCAGTTCGGAGATACGCAGGTGGTGGTCGTCAAGGAGCATCAGGCTGCCAATGTCAGACTCTTGTGTCATCAGCTCAACAGCGGGCTCAGGCTGGTGGCGGATGAATCTCTTCAGGAGTCTTTTCCTGGCGGGCAGTTTGTCCTTTCTTGTGAATCAGGGAGTCTGGAGTGTGAATATGGAGAGTCCCGGTATGCGTTCTTTAATCCCGGCAGGGTCGCTGCGAGTATCAGGTGCGGGTCTGATGTCAAGGGAATATTCAGCCGTCAGTTGGCAGAAGGACAGATGCTCGAAGTGCGCATCTCGGCCGGAGAAGACGCTTCACAGGGGAGCCGTGTGTCCATCCAGATAGACAGCAGCCGCGTGTGGAACAGGGAAGACTTGATATTCGGTGACAGGGATGCTTCATATATTGAAAATGCCTATTCCATCGTGGAGGCCAGGGATTTTGTTCCGCAAAAGGCCGTCTGGGTCTATGGCTATATCGTAGGGGTTGCTACCGGGACGGGGAAGTTCTCTTTCGAGCCGCCTTTTTCGAAAAACACCAATATCATACTCGGCCCGAGATCCTTTACTGATGAGTCCAAATATTGCCTTAGCGTGGAACTTCGCTCCAAGGGTATAAGAGAGGAGCTGAATCTGGCTGACAATCCATCCATGAAGGGCAGGCAGCTGTATATAAAAGGAGACCTGGTAGAATCCTACTACGGAATACCAGGCCTCAAAAACATTACTGAATATCAGTTTGATAAATAGACCGCTTTGAAGGGTCAGAGCCTTTTTAGAATCTCCTCTGTCTGTGCTTCGTACCCAGGCTTGCGCAGGAGAGCGAACATGTTCTTCTTGTACGCTTCTACGCCAGGCTGGTTGAATGGATTGATACCGAGGGTATAGGCGCTGACTCCGCAAGCGAACTCGAAGAAGAAGAACAGTGCACCGAGATTCTCTTCATCCACCTTGTCGATGCAGAACTCTATCTGAGGAACACCACCGTCGATATGGGCCAGTTTGGTGCCGAGTTGCGCCATGGCATTGCAGTGCTCTACCCTTTGACCTGCGAGGTAATTGAGCTGGTCAAGGTTCTGGGCGTCGCTTCCTATGACCACTTCACGGTTAGGCTGTTCTATTTTCAGAGTGGTCTCGAACATGATTCTGTCGCCTTCCTGGATGAACTGTCCCATGGAGTGAAGGTCGGTCGTGCATACTACCGAAGCAGGGAAGATGCCTTTGCCTTCTTTGCCTTCCGACTCTCCGTAAAGCTGTTTCCACCATTCTCCGAGATATTGGAACTTGGGGTTGAAGGTGACGAGAATTTCCACTTTCTTGCCGAGTTCGGAATAAAGAAGGTTGCGCATGGCGGCATATTTGACAGCTTCGTTGTCCTCGGAGCGCACCAGAAGGGCTTCTCTTTGTGCGGCGGCTCCATGAAGCATGGCTCTGATGTCGAAGCCGGCAAGCACTATCGGAAGGAGTCCTACTGGAGAAAGGACGGAATAGCGTCCTCCTACATTGTCCGGCACGACGAACGTTTTGTATCCTTCCATATTGGCGAGCGTTTTGAGCGCCCCCTTATGTGCGTCAGTTATGGCTACAATCCTTTCTCTGGCTTCTTGCTGCCCGTATGTCTTGTCGATGTGTTCTTTGATGATGCGGAAAGCTACTGCCGGCTCCGTCGTGGTACCTGACTTGGATATGACGACACATGCGGCGTTGCGCTGAGCGGTGAGGTCCATGAGTTCCGCGAGATAGTCTTCTGAAAGATTGTTTCCGGCATATACGATTTGAGGACTGTCTTCAGCACGGACAAAACCGTGGGAGAGAGCCTCGATGGCGCAGCGTGCCCCTAGATAAGAGCCTCCGATACCGATGACTATCACGAGGTTGATGCCTTTGGCCTTCCACGAATCACGTATGGATTCGAAATCGCAAATCAGCGATTCGGGAATATCTACTGGAAGCGTCTTCCAACCAAGGAAATCGCTGCCGGCACCTTTCTCGCTTTGGAGAACGTCGAATGCGTTCAGCGCCTTTCCAAGATACCTTTTGTAATCCGCTGCATCGATAAATGAACTGCAGCCTTCGATATTGACCTTTACCATATTTTGATTGAATTGATTATTTTACAGATTAATCAAACAAAGATAAGAATAATATCAATACGCTTTCTTGCGATTGATGTCAAATTGATGTAACTTGTGCTTCTTGTTAAAATAGTGCGTGGTATGAATAAAGCATTTTTGTCTGTGGCTTTGTTGGCCCTTATGATGATTCCGTCACGGAATGCGGACGCTCAGATGATGTCCCCGAGAGTCAACAGGGACAGCTTGAACAATCTTACGGCGGCCGATTATTCCGACATGAAGGCCAAACTCGGTATTCGTGAACTGCGGCCCGGGAAGGACGGCTATTCCACGGATCCCGCTATCGGAGCCAATTATGATGAGTTTATAGCCAATCCTTATCTGAATTATCCTGATCCTCTTGTCACTTTTGGCGGCAGGACGGTCAAGAATAAGAAAATGTGGTACGGAGTGCGTCGTCCCGAACTTGTCCAAGTTTTTGAAGATGAGTTTTACGGGCATCTCCCGGAGAATCTTCCGGGTGTCACGTGGAAGGTTGTTGAGGAATCGCATGTATTGATGGGGGATATTCCGTGCATATCACGCCAGCTTGCCGGTGTGGTGGACAATTCTTCGTGTCCGGCGATAAACGTAACTATCCAGGCTGAAATCGTGTGGCCGGAGAATGCCCGTGAAAGCATTCCGGTGATTGTGGAATTCGGTTATACGATGGGCGGATTCGCTATGCCCGCCGGTCAGGGACCGAAGCGGAAACCTTGGAAAGAGCAGGTGGTCGAGAGAGGATGGGCGGCTTGCACGATAGTCCCGACTTCTTATCAGGCGGATGGCGGACATGGATTGCGAAACGGTATCATAGGTCTGTGCAATAATGGAGATTTCCGTGATCCTGATGATTGGGGCGTGCTTCGGGCATGGGCCTGGGGAGCTTCCAAACTGGTTGATTATTTTGATACCCAAGCTCAGTTCGATGCCGCCAAAGTGGCCGTGGAGGGCAATTCCAGATATGGTAAGACTGCTCTTGTCGCAACTGCTTTTGATACTCGTATAGCATCGGCCTTCGTGTCTTCTTCCGGAAAGGGAGGTGCGGCTCCATGGAGACGTTACTGCGGCGAGACAGTGGAAAATATTGCTGCGAGCAGCGAGTATCATTGGATGGCCGGCAATTTCCTTAAGTATGCCGCAGAGCCGCTTAATGCAGGGGATATGCCTGTGGATCAGCATGAATTGCTTGCACTTTGCGCCCCGCGTCCGATATTGATTTCCGGAGGATTGCCGTCGGCTGACAAATGGCAGGATATAATGGGCATGTTCATGTGCGCGTCTCTTGCATCTCCGGTATATGAGTTGCTTGGAGCAGGCGGGCTCAAATATGGATACGGAGAGTCTTCCGAGGGCATGCGCGCTGATATTTTTCCCTGGTGTCAATGTGGGGCTTATGGGAGGCCGGCTGGCTTTCAGGATGCACGACGGCGGACATGAACCGGGACCGAACTGGCCATATTTTCTTGACTTTTTCGACAGGTTTGTCGTCACAAAATAAGGAGGTCGACTAAAATGTACGCCAGGC
>HF986281.1:0-5283 GCA_000432655.1 Bacteroides sp. CAG:1060
CGGCCGTTCGCCTGAGGCGGAAGCATTGCTTCTCAAGCATTTCAATGCCATAACTCCGGACAACTGCATGAAGCCGGAAAGAATTCATCCGCGTCCGGATGTCTGGAATTTCAAGCATGCGGACGAGTTTGTGGAATTCGGAGAGAAAAACAATCTTTGGATGCTCGGACACACGCTTGTATGGCACAATCAGACTCCTGAATTCTTCTGGCGCAAAGACAATGGGCAGCCGAAGACCAAGGCAGAACTGATAGAGACCATGCGCTCGTATATCGAGACTCTGGCTGGGCGCTATAACGGCCGTATCAATGCCTGGGACGTGGTCAATGAAATTATCGGCGAGCAGGGAGAATATCGCGACAAAGGCTGGGTGAAGGCATTTGGCGGAGACGGATATGAAGTCGTTCGCAATGCTTTTATCTTTGCTGACAGGTATGCTCCGGACTGTGAACTGTACTACAATGATTTCAACGTATGGCGCCCTTCGCATGTGGACGGAATCGTGACCATGGTGAAGCGTCTGCAGTCCGAGGGCATCAGAATAGACGGTGTGGGAATACAGGCACACTGGGGACTTAATTACCCTAAGACAGAATACATCGAGCATGCAATCGACACGTTGTCTTCTCTTGGCATCAAGGTGATGATTACTGAGATTGACGTGGATGTGCTCCCTCTTACAAGGGAAGGACAGGTTATCGGTCAGTCTCTTACCGAGCCTCAGTTCCAGCTCGAGGAGTTCGAGGAGTATCTGGATCCTTATAAGGACGGCATGCCTGAAGATGTAGCCAGAAGACTGGATGACAGGTATGAAGAGCTGTTCCGTATTTTCTATAAGCACCGCTCTCAGATTGACAGGGTTACGTTCTGGGGACTGTCTGACGACAGGTCTTGGAAGAACGGTTATCCGATTCCGAACCGGACCAATTATACGCTGCTCTTCAACAGGGATCTTACGGCAAAGCCGGCTCTTGATGCAATCGTACGAATTCCTAACAAATAATTATCGGTATGAGAGTAGTGATAGACTGTGATGATGCGGCTATAGAGCTGAAAAAGATCATCATCAAACATTTGAGCTCAAAGGGCGTCGAAGTGACCGACCTTGATTATCTTGGCTGTCATCAGGGGGCGTTCTACCCTGAGATAGGTTACAATCTTGCCCAGAAATCAAAGACGGGCAGTATGAGAGAGGAATCCTGATTTGCGGGACCGGCCTTGGAATGGCCATGATTGCCAATAAGGTTCAGGGCGTGTATGCAGGAGTTTGCCACGATGTCTTCTCTGCAGAACGCTTGAGAAAGAGCAATGATGCGCAGGTTCTTACCATGGGCGCCCGCGTAATCGGTCCGGAACTGGCCAAGACCATCGTGGATGCATGGCTGGTATCCGAGTTCCAGGGTGGCGGCTCTACTGCTAAAGTTCAGCAGATGAGAGAATTGGAAAGACAATCTTTTAATAATGTCAAATAATATGCAGAAGATAATCAATGACCCTTCTCTTGTCGTGGATCAGATGCTTGAGGGCTTTGTGAAAGCCAATTCCGATCTCGTATCTACGACAGAGAACGAAAGGGTCCTGAAATATAAGAATGCACCGGTAAAAGGAAAAGTCGGTGTGGTTACCGGAGGCGGTTCTGGACACAAACCTGCCTTTGTCGGGTATATAGGAAGAAATATGGTGGATGCTGTGGCAGTGGGTGAATTGTTTTCATCGCCTCCTGCCCAGATGTTCTACGATGCTATCAGAGAGGCCGACGCCGGAGCAGGTGTGGCGATTCTCTATGGCAATTATGCCGGAGACAACATGAATGTGGCCATGGCTATCGAGCAGGCAGAGGATGACGGTATATTGGTAGGCAAAGTGGTGGCCAATGACGATGTCCCGTCAGCTCCGTCTTCCGACAGGAGCAGGCGCAGGGGTGTGGCCGGAGAAATCCTTATGTGGAAGGTCGGAGGCGCCAAGGCAGCCATGGGCGGAAGCCTGGAGGAAGTGCTGGCAGTGGCTCAGAAAGCCATTGACAATACAAGAAGTATGGGTGTGGGACTGAGCCCATGTATCCTTCCGGAGGTGGGCCATCCTAATTTCACCATTGAGCCCGGTACCATGGAAGTCGGAATCGGACATCACGGAGAGCCCGGTATTGAGGTGGCCCCTCTGGAGAGCGCCGGGCAGATAGCCCGCAGGATGTGCGACGTCATCTTGCCGGACCTTCCGTTCAAGTCAGGTGATGAGGTGGTTGTACTTGTATCAGGCCTTGGCTCCACACCTCTTATGGAGCAGTATATTCTCTATGGTGAAGTGGAGAAGATACTGGAATCCAAGGGGATTAAAGTGCATAAATCTTTGGTAGGCAATTATTTTACGTCTCTTGAAATGGCCGGTGCCACCTTGTCGGTGATGCGTCTTGATGATGAGCTCAAGGAGTGTTTCGACTACGAGGCGGATGCCGTTTCGTTTAAACAATTCTAGTGATGCAGGAAAAATTTGAACAGGGGAGCGCCGCTGTGGTCGTGGATAATCTGATTGTGGCGATTCAGACCAACAAGCAGTTCCTCAGCGATATAGATGGAGCCATCGGGGATGGTGACCACGGAATCAATATGAACAAGGGATTTACCCTCTGCAGGGAAGCCCTTGACAAGCAGCCGGGCGATCTGGCTTATTCGCTTAAGACTCTCGGAAAGATTCTCATGATGAAGATTGGAGGGTCGATGGGGCCTTTGTACGGAAAGTTTTTCACATCCATAGGAAAGGCTTTCGACGGCAAGGAATTCATCGGCAAGGAGGAGTTCTTCGCAGCAATCGAATCAGCATTGGAGGAAATACGGAAGATATCTCCGGCCAAAGTCGGAGATAAAACCCTTATGGACGTGCTTATTCCTGCTTCTGAGGCTTTTGGCACCGCTCTTTCTGAAGGAAAGTACTTTGCCCAGTGCCTTGATGCCATGGATGCGGCAGCCCTTAAGGGACGGGACAGTACGGTGGACATGATTGCCAAGATTGGACGCTCAAGCCGTCTTGGGGAGCGTTCCCGCGGTGTGATGGATGCCGGTTCGGCCTCATGTTATATCATACTGTCATCCATGGCTGACAGCATGAAATCTTTACTTGTATAGCACATGCTCATAGTACTTCTGATATTGGCTGTAGCTTTCATCGTGGTGTCCACGACGAAGTTCAAGCTTCATCCTTTCCTGGCCCTGATATTTGCAGCGATAGGTTTCGGACTGCTGTCCGGGATGCCTTTTGCGGAGATTGTCAGTTCGGTGAACAGTGGTTTCGGCGACATTGTCGGCCATATCGGATTGGTAATAGTCATAGGTTGCATAATAGGGACATTCCTTGAGGAGTCCGGTGGCGCGTATGTCATGGCCCAGGGCATAGTAAGACTGGCAGGCAAGAAGCGTGTGCCGCTCGCCATGCTGATTGTGGGCTGTTTCATATCGATACCGGTTTATGCCGATTCGGGCTTTGTGATTCTGTCGCCTTTGAACAAGGCCATCACCAAGAAATCCGGGATTTCTCTTGCATGCACGGCCATTGCGCTGTCGCTTGGTCTAACTATCACACACTGCCTGGTTCCTCCGACTCCGGGCCCTGTGGCTGCTACTGCCATACTTGGGGCGGACTTAGGCCTTGTTATCCTTATCGGACTGATTGTGAGCATGTTTGTCGCAGCGGAATCGTATTTTTTCGTGACTCGTTATGCATCCCGTACTTACATAGATCCGGATCCTGATGGGGAAATTACCGTGGAAGAAGATGATGCCAAGGATAAACCTTCTGCCCTGCGGTCATTCCTTCCGGTGGTGGTGCCTCTGGTGCTGATTGTATTTAGGTCCATCTCCGATTTTCCGGGAGCCCCTTTCGGTGAGGGAGTTGCGGCAAGCGTGCTGCGCTTCATCGGAGAGCCTGTGATTGCCTTGATTATAGGTATGATTCTGTCTTTCTTCCTCCCGAAGAAATTTGACCGTGAACTGCTTTCCACTACCGGATGGGTAGGAAAGTCGCTTACGTCAGCTGCCGTTATTATCATGATTACAGCGGCCGGAGGATCTTTCGGTATGATACTGCGCAATTCCGGGATAGCTGACATTTTGGGTGAATCTCTGGCTGGTGCCAACGTGGGTATCTGGCTGCCTTTCATCATAGCGGCTGCGCTCAAGAGTGCACAGGGGTCTTCCACCGTGGCCATAGTTACCACAGCGTCGTTGATTGCGCCGATGATGGAGGCTTTGGGATTTGTGTCGCCTGTTGGAAAGGCTTTGGCGGTGATGTCACTGTGCTCCGGAGCAATGGTCATGTCCCATGTCAATGACAGTTTCTTCTGGGTGGTGACCCAGTTGTCCGGGATGAATGTCAAGACCGGGTGCAAACTTCACGGGCTTGGAACTCTTCTTGGAGGTCTGACTGCCATGCTGGTGGTGTGGATAGGTTATATGATATTTTGTTAGATATGAATAAGAAAGTTATAATGAATGTGGAGTCTGTCTATACGGCCAACTCGTTTCTGTCCGGTGGCAGACGTTATGTGGCGGCAGGCTCTGAAACTACAAGTGAAGTATATCTGTATGATATGCAGAGCGGCACCACCGAACTGGTGGGCGGATGTCCGGGCGGCGTGATGAGTTTTGTCCCGGTACCGGGACATCCTGACCTTTTCTATTCCATTATGGCTCTGTTCCTAGGATTTGTGGGAAAAGAGGCCGGAGTGTTCAAGCATCGCAGGACTGCTGCCGGATGGGAAACGGAGAGGTGCATGCATCTGCCTTTCGCCCACAGGTGTGATGTGATTACTGTAGGAGGAGAGAATTATCTCTTTGCGGTTTCTGTCAGCAAGTTCAAAAGTGAACCGGCGGACTGGTCCAATGCCAGCGAAATATATGTTTGCAAGCTTGACCCTGATACCGGTGAGCCGGGCGAAGCACGACTTGTGGACAATACCATCTTCCGTAACCACGGCATGCTCAAGATCCAGAAAGACGGAGAAGATATGATTATGGTATCCGGCGCGGAAGGAATTTTCTCTATTGAAATGACTGAGTGCGGAGAGTGGCACCTGCATCGTATCTTTGATCATGAGGTCAGCGAATTCGGATTTGTGGATTTTGACGGAGACGGTGTGGATGAGATGGTTACCATCGAACCTTTCCATGGCGAGAATTTTGTGATATATAAGATGATTGCCGGGCAGTGGCAGCAGATTCATCACGGAGAGCTGTCTTTCGGACATGGCTTGAGTTGTGGTATGCTGAATGGGGAGGCGATAGCAGTTGTCGG
>HF986281.1:5309-8734 GCA_000432655.1 Bacteroides sp. CAG:1060
AAACAGGCGGGACTCTCTGGCCCTTCGCAAAGTTCATCTGGAGGATGCCTCCAACTGGAAGTTCGTGGAAGAGGATATCGAACTTGGTGTCGGCCCTACCCAGACGCAGGTGTTCGAATTCGACGGAAAGGACTATATCTTGAGCGCTGACCAGAAAAAGAATCAGGTGGTGCTCTATAGTGAATAGATGATTTTTGGTTATTTAATTGATAGATATGAAAATTGGTTTTATCGGTCTTGGCGTTATGGGTAAGCCCATGGCCAAGAATCTTGTGAAGGCAGGTTACAAACTTGTCGTGTATGATGTGAAGCAGGAACCGGTGGAGGAACTTGTCGCCCTGGGTGCGGAGAAAGGTGCCAATCCTGCGGACGTTGCGGCTAAGTCCGACGTTATCATAACGATGCTTCCTAACTCTCCTCATGTGGTGTCGGTGATTTCCGGCCCTGAAGGGATTCTTGAGACACCTGGAGAAGGCAGGATTATCGTGGATATGAGCTCGATATCTCCTGTTGTCTCAAAGAAAATGTATGACCTCGCGGTGGCAAAAGGCTATGATATGCTCGATGCACCTGTGAGCGGCGGTGAGCCTAAGGCAATTGACGGTACCATGTCCATCATGGTAGACGGCAAGGAGGAAACTTTCGAGAAGGTGAAGCCTATTCTTCTCTCTATGGGCGGTTCTGCCGTGCATATCGGTGAGATTGGCAGCGGAAATATCTGCAAGCTTGCCAACCAGATTATGGTGGCGCTTCATCTTGCCGCCGTCGGAGAGGCAATGGTGTTCGCGGAGAAAGCCGGTGTGGACCCGGAGAAGGTATATCAGGCTATTCGTGGCGGTCTTGCCGGAAGTACGGTGCTTGACGCCAAGATGCCGATGATTCTGAATCGCAATTTCAAGCCGGGCGGTCCTATATGGATGCACACCAAGGATCTGCTCAATGTCCGTGATACGGCTCTTGAGATAGATGCTCCTATTCCTCTTACTGTCCAGATACTTGAGTTTATGAAAGCGCTCAAGGCTGACGGCAAGTCCGGAGATGACCACAGCGGCCTTATCCAGTACTGGGAGAAACTTGCCAACGTGCAGGTGAAAAAGCACTGACAAGGGAAGATTCTGCCCGCAAAGCACTGCCTTACAGGCTTTATCCAAAAGTAGAGTGACTCTGAAGGAGTCGTCAAAAAATTACCAACTTGCTAATTATCAGCAAGTTGGTAATTTTATTTTCAAGATCTGCCCCACGGAATTTTTAAGCGGTGTCGCAGGGATAACGGCCATTATAGATCTGCAAAGATTGCTTTGAGTTTGTCTGCTTCGGCGGAGAGTTTTGCCGGATTCTGTCTTTTCAGTTTTCCGAGGTTCATTAATTTCCATTGCACTGAAGGGTAATTCTTGAAGTAGCCGAAATCGAAGTTATCCCAATTTGGCTCTCCTTGTTCAAAGCTGACCAGGAAGGATTTGTCGGTCGGCGTCATCATCGAGCACACGTCTTGGATGAGCCCCGCGCGTGTATGCTCAAATTCTTCGTAAGTGAAGGGAATGTCAGTCATTCCTTCAAACTGATTGTAGAGCGCGTCATGCTGGTCAATGAGATTTGGTGCGAAGGATTCGTGGATGGGTCGGTCACTGCCTAGAAGGCAAAACATCAGGCCTTCGCGGGTCGCCGCCAGTGGGTACTCCATGTATTTGACGTCAAACAGATCCCGTGGATGCTGGCGGGAAAGGGCAGCGGCAATCTTGCCGCCGTATAGGAGGGTCATTGGGACAATATTGGCCTCGCAGTACAAGCCGAACTCATCCTGGGCTTTCCTACAGAGCGGAACGACTTGGACGTGACCGCCGATGATGCCACGTTTGGTTTGGTTGACTTCCACCTTGACCTGTTTCCCCTGGTATTCGCAAAGGAGTTTGCATGTGCTGAGTTTGGGAACGATGTGTATGCCGCGAAAAGCGTATTTTGCTTTGTCTGCAATGCTCATCAGATGGCAGTTGATGTGCTCCAAACTTTCTTCCCTGCCTTCCAGAGGGATGTAAGTAAGGTCTATATCAACCGAGTAGCGAGGCAAGTTCCTTATGAACAGGTTGATGGCTGAACCACCGTGGACGGCGAAAACTTTTTCGTCCATTACGATTGGAAGGAGCCTCAGGAGGACTTCCACCTTCTCTGCATATTCTCTATTCATAGTTAGCCAGTTCTACGGGGATGATTATCTGATATTTGCTGTCAAAGCACCCGGTTGCAGAGATATTCCTGATTCCTTTTCCTAGATTCATCTTGGAGATGTCCAGGGCACGGAACCAGCTATGGCCAGCTTTCTCGGCCATATATAGGAAGAGTCGCTTCACCTTGATGGAGGAGCATTTTTCCAACAGCTGCTGGACCAGTGTCGGACGAAGCGTAGTCATCATTTCCATGACATAGTAGCTGTACAATAGGGAGAACTGCTCCGGTGAAAGATGCAGGCATTCCATAAATGCCCGTTCCGGACCGGATATGAGCAGATCGGCGCCGTTGTAGTTATAAGTTTCCAGTCCGGTGTCCCCACCGAAAATAGATGTTGTAAAGTATTTTACCGTCATGTCCCACTCCAAGGAACAGAACCAACCAGGCAGACGGGCTTCCTTGTCAGTAAAAAGGTATGCAGAAGGCTTTCCCATAGATAAGAAGTGAGAGTATCCCCTGAGGTCCAGTGCAGAGGAAGCTCCCACGTGGCAGGCCTTGCCCAACTGCTTGTTGTAAGAAGCCACGGCGCCACATATGGTAGGATTGCTCCCCGCTATCTTGTAGACACCCTGTGCAATCCTCTCCAGCCAGCCACTGCGAACATACAGGGACTGCTCTTTCCTGTCAATTCCTTGAGCTGTCAACCAAGAGGAAAACAATAGTGAGTCGCGGGGAATAAGGTCTAAAATATTCTTTATTTTTGTCGCCATAGCGGTAATATTTACCGCAAATATAAACCAAAATTATAATACATACAAACTAAAAAACAAAATGCAAGGTTTTACAAAAATATCCCAAAGTAATCTGTCTTGATTTTTATGAGGCGAGGATTGTGTTTCGTCTGAAATCGTTACTTTTGTTTTCAATAGCGATAGACATGATTGATATGAAAAGGATTATAGCTATATCGTGCCTTTTGGCATTTTGCTTTTGTGGTGCATACGCCCAAACGGGCGCCTGGTCCGGAATAATCTCTGTTCAGGGAATGGACTTGCCCCTCGTCTTCCACATTGGGGATGACGGTGCGACGATGGATTCCCCGGCGCAGGGGGTGAGGGGGATTCCTGCCGAGGCGAATATTTCGGAGATAGGGAAATTGACCATCAAGGTCCCTTCTATCGGGGCGATATTCGATGGTCTGTATCTGGGCAGGCAGATTGTGGGAACCTTCACGCAGCAAGGGGTGTCTTTCCCACTGACGC
>HF986282.1:0-2194 GCA_000432655.1 Bacteroides sp. CAG:1060
CAGGAAGCCTTTTTGAGCACGGCACGACAACACCCGCCTATCCTACAATATCTTCAGCGCAATGGCAGCGCAGGCCTCGGCATCTGCCAGGGCATGATGGTGATTGGTCAGGTCATAGCCGCACACCGCCGCCACAGTCTGGAGTTGGTGGTTCGGCAAACTGCAGCCGAAGTGCCTCCGGGAGGCAGAAAGAGTGTCATAGAACTCATAATCAGGATAATCCATCTGATACACCTTGAATACCTCCTTCAGGCAGCCTTCATCGAAAGGGCTGTTATGGGCCACAAGCGGAAGGCC
This sequence comes from Bacteroides sp. CAG:1060, assembly GCA_000432655.1. Classification (GTDB taxonomy): domain Bacteria; phylum Bacteroidota; class Bacteroidia; order Bacteroidales; family UBA932; genus Cryptobacteroides. Next base: position 298 of record HF986282.1, read on the forward strand.
CTCTATCATCGGAGCTATCTTCTCCCACACGTCCGGAAACACGGGAGCATCATCCGTATCTTCCTCGGAGAGCCCGTGCACCCGCTGACAGAACCACTGATAGTATTCCGGCTCCGGGTGAATCAGGCTATAGAAAGTATCCACAATCCGACCCCCACGAACGATTACCACTCCAACGCTGCACACGCTGGAGCGGCATTCGTTGGCGGTCTCGAAATCAATTGCCGCAAAGTCTTTCATAATCAATAGTTAGAAATCATATTCTCAATATCTGTCATCACTTCCTGGCGGAAGTGCTCAGGAGAAAGAACTGTGACTGACGGACCGTGACTGAGAATTTCCTGCTTGAAGTCAAAAGTGGTCGCCAGACAGTATTGATATACCGTATAATCATCGTCAGACTCCTCCTCGATTTTTCTTTGGGAAGCATGCAATGGCAGCGTATCAAAATACTTTTCCTGATCTTTTCGTACTCTGATTTTCACCTCTTCCGCCTCATAGTCCGGGTCAGCGATAATGCCGAAATAATCGGAAAAGAACTTTTCGGCATTGAAATCCGCCGGTAACTTGTAGTTTTTATCGGTCTGAACTACATTGAGCATTCTCTCATCCAGAGAATATACACGAGGCTCTTTCCTCCCTTCGCTTTTGGCCAGCACATACCAGCGCTGCTTAAATAATTTCAGACAGTACGGTTTCGCCGTGTAAGTATTGGGCTCATCCCGCCAGAAACTCTGATAAGTCATCTCAATGACCTTACCGTCACGCATGGCATTCACGATGACCGGAAGCCATTTCTGCGAAGACGGAATCTTCTCAAAAAGAATACGGTCACGCATGTCCTTTGTCTCATTGAGCATATTATTCACAGACAGAGACTGAAGCAGCCAGCTCCGTACACCGTCAGCACCCAGGTCCTCGCTGTTGGCGATATAATACCCCTTGTCCCTATTGCATTTGATTTCAATATGAAAGGTATCAAAGATGGCTTCTATATGATTATAAAAGGTCCTTGGAGGTAATTCGCTCTGCTGAATGCTGGCACTGCCCGCACTATTCAATGGGCTGAACGCCCACGCTCTGCTGATATCTTCATATTTGATGTACCCGTGGCGATTGATAAGCTCAATAAGCCAGACGTACCGGTCAAAATAATTCTTTGCCATATCGAATCCTTTAGTGCGGCAAATATATACACAAAAATTGCTAAAATCCGGCAGTTGCAATAAAAGTAGCAGATTTTGAATTATAGATAGCTGCTATCGAAACAAAGATACAAAAACTCATTCCCGTTCAGAAACGGAACCATAAATTTGCGGCGAAAATAGAAAATAAATATAAGATTATGACACTACTTGAAATTTCTACGGCTGCTATGAGCGCCTATTCAGGATCTCTTGTTATCGTTTGCGCGATTGCAAGCGCGGTTATCCTTGTTTTTTCTTTTTTCCATGAAAAATTGAAGATATTCAACACGAAACATAAGTTCTTTACCTGCTCCAACACTATCGTAAAGCCGATTTCATGGAACGGCGGCAAGGACGGTATTGATCGCGACGGCGTTCCTTTCTACGGCTCATTCGAGGACAAGAGTCAGGACGCGCAGACAGATAGCGCTGACACTCACACAAAAGAAACAGAGAGATAAGGAAATATGGAGACTCAGGAAATCACACTGCATAACGAACTGAAGCACAAAAGCATTTTTCTGAGGGACTACACAACTGAACTCTACGCCAGCGGAGCGACAACGATACGGATTGAGAAAAACCTCGGCAGAATCGCCGAACAATGGGACACCAAGGCAGACTTCTCCGTACTCCCGACCTGCATAGTTCTGAACCTATGGGACAAAAAGGAAGAAAAATCATATACCATTACCGGCAAGATTCCTGCT
>HF986282.1:2221-4482 GCA_000432655.1 Bacteroides sp. CAG:1060
TGACAGAATCAATTTCAACACCGTATCCGACCTCAGCGGGCTTAGTTGGAAGATTGTGGAAGAAGGACTTGACGAGACTCAGGCGACAGAACTTTTCAAGAGCATTCTTGAGAAGAAAAGGTTGAACCCATGGCTGGTATTAATACTTGTGGGGTTGGCAAACGCCTCATTTTGCGAGCTTTTCGGAGGAGATTTGATTTCGATGCTCATAGTTTTCATCGCCACTATCGATGGATTTTTCCTCAAGCAAAAACTTCCCGCCAAAGGGCTTGACTACAGGATAGTCATCATTCTGTCCTCATGTCTTTCCGCTGTGGTAGCCTGTCTGGGCTTCGTGTTCGGTTGGGGGGAAACTCCAGAGATCGCCCTCGCTACCAGTGTCCTCTACTTCGTGCCGGGAATACCGTTCTGCAATGCTGTATGCGATCTTCTCTACGGTCATTACATCTGCTGCATCAGCCGGTTCCTGCACGCTGTGATGATTACGGTCTGCCTGTCTCTCGGACTCTGCATTGCTTTCGGGTTGATGAATATTCAATTTTTATAATGGAACTTTTCTTTCTTATCATAAAAGACGGTATATTTGCAGCTATAGCAGCGATAGGCTTCTCAAGCATCAGCAATCCGTCACCGAGGGTGTTTCCTTTGTGCGCTTCAATTGCCGCTGCAGGACATATGACCCGCTATGTATTGATGAATATTTATGGCTTTCAATTGACCGTCGGCAGTATGTTGGGCGCTCTTGTCATTGGTTTTCTGGCATTGCCGGCAGCTAAGATAATCAAGACGCCGGCAGAGTGTATCTCTTTTCCGGCCCTACTTCCAATGGTTCCGGGGATGTACGCCTACCGTACGATACAATCCTTACTGCATTGTCTGGGATCATTCTCAGAGCCAACATTCATGCACTACCTGTACCTGCTGAGGTTCAATTGGATGACCTGTATGGTAACCATCATCGCAATGGTGGTCGGTGTGATGCTGCCAATACTGTTGTTTCAGAATTTTTCTTTTAAGGTAACGAAGTAATGGAATTCAGACAACTACGCTATTTCGTCAAAGTCGCCGAGCTTCGCAGTTTCTCCGAAGCATCCAAGGTCTTGTTCATTTCCCAAAGCACTCTTTCGCAACAGATCAAACAGTTGGAAGAGGAACTTGGTGTAGAACTGCTTGTCCGAGACTCAAGGCATGTGTCCATGAGCGACTACGGGGAGCAGTATCTGCCATACGCCAAACAAGTCCTGAAAGATGTGGATACAAGCACCGAGCGGATGAATGACGTGCGCCAACTCAAAATCGGCACATTAAACGTCGGTGCCACTTACACATTCTGTCCATTACTGGCCGACACCGTAAGAGACTACATGAAGAAATACCCCGGCATCAAGCTCAAGATCTACTGCCGTTCAATGGAGAATCTTATGGAGATGCTTGAGCACGGTCAGTTGGATGTGGCTTTGTCCTACAAGCCATTACAGCGCTACGACGACATTGATTCCCACATTCTGTTCAATAGCAATCTTTGTGTCATCGCCGGAAAAGATAATCCTGTCGCAAAAAAGGAAAGAATACGTCTGGCGGAATTGGAAAACCTTCCGCTCGTATTGCCGGCAAAAGGGCTGCAGGCAAGAAATGCCTTCGACAGTCTTCTTTACGGCCAGAACTTTAAATTCGATGTCCGTCTGGAAATCAACGACCTCAGCATGCTTCTCGATATGGTCTCCAGAACCAACCTCGTAACGCTACTTTCAGGAGCCACAATCCACAGCAACAAGAATTTCGTCGCCATAAGTCTGGACCATCCGCACTCTGAAATGCAGGGATCATTCCATCTTCTCAAAGGCACCTATTGTAAAAACGCCACCAAAGAATTCCTGAAGATGCTGGTTGAGAACAATTCTTTCTTAATGGCGATGGAAGCCATTGCCAACAGGTAGAGAGTCACTGTCAGACTAAAGGTATCCTTTCCGCCTATCTCCAAGGTCCGCCCCGCAGCGGACACTTTTATTTCTGTCATACATGAAAAAACCTTTTGCCGATAATCCGAAAAAGTCTATATTTGTACGGTAATTTAGGACAAAAGATATGGTTCAGAACGGAATTAAAGGATATCAGGAAGACTTCGTCACCGAAGACAAACTCGCCAAGAATGTCGGCAGCGGTCTTGTAAGGGTATATGCAACTCCACAAATGATAGCATTGATAGAGAAGACAGCAGTCCTCTCCGTCGAGCCGTATCTGGAAGACGGACAGAGTACGGT
>HF986282.1:4585-7579 GCA_000432655.1 Bacteroides sp. CAG:1060
TGCGTCGCCCGCCGTAAACTCACATTCAAAGTGAGCGCTTATGACGAGCGCGGGCTCATCGGTGAGGGCGTCCACGAAAGATTTATCATAGACATAGCCAAGTTCCAGGCGAAAGCCGATTCCAAATAGTTTTTACAGTTGAGAAAAGACATTTACTTAGCAGCCGGCTGCTTCTGGGGAGCCGAGCGTTACTTGAAACTTATCCACGGCGTGGTCTCCACCGAGGTAGGTTATGCCAACGGCAACATTTTCTACCCCACCTACAGAGAAGTATATACCGATTCCACCGGATATGCTGAAACAGTACATGTCACTTACGAAACTGATGTAATCGGTCTCGAAAGGATACTTCAACTCTATTTTAGAGCGATAGATCCCATGAGCGTCAACCGGCAGGGCAACGACGAAGGCACCCGGTACCGCACAGGCATTTACTATTCAGACCCCGAAGATCTTCCTTCCATACAGAGGATTTATGACAGGATTTCCGGCGAGCTAAAAGGACCGCTGGCCGTAGAAGTAAAGCCGCTGAAGAACTTTTACCGTGCGGAAGACGAGCATCAGGACTATTTGGACAAGCATCCTGACGGCTATTGCCATATCCCCGAATCCCTGATGGAATTCGCCAAGTCCGCATCGGAAGGCACGACAGACTAATCTGCCCATACCTCATGGACAGACACTTCATACAGGTAGTACTCCCCCTTAAATTGCAGTGGATACCATTCTACTACTGCGAGGAGCCGGTGCGTCGTGGACAGATCGTAAGCGTAGTCTTCGCAGGACGCCGCTACAATGGCATAGTTTACAACACATCCTGCACGCCCGATCTTAACACGGCATCTGTCAAGCAGATAAGTTCCGTCCGCAAAGACCTCCCGACAATAGGAGACATGGAACTCAGGCTCTGGGAGTTCATCGCGGATTATTATGCCGGCACAATAGGAGAAGTGTTCAAGGCAGCATACCCCGCAGGAAAACTCAATGGAGAGATTGCCGCGGCCGCAAGGGAAGAAAGGCTCAGAAAGCGGCTTGATGCAATTGATGCCGACCTTACCAAAAGACACCGCGAAAGCGTCATGCTGCGGCTAAGACAGGAAAGGGACAGAATCGCAGCCTCTCTGCCGGCATCCGACCCTATACGTAATACCGAGCCAAAGAACGACGACACACTCACATATAAGCCGATTCTGGTCACAGGACCGGACCGATACGATTACTATCGCACCATCCTGCAGGAGTGCAGCGACAGCGGACACCAGGCCCTGCTTCTCTCTCCGGAAACAGCTCTATGCGAGCAGGTTGCAAATATGGCAGGTATCCGGACAGTGGTTCATCACGGGAAAACGGACGCATTCATCACCGGTGTAAGCGCAGCACTTCGCAGAGGAGAGCCGATTAGCGTTGCGGGCACAAGGATGTCCATTTTTCTGCCGTTCAGCAGTCTCGGTGCCATCATAGTGGATGAAGAGCAGGATCAGTCTTTCAAGCAGACCGAGCCAGCACCCAGGTACAATGCCAGAGATTGTGCCGTATTCCTTGGCACGATTCACCACTGTCAGGTGATTTTAGGCTCATCCCGCCCATCCCTGGAAAGCATATATAATTGCAAGACAGGTAAATACAATATCAAGGGGGAACTTTCTTCGCGATTCAGCCCGCACACGGAATTTATCGACATCCAGGCAGAAAAAAAGAAAAACGGCATGCCTGGATACCTCTCGCGCAAGCTTTTGGAACGCATCAACCACAGCAAAGGAAGGATTTGTCTGGTGAGAGGATGGGAAAAGCAGGAAGAACTCTCATCACAGATCCGGCAGTTCCTCCCAGACAGAGAGGTAAACGTGTTGACCCTGTCCGAACTTAAGAGAAATGGGAATGGAGATGCCTGCCTGACTGCTGTGATTCAGATTGATGCACTCGCCGACAAGGATGATTTTCGCTATGACGAGCGTATGCAGCAAATCGTGGCCATGCTTGAAAGCACATGCTGCCGAAATGGGGGCAATCTTGTGATTCAGACCGCTCTGATGGACATTTTCAGCGAAGACAGGAACTACGAAACCATGCTGAAAGAAAGGCGGGAGTTCGGATTCCCTCCGTTCACCCGTATGGTGGATATAAGGACTGCGGACGGCAAACTGGCATCCAGACACTTCATCCGAAGGGACCAGCCCCTATCTGAGACCAAGGCATCCATCAAGGCTTCACTGCCACCTTTTTGCTATATGGACGTCGACCCACAATGAGAGTTTGTGAATAATTACTATATTTGATGCACTAAAATAACCGCATATGAATTACAACAATTCGCACAAGTCGCACCCGTGGCACGGAATAAGTCTTGGAGACAATGTTCCGGACGAGGTCAGGGCCTTCATCGAAATCGTACCTACGGATACCGTCAAATATGAAGTAGACAAAGAATCAGGCTATCTGTCACTGGACAGACCGCAGAAATTCTCCAACATAGTACCTTCATTATATGGTTTTCTACCAAGGACTTACTGCTCTGTAAGGATGGCGGAACTCACCAACACTGCCCTTGCCAGATACGATATTGAAGGCGACGGGGACCCTCTTGATATCTGTGTGCTTACGGAAAAGGACGTGACTCACGGAGACATTATCGTAAGAGCCCGCCCGATAGGAGGACTCAGACTTCTGGACCACAATCAGGCTGATGACAAAATAGTCGCCGTGCTCAAGAACGATGCCGTATATGGCCTATATAACGACATTGAAGAACTGCCGCTGAATATCACCCGCAGGCTGATTCACTATTTCACCACATACAAGGACATCCCCGGAGAGACCAAGAGACGGATGCAGTTTATAAGCATTTACGGCGCGGACGTAGCCAAGGACGTCATCCGCCGCTCAATGGAAGACTATCAGGAGCTTATAAGCAAGCAATAAGAGCCTTCGGACTCCATGACAATACCATCGAAGTAAGAGGCGTGACTAATTAGAGGTCACCCTCTTTTTATGTCT
>HF986283.1:0-12950 GCA_000432655.1 Bacteroides sp. CAG:1060
CCCTCAGTTGGTACACGGGAGGCCATCCCTGTACCAAATGCCAAAAGCACTCGGTGCAAAAAACAGGCTTCTGGTGTACGCGATGCATCTTCAGCGCGCGAATTCTTTTCAGTATAATACGATGAATTTAGTGACAAACATCTGCTCTGGGCTACAACATTAGTGAATTATTCATATCTTTGGATATGGAGCCTATAATTTATGCGGGAATAATCTATTGGAAACAGCTAAGTTCTGCGTGAAGTGTGTTGTGCCCTCTGTGAATTTAGACCTGATCAAAAAAGGTTTAAAAGGAGAAGACGAGTTATCTAGCATGGTTCAAAATATGGGATTAGAATATCAAATGGGATTAGAATATCAAAAAAGTGAAGAATGAAAAAAGCCTATTACTTACTTTTACTGCTTGTGTTAGCTCTTTGCGGATGTGGTCCAAAACTTTTGTTTGTAACAGAATACATCCCGAAAGACTATGGGTATAGCGTTAAGCGTTATACCTATGCTGATTCACATTCTCGCTTTGAATTACTTGTGGATGGAGAAGTCATACAAACTATGGAATGTCAAAAGCAATTCAATAAGAATCCAATATATCTTCCAGTTACAGAGTTCCAGAGTGTATTTTACCTTATTCAAATGTGGTGTCATTATGATATGAAAGCCTTTTTTACAAAAGATATGGTATTTTTGAGCAATACGGAACATGTAAAGCTTGGCAAGCAAAGAGGAGATGTGTGCTTCTATATAGATGACTTCAGAGTGCTTCAGGATTCTATAAAGTATGAAGTATTCAAAGATTCCCCAGTATCATGTAAAGAACAAGAATACAAAAAATTGGATGAGGGTTACGAAATAGTTTTTTCCCCATTCGGAAACTTGAAAATGGAACAAGAATACAATGAAGGAGATCAATCACGCAATGTCGAAATTATTTCATACATTATGCGCCAATCTGACGGAGACAAGAAAAAAACACTTCAAATTATAAGGTAATGAAAAAAGGTTTCGGTTATTATTTGATTATGGTTTTTTTGTCTGCCACAGGACTCGTTTTAGCCTTTGTGGTTTTGCAATTTGCTCTGTTCTTTGTTATAACAAGAGAGAAGCCAAAAGCATACACTTTCCCTTACAGTAAATGTAAAACATATTTTGTTGACGAAATAATAATTCCCAATCCTGTAATAGTATGCAATGACAATAAACGGTATGTGACAATTTACGACTCTATTCCAAGGCCCTTATGCCAGCAGGATTTAGAACATAATCCGCTCTTTGTCGAACTTGGTAAAATAGGGGCGACTGATAATTCTTACCTTTTCAAAAAAAGGAACAAAGCACTTCTAAGGAAGTACAAAAACAGACAGTTAAGGGAGTTTCAAGGTGAAGACGAAATGATATATCCTACCCTTGAAACAACTCAAGATAGTATAGTCATAAAAGGCTTTCACTATGCTCCGGAAAAATTTCTGGTAGTAATGGAAAAATCCGTTGATTGTTACGTATATAAGGTTCTCCCGCTGTACAAAAAGTCCGACTGCAAAGATCTTGAAAAAGTAATGCTAAACAAACTGAAGAAGGAAAGAGAAGACTATTTGAACACATTTATAGATCAGTCTTACTGGGGTTCATTGTAAATACCAATTTGCCCGATGATACTTTATGGACAATAATAGAGGAATGCGTCCCGGCCGTAAATAGCAGGGACGCATTTTCTATGCGGTCCACCCGTCCGGCTTCGTTAATGCCAGGGGTGACTCTGTTTTAGATTATCCTTATTTCAAATCCTTGAATTTCAAAGAAGTAATCTTCGTAGGCTCAAGAGTTATCTCCTCCTTGAGCTTGGACATCACCTTGCTGTCTTCCACATTCTCAGCAATGCGCTGCACCTGCTCCTGATTCTTAAGCACATTCACTACGGCTTCCTGAATCATCTCCTTAGGAAGATTGCCAAGTCCATACATTGCATACTGGTATGTCACGAATGCCTCGGCAGCTTCATGAAGATCCTTCTCATCGATCTTAAGATCATACTTCTTCATCAGATAGCCACGTACAAGCTGCCATCTGAAATCAGCAAGGAAAGCGTCAAACTCTTTCTCGATATCCTCCTTTGTGACTTTTCCCTGATTTGCCACAAGAAGCCATCTCTTAAGGAATGCCTCCGGAAGGCTGATGCCGGCCTTGTTCACGAAGTAGTCACGAATATCCTTGGAAAGTCTCCACTCCGCCTCATTCTTAAACTGCGCCTCAAGACGCTCTGCAGCTTCCTTCTCAATATCCTCATCGGATTTCTCTTCCTTGGCGGCAGACTGCTCCTCGGCAGACTTGTTCTTCTCCTCATAGTATTTCTTGAGGTTCTCCACCATTGTGGTCTTGTCCTTTGCAGATATAGTCACTGTATAGCTTGGCACCTTGTCATCCTTGACTACATCAAAGTTGATTTCCGGATAAAGTCCAAGATCAAACACAAAAGTGAAATTGTTGCCATCTGTCCACTCCACCTCCGGCTGATTCTCGGAAGAGAGAGGTTCTCCGATGATACGAAGTGAATTATCCTTGATATGGGCGTCAAGAGCCTGCGAAAGAACTTGATTCACCGCCTCGACAAGACACTGCTCTCCGAAAAACTTTTTAATCAGTGACGCAGGTGCCATTCCCTTACGGAAACCTTTGAAATCAGCGGTACGCTTTCGCTCAGCCAATTTTTTCCTTTCAATTTCTGCATAATCAGCAGCCTCAACCTCGATAGTCAACTCAAGATTGAGATCGTCAATTTTGTTTTGTGATACTTTCATAACTATTTTTTATTCAATTTATTCTTTGGATACACCACTCTCTCGTGGTTAAGTTGTGCAAGATACTGCTTGAGTCCCTCTTTCAGGGCATTCAGCTCACTGATGGATATATCCGCATCATCAAACTGTCCTTCTTCCATCTTCCCGGCCACTATACTCTCTACAAAATCAGAATAAATCTGGACAGTATTGCCTTTAATGGTTCTGGAAGCCGCTTCGACACTATCACATAGCATCACCACTATCTGAGCCTTGGTCTGCGGCTTATGTCCCGTATAACGGAACTCCGCAATCATGGCAGGATCACCGCCGTCCTTAAGGAACTGGTTGTAGAAAAACCGCACTACCGTAGTACCATGGTGTGTATCTATAAATCCCGACACCACTTTCGGAAGACGATGTTTCTGGGCTATCTCCAGTCCGTCAGCGACATGTTTGATTATATCTTTTGCGCTCTGCAGAGGTGTAAGACCGCTGTGATACTTCGCATCTGACTTGACCATAAACTCGTTCTCTATAAAGCAGAGAGGATTGTTCATCTTGCCTATGTCATGATACAACGCACCGGCACGGACCAAATCAGGGTTGACATCCACAAGTCTGGACACGGCATCCGCCATATTCATCACCTGAAGAGAATGCTGGAAGGTACCGGGAGCTTTCTGTTCCAACTGCCGGATAAGAGGATTTGACGTGTTGCACAGTTCTGCAAGTCTGGAATTGGATACCAGGTTGAATATTTTCTCGAACAGATACACCAGAGGATATCCGGCCACAGAGAGCATCGAACCTATAAATAAAGCCAGAATGACATACACCACCCCGCCTGCCACCAAATCGGAAGCCCTGAATCCAAGATAGACTACAGCCACAATGGCAAAATTAATCATGGCAGCCAGAAACTGCTTCCACCCCTGCTGGAAATATTTGAACAGGTATATCATCACAAGCCCGCTCACCGCAAACATCACGAACAGCACCGGACCGTCATTGGCAGAGACTAAAATCGGGGTCAGGACAGCCAAATACACAGGCGCAATCTGCCTCGGACTCATAAAAGCCTGAAGCATTATCGCAAACAGTGAATATGGCACCACGAACAGCATGTTGTCATGATGTGCAGCCAGCGACAATGTCAGAACTGCCGCTATCGCATACAGGCTTATTATATAATAATACCTACTGTCCGCGAATACGGACGAACATGCAAAAGTGATGATGAAATACAGCAGAACCACCAGCGCGGCAGAGAGCAGGATGTTTCCCAGAACCACAAGCACGGTAGGCCCGAGATATCCGACATTGAGCTCCAGCTCTTTCTTGTAGGAATCAAGCATCTGCTCAATCTCAGAAGTGACAATCTCTCCCTTTGAGACTATAAGTTGACCGGCACGGACATAGCCGGAGGTCGGAGAAATTTCATTTCGCTCCTCCGCATTTACAAGCTTGGTAGTCTGCTCATCATAGATGACATTGGGAACTATCAAGTCATATATCCCTTCCGCTTTCAGAAGCGAGTCTACATTGAAATCAGAGACGGCTCCGAGGTCAGAGATCAGCTTGGCTTTGGCTTCCGACTGCCTGTAAACCTCAGAGATCGGGGTCTTGACCGCACGCTTGTTCTTCTGAATGTAGATGACGTCAGACTGCGGTATGTCATCTTTCTGCCGACGACTCTCGTCAGCTACAATACCTTTTGAGTATATGGAGCGCAACTCGGACACCACTGCATTGTGAAAACGACCCAGATTTCTGCTCTGGGCGGCAGTGAGATTCCGGTTCATCGTCTCGGAAGAAAACCGATAATATGGAACCACCTTCTCTGTGGTCGATATACGCTCCTCTCTTATCTGTTCAGCCGTCTTATAGATAGGAAAATCAAACTCCGCGAACAGAGTCTCATATTTCCACTCGCGTCCTTTCCTATAATCATAAGCAAACTTCGAATTCCTCGGCATCAATAGTGCGAGTAACAGGAAAAGCAGTCCAAGAGGGACAAATTTTGTAAGGAAAGAACGCTTCATCTTGCACTGATTACATTATGGTCATTGCAGCGAACTCATCTCCGTCATAATATCCGGCATCCAGCTTCGCCTTGATTTCCTTGAAAGCGTTAAGCGTGTACTCGACATCTTCCATGGTATGAGCGGCGGTGGATACAATACGGAAAATAACCATTCCCTTCGGAATTACCGGATAGATGACTACCGAGCAGAAAATCTTGTAATTCTCGCGGAGGTCCTTGGCCATCTTGGATGCCTGGGCCACTCCTCCCTTGATATGAACCGGAGTTACGCAAGCCTCTGCTTCGCCGATGTCAAATCCTTCTTTGCGGAAACCGTCCTGAATGGCATGAGTAATTGCCCAGCACTTCTTTCTGAGCTCATCACCTTCCGGAGAGTCAATAATCTCCATACGCTTGATGTTTCCAAGTACAAAAGCCATAGGAAGAGACTTTGCATACATCTGCGAACGAAGGTTGGCACGGAGATAATTTATGATGTAATGAGGTCCGGCCACGAAACCACCGATGGAAGCCATGGACTTGGCAAATGCTCCGATATAAAGATCCACCTCATCCATGCAGTTGAAGTGCTCGGACGTTCCGCGTCCATGCTCTCCAAGCAGACCGAATCCGTGCGCATCATCTATGAGGATACGGAACTGGTATTTTTTCTTGAGTGCCGTAATCTTGTCCAGAATACCAAGAGCGCCTGTCATTCCGAATACACCTTCGGTGATGAGGAGAACTCCACCGCCGTTCTGCTCTGCAACACTGCATGCATGTGCAAGAACCTTCTCACAATCTTCAATGTTATTGTGGCGGTACTTGAATTTCTCTCCCAGATGAAGTCTGATACCGTCAAGCAGACAAGCATGACATTCAGCATCATAGACAATCACATCATGACGAGCCGTAAGAGCATCAATGGTGGACACGATGCCCTGATATCCGAAATTGAAAAGGAACGCATCCTCTTTCTTTTCGAACTCAGCGAAAATCTTCTCAAGCTTCTCGTGATATCTGGTCTGTCCGCTCATCATTCGCGCTCCCATAGGATAAGCAAGTCCGTATTGAGCTGCAGCTTCGGCATCAGCCTTACGGACGGCCGGATGATTGGCCAGTCCAAGATAGTTGTTGAGGCTCCAGTTAAGTACAGGAATGCCATTGAAAACCATGTGAGGGCCAAGCTCCCCTTCTAGACGCGGATACATATAATATCCGAAAGCCTTTTCAAGATACTGCCCGATAGGGCCGCCTGAATCTTTGTGTATTCTGTCAAATATATCTACCATAATAGGTTTATGTATTAAGCATCAATTTTTGCGTAATGTGCATTCTCTTCGATAAACTGTCTGCGTGGCGGAACATCGTCTCCCATCAGCATGGAGAAAGTGCGCTCAGCCTGGGCGGCGTTGTCAATGGTAATCTTCCTAAGTCTGCGCTTGGCCGGATTCATGGTGGTCTCCCACAACTGGCTGTCCGACATTTCTCCAAGACCCTTGTAACGCTGTACTGTATAACCCTTGTCAGAGCCCTTTCCAAGAGCAAGAGCCGCTTCCTCGCGCTGCTGCTCCGTCCAACAATAAATCTCCTCCTTTCCCTTCTTTACCAAGTAAAGAGGCGGTGTGGCAAGATATACGTATCCGTTCTTTATAAGGTCGAACATGTAGCGGAAGAAGAACGTAAGAATAAGACAGGCAATATGCGAGCCATCCACATCGGCATCAGTCATAATCACAATCTTATGATAGCGCAACTTGCTGAGGTCCATGTGCTTCTCACCATTCTCATCTTCCTGGGCCACCGTGACTCCGAGAGCCGTATAGATATTTCTGATTTCTTCCGAGTCAAAGGCCCTGTCGCCGGTAGCTTTCTCGACATTGAGAATCTTACCTCTGAGAGGCAGAATAGCCTGAGTTTTACGGTCTCTGCCCTGCTTGGCAGTACCGCCTGCGGAATCTCCCTCCACGAGGAAGAGTTCGCATCTCTCCGGATCCCTGTCGGAGCAGTCGGCAAGTTTGCCCGGCATTCCGCCACCGCTCATATATCCCTTGCGCTGAACCATTTCGCGCGCCTTTCTGGCGGCATTTCTGGCAGTAGCAGCAAGTACCACCTTCTCAATAATCAGCTTGGCTTCCTTAGGATGCTCCTCCAGGTATGTCTCCATAGCGGCGGAAGTAGCCTGGGAAACTGCCGAGGTGGCTTCAGGATTACCGAGTTTGGTCTTTGTCTGACCTTCGAACTGAGGCTCTGCCACCTTCACGGAAATCACCGCAGTAAGTCCTTCGCGAAAATCTTCAGGAGCCAGATCTCCCTTGAACTTGTCCAGCAGTTTGTTCTTCTCGGCGTACTGCTTCAACGAACGGCTCAGACCCATCTTAAAGCCCTGAAGGTGAGTACCTCCCTCTATCGTATTGATATTATTTACGTAAGAGTAGATTTTCTCCCGGTAGCCGTTGTTGTACTGAAGTGCGATATCGATCGGAATGATCTTGTCAGAATTCACACATATCGGGTCCGGGATGAGCGTCTGCGCGTCTGCATCAAGATAGTTGATGAACTCGCTCAGACCCTTTGTAGAATAAAATTCCTCGCTGCGATATACTTTCCGGCCGGTAGGCTTGGACTCGCCCGTAGCCGCATCTTCAGCAAACTCATCCACCAGTTCTCTCTTGTCGGTAAGAGTGATATGGATACCTTTATTGAGGAACGACAGTTCACGAAGACGTGCAGCCAAAGTATCGTATTTATACACGGTGACCTGAGTGAAAATCTCCGGATCCGGATGGAATGTGATAGTAGTTCCGGAATCCTCACACTCTCCCGTCACTTCCACCGGTCCGAGAGGCTTTCCCTTGGAATATTTCTGTACGAATATCTTGCCTTCGCGGTGTACTTCAGCCACAAGACTGTCAGAAAGCGCATTCACACAGGAAACGCCGACACCATGAAGACCGCCGGACACCTTGTAACTGGACTTGCTGAACTTTCCTCCCGCATGAAGTACAGTCAGAACGACCTCAAGCGCGGAACGATGCTCTTTTTCGTGCATTCCGGTAGGAATACCACGGCCATTGTCCTGGACTCTTATGGAATTGCCTTCAAGAATCTGCACGTCGATGGCATCGCAGAATCCTGCCATGGCCTCATCGATACTGTTATCCACCACCTCATATACGAGATGATGAAGTCCCCTTTCCGAGATATCTCCAATATACATGGACGGACGCTTGCGCACCGCCTCAAGACCCTCGAGAACCTGTATACTATTGGCGGAATACTGCTCCTCCGCCTGCTTCATATCTTCTTTTTCAATCATCTTGGACTGCTATATATTAAAATCCTACAAATATACTAAATTATTTTCACTTGACCGTAAGACTGACCCCCAGAGTAACGTATGGGCCTGACTCAACGAGTCCGGGACGTCTCTGGATATCCGCACAGAGAAGGTTGCCTATTTCGCCCCAGAAAGACCACTTGCGGTTGAAGGCGTACTCGGCGGACAGTCCCAAATCCGCATATCCCGGAATATCAGGAAGAGCCCCGGCGATATCGGTTCTCGAAGTTGCAGCCTTCACGAAAATTCCTGCCTCAAGACGCTTGAGATACATATAGTAGAAATCAAAATCGGCCGTAAACGCAGACGGGAGGTAAACAGAAGCAGTTCTTGACTCCGTGACATACTTGTACTGAGCAGAAAGCGTCGAACGGAAACTTTCCGACCTCCATTTCATATTCAGGTCGGTGTATGCCAGTTTATAATCCGTAAAACCAACTCCGCACCACGAGTCGAGCGGAGAATCCGAATAGTATGCGTATCCGCCCTTGAGCCCATATTCAAAATACGTCCCTACAGAGCCCTGGACACCAAACGAGAGATTGTATCTTTCCCGCTCATACAGAGCATCATGAGTCGAATAACGGTAGAAATGGTTGAACGACTTCAGGCCATGATACGAAAGCAACTTCGCCCCACCCTCAAATGAAGCCGCAAGTCTCATTGCTGCCGAAGGGATATCCAGAGCCCCCCTCAACGAAGGTGCCGGAAGGAAGGTAGATTCACCGGACATCACAACGTCCAGCTTTGCACCCAGATCAATGTCAAAAGTCCCCCAGGAAAAAAACATATGCGGCCTGAATCCGGCCAGATTGGCTATCTTGGCCTCCGTTTCCGGCCTCGAGTCATTGAGAGCCATCATGTCAAAATTAAAGTCAAGCAGGAATCTGTATTTGGAGTTAAGGACAGGGCCCAGATAGGCAGCAAGCCTCACCTCACCCTGCGACACTGTTCCATCAGCCTGACTCTCAGAACCATAGCGTCCTGCAACATTCAGCCCATACACAAAGAACGAGCCCCCTCTGTCCGGGGAGACAAGTCCAAGCCCGGCGAACGTCGAATGATACGCCCCGTCATATTCATTGACACCGGAGAAAATTCCTTCATACCCGGCATTCCAGGTAACGGTCCCGGTAGCGGGCATCAGCCAATGACCGGAAACGCCCAACTTGTCCGACAGGTCATAAAATTTCTTGCCATAATAACCTTTCCCGAAATTATAAATCGACACAGAGGCGTTCTTCTTCATAAGAGGCGAATACACCACATCGAGCCGAGGACGGAGAGTATATCCGGCACCGGCCCTGAGAAACAGCCTGTTTCCGTCATAGACACCCTTCTCCGGCACAATTTCCACATTGTATGGAGTGAACTCATACGAACCCTTATACGGGGAGTCAAAAACCGAATAGTCAAAACTATAGTCAAATGCATACAGGGAATCCGGCAGCACCAGATCCGGCTCGGACTTCTTGAAATCCGCAAAGCGCGTCTCATAATCATTCGTCACCTGTACGGACTGATTTATTTTCTGGGCAGTCAAAGAAACTGCAAACGTGAGCAAAAGCCCACCGGATATAATTAATCTACGCATATTATTTCTCCATTAAACCGGCGAGACGGTCAAGTCTCTTCTTTACATTGTCCGCAATGTCATCTCCTGCGGAAGGAGCCTGATATCCTTCTCCTATGCTCTCATATGTGGCCTTAGCCTGCTCATAAGACCCTCTTTCCACAAACGAATCCCCGAGCACCAGATAAGCCTTGGCAAGCCAGTAGGACTGATTGCCCGCTTTCTGTGAGAAATCATAGACCTCGCTCTCCACGGAATCAAAATTAGCCGTGTCGAACAGATTCTGTATCAGGAGATATTTGGACTCCGCCCCTCTAGGTGTGGAAGGCGTGGCACCAAGCTCGGCAAATAGTTTCATGGCATCGTTTCTCTTGGAAGTAGCCAGCAGGGACTTGGCCTTGATGTACTTGGCCTCCACCTTGACATCCTTGTCCGTATCAGCATCCGAAATAACGGATGTGGCCGACAGCACGGCTTTCTCGTAATCCTTGCTCCTGTATGCCGACAGCATCATTCCCTCACGGGCGGCCGCGCGGTTGCTTTCAATATTTGTAGTCTCAAACAGAGACAGATATCCATTATACGCATCGACATACCTCTGAAGATCGAAAGACAGCTGGGCGTAACGCAACTTGGACATTTCCACAAATGAAAGGGTGGACTCTGCATTTTTGACCTTCGCATATTCGGCACAGGCCTTTTCCTTCTCTCCGGACTCACGGTAAGACTCAGCCAGATAGAACCTCGCCTGAGGCATGTCCGGACTCTGCGGATAAGCATCCATGAATTTACGCAAGGTAGCAATCGCCTGCTGATAGTTGCCGGAAAGATAAAGCTGCTCCGCCGTGCTGAAATACATCTTCTCCTTTTCAGCATCCGTTCTCTTCACCGCAAGCTCATTGGACTCGACGTACTCGAGGAACTTCTCCGGCTTTTTCATCTTGTGATATACAGACTCGATGGCAAGCATGGATTCTTCCGCATACTCACTTCCAGGCATGGATTCCACCACGGACTTATAGCACTCCAGAGACTTCTCGTAATTGCTCATGTTGCGATACACCATACCGAGGCCTATCGTAGCCCGCACTTTGTAAACGGCGTCTGACACCGTATTCTTCAGATGCGTGAAACTCCTGATGGCGTCGTTGTTGTTGCCGTTGTCCATCTGTGCCTTTCCGAGCTCGAAATAAGCCTCGGCATACAAAGGAGCGTCCGGAGACGCATCCTCAATGTGCAGCAGAGTGGAGACCTTGCGCTTCTTGTCCCCCGCAAGACCATAAGAGATGGCCTGCTGGTAATAAGGATAAATATCATCCGGACTGAAGAACTCCGTCAACACCTTCTGATACGAGTTCACGGCCTCTTTATAATCCTTGCGCCCGAAATCACAATCGGCGCGACGGGTCATGGCATCTTCCCGATATAAAGGGTTCCCGGACTGGATATATTTGTCGAACCATCTGGCGGCCTCGTCATATTTCTTCTGCTTGAAGCAGCTGTACCCCACATTGTAAGGCAGGATCTTCCCCTGTATGAGAGTTTCCATGGCAGAGGCGTTGTACAACTCGGTGAATCCTTTCTCCGCCTCCTGGTAGTTGCCGGTCATGTAGTTGGCTTCCGCCATACGATATCTCGCCATCTGGGCAAGCCGGTCGGACTTCGGCAGATAATACGCCGTGGCCTTGTAATACGGTATCGCATCCCTGTACGAAGCGCCGGTGAAAAGTTCCTCCGCGCGCAGGAAATTGGCCTTGGTGTAATTGTTCTGCATGTCCGGAGACAGCACGTCAATGTTGTCATACGCCTCCACGGCAGCGACATAATCCCGGTCATAAAGAGCCGCCAGCGCCATATAACCGTAAAGCTGGGCTCCCTTTGAAGATGTGGAATAACGCTGAATATACTGGGAAAAGCCCTTGGTGTCCTTATTGAGATCAAAGGCCAGTTTGGCATAATTGAAGAGTGCATCCTCCGTAATCTGCGGGTCGAATTTCACCTCGGACGCATCCTTGAAGGCAGCCATGGCGGCCACCTGATTGCGAACCTTGAGATAGGAATTGCCGAGATGATAATTGGCAATCTGTCCAAGCGAATCTCCGCGGTCCGTCATCTTGCTGAAATTCTCAATGGCAGCCCTGTAGTCACGGACAGAATACATTACGGAGCCGGCATAGAAATAGTCGCTTCTGGCCATATCGGATTTCACCGAACCTTCGTAATACTCCCTCGCCTTCTGGCTGTCTCCCAACACAAGGCTCGACTCGGATATTATGCGGGCAAGCCGTTCCTTCCGTCCTTCCGGAGCGGCGGAATAAAGCCTTTCGCCCTCTCTTACCGCGAATTCATAATTCTTCATACTGAACTCGCAGTCAACTATATAGAACTCTGACAGCTCCTTGAAACGGCTGTCAGTGACAGCTCTTTTGAAGCAAGACTCAGCCTCTGCGAACTTCTCGTGGTTGTAATGGATAAGACCGGCGATATATTGTCCCGGAGCGCTATACTGCGAATACTCCAGAGCATCGAGCAGAGTGAGGAACTGCAGCGCCTCCGGATAACGTCCCAGCGAATACTCGCAGAACGCACATTTGAACACATACTCCGGCATCTCCTGCTTTGGGATAGCGGTTGAAGCCACTTTGGAGAACTCCAGTCCAGCCTCGGCATAACGCCCGTCATCGAAGAGAAGTCTGGCATTCTCAAGCCGGATTTCACTCGTAAGAACAGTCTTGCCGTACTTTCGCTCGTACGCCCCCTTGAGGTCGTCATAATCGATGCTTCGGGACTTCAGGGCGCAGAGCACCACATATCCTTCGGACATAGGGGTCTTCGGCACCGACTCGAAAAGAGTCCTGGCTTCATCGTAAAGTCCCCGTCCATACAAGTTTTCAGCCATCTTGAAATCATCCTCAGGAATGCTGGCCGAAAGGCCGGTCCCGACGCTAAAAAACAAGAGCGCCAAAACGCTTGACAATATTCTTACTTTTTTCATAAACATTCATTTTCACAATTCACAAATTTACTAAAAAATCCAACTATATTTGTAGGACTACAAGAAAAAACGACCTTTTATGAAAGAAAAGAGCGAACCGATAATATCATTTCACGACGCGGACATCATCAACGGTGAGAACACCGTGGTCTATGGACTGAATATGGATGTTTCAGGCGGGCAGACAGTGTATATTCTGGGGAAAGTCGGCACCGGGAAAACCTCCATCATCAGGACCATCACCG
>HF986283.1:12992-17707 GCA_000432655.1 Bacteroides sp. CAG:1060
GGAGGAGAAGGCATGGTATGCGGATTCAATCTGGGAACATTGAAGCAGAAAGACATCCCCTTCCTCAGAAGGAAGATTGGAGTTGTTTTTCAGGATTTCCAGCTTCTTATGGACAGGTCCATACACGACAATCTGTCTTTCGTCCTCAAAGCCACGGGATGGAAGGACGGTCAGCAGATGGAAAAAAGAATAGAGGAAACCCTCAAGTCAGTGGACATGCAGACCAAATCCCACAAGATGCCTCATCAGCTCTCGGGAGGAGAACAGCAGAGAATAGCCATAGCGCGGGCTCTGCTCAACGCTCCGGAAGTGATAGTCGCCGACGAGCCTACAGGCAACCTCGACGAAGAGACGGCCGAAAGCATACTCAGGCTCCTGCGCAGCATCAATGAGGAGCATGGCACAGCCATCGTCATGGTCACCCACAATCGTTCCATCACCGAGCGGTATCCGGGCCGCATTTTCGAGATAAAGGATGAGAAGTGCGAAGAAAAAACTGTTTGAAGCAGTCATTGAGATTTTCAGCCGGACCATGCCCCAGGCCAACTCGGAGCTTAACTTCAGCAACACCTACCAGCTTCTGGTCGCCGTTATGCTGTCCGCACAATGCACCGACAAAAGGGTCAATCTGACCACTCCGGCCCTGTTCGGGCGCTTCCCTGACATCAACTCACTTTCCAAAGCCGAACCGCAGGAGGTACTTTCCATCATAAAATCCATATCGTACCCCAACAGCAAAGCGGCCCACCTTGTCGGGGCGGCCAGAAAGATAGCGGAAGACTTCAACGGCGAAATCCCCACGGACATTGACAAGCTGATGACTCTTCCGGGCGTAGGACGCAAGACTGCCAACGTGGTGGCATCGATAACATGGGGAGAACCGGTAATCGCCGTGGACACCCACGTGTTCCGCGTATCCCGAAGAATCGGATTGTCTTCCGGGAAAACTCCGCTCGCAGTAGAAAAGGACCTTGAAGAGGGATTCCCTCCGCAACTGCGCCCGAAAGCACACCACTGGCTCATCCTGCACGGCAGATATACCTGCACGGCACAAAAGCCGAAGTGCGAGAGTTGTCCCCTCGCACTCCTATGTAAACACTACAAAGCCGCTACTCGCAGAACTGCTTCTTGAGAGCTTCTATCTTGTCATCGGCATCAGCACCCTTGGCCCCGAAATAGAACTTGATTTTAGGCTCCGTGCCTGAAGGACGCACAGATACCACATCCCCGGCCTCATCGAAGAACTGAAGCACGTTGGACGAAGGCTGTCCGGTCTTCTCAGGCTCAAGGTAATCCACCACCTTCACTACCGGAGAGCCACACAGCTCTTTCGGAGGATTGGTCCGGAGATCCACCATCATCTGCTGAATTTCGCGGGCTCCGGTTATACCTTTACGCACAACTGATACAAGACCCTCCTTCCGGTAGCCAAATTCCTTGTAGATATGCTGAAGGAGCTGATAAAGGGTCATTCCCTGCTCCGCCGCCCATGCAGCGCACTCCGCCACCATCATCGAACTGACCTGGGCATCTTTGTCACGCACGAACTGTCCCACATTGAACCCGTAGCTCTCCTCTCCTCCGCACACAAATTCCTCCCCGAGCTGCTCACGGCGCTTGACCACTTCGGCAATATACTTGAACCCGGTAAGAACATTATACACCGGCACTCCGAACCTGGCGCAGATATCGCTGATAAGTTCCGTGGTCACAATGGTCTTGACCACATACTTTCCTTTTCCGAGAGTGCCCAGTTCGGCACGTCTTCTGAGGATGTAATACGTAAGGATGGAGGCGGTCTGGTTGCCGTTGAGAAGTACCATCCTGCCCTCATTGTCCCGAACTGCAATACCGAGTCTGTCAGCATCCGGGTCAGTGCCCATCACAAGGTCGGCACCTGTCTTCTCCGCCATATCGGTAGCCATCTTCAAAGCGGCCGGCTCTTCCGGATTAGGGGACACCACGGTAGGGAAATTGCCATCGGAGACGTCCTGGTCAGGCACATGTATTATATTCTCAAATCCCAGCCTTTTCAATATTTCCGGCACCAGACGCACTCCGCAACCGTGAAGAGGAGTATATACTATTTTCAAATCCGAATGCTTGCGGCACATCTCCGGACTGAGACTCAGGGACAGCAAATCCTTAAGGTAACTCTCATCCACATCAGTCCCCATGGTCATAATCTCACCACAGCGAAGGCCGGACTCGAACTTCACCATTGACGGCTCGGTAATTTTGGCCACTTCCGCCACAATCTCCTTATCCACAGGAGCTGTCACCTGACCGCCATCAGACCAGCTGACCTTGTAGCCGTTGTATTCCTTCGGATTGTGGGATGCGGTAATCATGATTCCGGCCACCGCGCCCTTGAGCCTCACGGCATAACTCATCTCCGGCGTAGGTCTGATATTGTCAAATATATACACGTTGATTCCGTTGGCAGAAAGAACGTCAGCGGCAATCTTTGCGAACTCCTTGCTATGATTCCTGGAATCAAATGATATGCACACACTTGGATTATCCCCCTTACAGTGAGACAGGATATAGTTGGCAAGTCCCTGGGTAGCCATTCCCACGGTGTACTTGTTCATTCTGTTGGTCCCCACTCCCATAATGCCTCTAAGTCCACCGGTACCGAATTCCAAATTCTTATAGAAGGCATCCTCGAGCCCGGCAGGATCCGAGTTGCGAAGTTGAAGCACCTGCATCTTTGTCTGCTGGTCGAAATCTCCGTCCAACCAGCTCTGAGCTCTCAATTCAAAATCTTTCATTGGTAGAATGTTTTAGTATCTTGTAAAAGTACATCTTTGCAGCAAAAAAAACAAATAAGAATCGAAAAACTTGAGTTATCTTTGAAGTCGCAAAAGACATGAAGACACGAAAGAAAAGTTTCTCTGACATTCTGGAAGACACAAGAATCCGGACAAGACGCAAGCTTCTGAAGAAAATCCCTTCATGGGCAGGCATCGAGAGTCTCGAATTCCCGTCCTCGCTCTCTCTTGAGCAATGCTCGTCCGAAGCCACGGCGACATTCAAAGCCCGCCTCATCAAAGAGAAATTCGCCCACCCGGACACCATCTGCGACCTCACCTGCGGATTGGGCGTGGACAGCTGGGCATTCTCCGCCATCGCCTCAGAAGTAATCTCTTTTGAGCGCAACAAGGACCTTGCCGAAGCCGTCAGAAACAATTATTCAGCCCTGAAAGCCGACAACATCGACCTCAGATGCGAGGATGTTTCTTCCCTTGACACCCTTCCCGAGTGCGATCTGTTCTATGCGGATCCCGCCCGCAGGGACAGCCTTGGAAAAAAGGTCTTCCTGCTCGAAGACTGCAGTCCGGACATCACCGCAATGATGCCTCTAATGCTTTCGAAAGCACCTTCAGTAATGCTGAAACTCTCCCCCGTCGCAGACCTGACAATGCTCTGCACAAGACTTGGCAGGAATCTCGAAGACATCCATATCGTATCCGTCAAATCCGAAGTGAAGGAGCTTCTCTGCATCCTCGGAAGGGGCGTTACGGACAGGGTGCGAATCACAGCCTCCGAGCTCGACACCGACGGTTCGCCGGTAGGGACGTTCACGTTCTTCCCGGAAGAAGAAGCCATAGCCACAGCCAACTACTGCATGGTGCCCAAAGCAGGCGACCTGCTTCTCGAGCCGAAAGCCGCACTGATGAAAACCGGAGCTTTCAAGCTGCTGTGCAACCGCTTCGGCATCAGCAAACCGGGGCCATCCGTCCACCTCTACACAGCACCTGAAGAGACGGCACCTTCTCTCCCTCCGATATTCAAGATATACAGGATAACGGAAGTGCGGAACTTCAGCGGAGCAGAACTGAAGAACCTCGGGAACCTCTACCCTGACGCGGAAGTGAGTGCAAAAAATCTTCCGCTGAGCAGCGAAGAACTGCAACGGAAGATTGGGTCAAAAGGAGGAGGTCCGCACCACATATTCGGATACGGCACCTCCGAAGGCAGATTTCTTATAGTCTGCCGGAGCCGTTAGCCGACTGCCCGGTCTCAGTCCCGTCCAAGAAGGTGCCGCGACCAGAAGATATGGTCAGCCTCGGCAGAATGCTTCCCCTGTGCACCACGATAACCGTGCATGCCGTCAGGATATATCATGAGTTCAAACTGCACCCCTGCCTTCTGGAGAGCATCCACAAGCAGAAGGGTGTTCTGGAAATGGACATTGTCATCTCCGGTGCCGTGTGTGAGCTTTAGCGCGCCCGGATTCTTAAGTTCAGGGACAAAACTCAGCACGGAAGCGATTTTATACCCTTCCGGATTTGCCTGCGGAGTATCCATGAAACGCTCAGTATAATGCGAATCGTACAGAGTCCAGTCATAGACCCCGCCTCCGGCTATACCGCAGCAGAAGTATTCCGGGAACCTCAGGACAAGCATGGAAGTAGTGGCACCTCCGAAAGAGAACCCTTCTACACCTATCTTGGAGCCGTCCACATAAGGAAGGGACCTCAGATACCCGGCCCAAGCCTTGTAGTCTTCAAGCTCTATCACCGTCATGCGGGCGAACGCCTCATCCATTCCGCGGCGGCCGTTTTCCCCGGAAGAACGGGGATCGGTAACGATATAGATGATTCCGTTGTGATAACACCATTCGTCAGAAGCATCCCTGTCTCCCCATCTGTCTCTTACATAAGGAGTTCCGGGACCGCCATAAAGCTGCATCACCACCGGGTATTTCT
>HF986283.1:17725-19280 GCA_000432655.1 Bacteroides sp. CAG:1060
ATTTCTTCTCCGGATCGAAATTCTCCGGAAGAGACATCAGAGCATACAGGTCAAACCCGTCGTTCTCTATGCGCACCACCTGCGGAGAAGGACGTCCTTCAGTCAGGGAGACATCCTCATCCTCAAGCCATTTCTGCGCATACTTGTCCATTCTTCCTTCTATTTTACGCCATGGCCTGCTCGCCGTGGAAAGAGATGCCGTGAAACTGCGCCCGTCTTCCGAAAGTTCCAGACCGGCAAGATTAAACTCCGGATCCGTCAGAGCCGTAATGCGTCCCTTGCGGTCCAGCCTGTACAGAGCGAGGTGGAGTCTGGAGTCCCTTTTGGCCGTAAACCACACGTCTCCTTTCTTCTCATCCACCTTCAAAAGGGATATGTCCCAGTTTTCACCGGAAGTGAGCCGTTTCAGAGACCCGTCATATCCAAGGAAATAAATCTGCTCCCATCCGGTCTCAAAATTCCTGGCCATATACAGACCCTTCTCAGTAAATATCATCCCTTCTATCCATTCCACCCAGGTGGGGTACTCCTCATGGTACACGGCACGACGGCTTCCATCACCGGCGCTGACGGCATACAAGTCCAGAACATTCTGTCTGCGCGGCTCCCGGCTGACATACAGTTCCTTCGAGTCCGCACCCCAGAAAGGTGTACCGAAATACTGGTCGTCTTCCTCCGAAAAATCCGCCCACACTATTTTCACATCCTCCGGGCAACCAATATCCGCCACACCTATGCGCACGGAAGGATTGGCCTGACCGGCCTTAGGATATCTGGTCTGCCTCAATTCTCCATTCTGCCCGAAAGGGGAATAAATCGGAAACATCGACACGGCAGAATTGTCAAACCGGTAAAATCCTATCTTCCTGGAATCAGGACTCCACCAGAAAGCCCTGTAATTGGAAGCGCGCCCGAATATCTCCTCATAATACACCCATGACGCATAGCCGTTCAATATGACGTCACTTCCGTCAAAGGTGATTCTGGTCTCCACAGAATCAGACACATTCCTTATCCACAAATCATTATCCCGAGTAAACGCATACATTTTCCCGTCGGGAGACAGCGTGAGGTTCATCTCCTGCGCAGACGCCATGACCGCACAAAACGCTGCGAAAAACACTAGAAAAATTCTTTTCATACGAAATAAGATTCTTTAAAATTCACAAGATATACCTGCTTTACAGCACGGGTAATAGCCGTATAAAGCCATTTCAAATCATCGGAGCTGAACTGGTCCTGCCAGAAAGGACAGTCCACGAACACACAGTCCCACTGCCCTCCCTGAGACTTGTGGCAAGTTATGGCATCGGCATATTTCAACTGGAGGGCGTTGAAATACTTGTCCTCCCGGACCGCTTCCCATATTCTCTTTTTGCTTCTGCGGTCGGAATAATCGGCGCTGACCCCCTGATACAGAGCATTCTGCTGCTCATAGCTCAGCGTCGCGGCCTCAGACTCCAATGTATCAAGGCAGACCTTGGCATTCACTTCCGCATCATAATCAGGGAAATACAGTCTCGCATCGGCAAAGTGCAGACCGTACCGCTCTTCA
>HF986284.1:0-13778 GCA_000432655.1 Bacteroides sp. CAG:1060
ATTCCTTGGAAAAGTCCTAGAATACACCCCCCCCATTCTAGTTCTTAAGATAGTAAGTCACCGATGTCACCACGCGCACTTTCTTGATATTCGGAGTGTTGCTGTCGCGGTTTTCTATAGAGAAAACTCCCTGGCTTGCAGTCTTGATTTTGCCGAGGCGGCTACCGGAGTCACTCGCAAATTTCTGAGCCACTTCACGAGCGTTTCTCGTAGCTTCCTCCACCATTGAAGGCTTAAGAGTATTCAATGCTTCATACTTGAATTCAAGCGGATTCTCCCAGCTGTTTCCACTTATCACCACCCCTTTGCGAAGCAGTTCCGACTGGCGGGAGAGCAAGGAGAGGACCGCATCCACCTTGTCCGTGCACACCGTCACGACATTGGTAGCAATGTAGCGGAACGCCCTGTTGTTGTCCCCATATTCATTCGCCAACTTATCGGAGATTGCCGGGACACTGACGGTAATCTCTTCGTCCGAAAGGCCTCCGGACTTAAGAAATTCAAGCACAAGGGCATTGTTCTTGTCCGTCATATCATAGACCGACTGTACGTCATTTGACATCACCTTGTAAGTAATCGGCCATATAACCTTATCCGCCTCAACTTCTTTTTCACACAGGCCCTTGACATTGACTGTCCGGTCAAATGAACGATACTCATTTACCGCCACCGGAATCATTATTCCGATAACAATCAGTCCAACCATCACGGAAAGACCGCAAAAAAACTTTCCTTTATCCATAAAATCACTGTTTATAGAATCAAATATATAGCAGCTTTCTTACAAATCCAACTTCAAGGCCATAATTCATCCAAATGAAGTGCAATATCAGAACTTTATCTTATAACTGATACTAGGCATTATCGGAATCAGCGAGACCTGCCTCCACTCACGCGATTTGTCATCATATATGATAGAGAACGGATTGTGGCGGTTCAGCACATTATATATGCCTATGTTGAGTTCCTGAGGATACCTTGTCTTGAAATCAATATTGCATCCTATATCAAGTCTGATATAGTCCGGCATACGGTAATTGTTGGTGCTGGTAAAATAGTCGATGATAATAGTCTCTCCAAACAGCGTAAATGCGGGATACTCTCCTGCCGAAACCGTTTCCCAATGACCGGACTGGAATGTAAACAGCCCATTCAAAGACACGGTCATCTTTTCATTGTCCGCCACCATGACATTCGCTGTCGCATTCAGTATGTGACGGCGATCAAACTTGGCAGGGAATCGAACTCCATTATTGACCCCATCGAAGCAGCGGTCAGTCTTGGAGTAAGTATATGCCACTCTATAATTCAACCGCTTACCTACTTTCTCGTAAAGAAACTCAACTCCCCGCGAAGTACCGCTCCCGACTTTAACATTATTGCTCCATCCCGCTATCGTCGAACTGAAGAGCATACTGGCATCCGAGAAATACACAAGCCCATCCATCTTCTTATCATACGCTCCCACTGATATATGATGTTCTCCAAAGGACATAAAAGCTCCCGCATAGTACTGCGTCGCATGCTCCGGAGGACGATTCGGATTGGTAGGCACAATCAAATCCATAGACCATCCAAGAGGAATCCCTTCCAGAGTATGGTAATACTGCACTGTCCAATCGGCAGTCGCTTCAATTGACAACCATTTGGCAAGTTTCAGTTTGGCCAGAATACTGGCTTCCGGATTGAAACGCCATCTCCACTTATCGCCTTGCTCATCTGCCGTAAACACATTCATCTTGGCAGAAGTCATTAATTCAAACCGCTTCCTCGTATAGTTCCATTGTCCATGCATGGTAGTAATGCTGCTATGGCTGGTATGGTCTATCAACGGGGAACTTGTCGGAGTCAAAGGTCCATCTCCCTTGAATGTGGCAGAAGTTCCAGGATTGAACCACGCAAACCGCTCCCTCACGCCAAGACGCAGGCTGCTGTATTTCCCTGACAAACGGGAGAACGTGGATTCCGCAGTAAGTTCGTCAATAGTGCTGACTATTGCAAGGTTGTTCTCCGTACCACTCATGTCGCGAACAATCCCCTGACGACCCATAAAGTGGTTGTACGACAACCCATCTTCTATTTGCCAGCCTTTTTTCAGTTGGCCCTCATGTCGCGCATTCAATATGAAATTGCCCCAGCCCATACTCTCGTCCGAGCGGCCTCCATAACGATAACTATATCCGTCCTTGCTTGCGAATGCCCCCAACGAAAGATTATGCTTGTCATTCACCAGCCACTTGACTTTAGCGAACATATCGCAAGCCACAGCACGCGGACGCTGAAGACTGTCAAGAGGGCCGCCGACAATGGCTTGTACCACCCTGAATGCCGGCCCAAGTGGAGATACCCGCACTGACCCTATAAGGGACACCTTGTTCTTAACTATCGGCATAGAGACCGTGCCTCCAAGCATAAACATACTCGCGGAAGCCGAGAATGACCGTGACGTAAAACTACCATCTGACGTCTTAAGTCTTATGTGCGAAGCCGTCATATTGCTTTCATCTCCGTGGAATCCACCTACCCGGAAATCAATCCCCGACACAATCTCTGACGGATATATGCTTGTAAGCCCAAGTAGATGGCTTCCTCCGAATATCTGAACTCCATCCAATGTCATCACATTACTACCAATATTGCCGCCACGCACATATATGGCAGAGGCACCCTCTGCTCCAGTGGATACGCCAGGAAGAGTCTGAATATATTTTATGGCATCACTCTCGCCTGTCACCGACACCATTGACCTCATCTGAGGGATTGGCACAATTCTGGTGCCGGCATCCCGTACGACAAACCGATCCGATACGACAACTGACTCCGGCAGGGTATCACGTTTTTCGTGGACATCCTGCGCATTTGCCGCAATTGGAATAGCGAGAATAAAAAGAAAAGAAACTATTTTTTGCCTACCCATTTCTGTCAACAGTTTTAATTATATATTTCATCATGCTGCAGGAAAGGCATTTTATACACATCACAATTTGTAAAAATACCAACACCGCCTTCTATATTGGAATGCAGATTAGACGTATCGTATGCCGATGTCAAATCGTGTTCCAATGACTTGCTCTTTGTATAAACTTCGCGCAAGTACTTGTCATATTCTTAAGGAACACAATAGACATTCAAAAAAGAATATTGCCACGGCATGTCATATTCAGGATTGTCATCATAAAAATAAGACATTGGCACCTTATTTCTTGGCTCAAAGAGGGGCCCCGGGACAATAAAGAACGACTCCTCACTCTTAAAATTCCCTATCCGAACAAATTTATCATACAATGGATAGTCGGCAATTTCCTTTTTCGCGAAATTGAATATCGACTCATACATTTTACCCATATCTGACCCGGCCGTCCCACGAAAAGACAATTCAGAATAACGTTTCCCCGTGATATTGAATCCATCCACATGCGTATAGTTGGTAGTCAAATATATATGTTGTTCCGTATCTCCTTCAGAAGGACCGGTCTGCTCCACAGCCGTCACCCATATAGTCTCATTCTCCGGGGCATCTTCCCAGAACTGGAACTCGGCAAATACTTGATAGAAAGGCTCGCGTTCTTCCCCAAAAGGGAGCAAGCGTACATCAAAACTCCCTCCTTGTATCGTCTGTGTCTTAGCAGAAATCAATCCGCGTCCGGGAATTTCTATTTTCAGCACATATTCGGAATTCCTTTTAATCAAGATTGCCTCCGTCTCCCACAAATCTCCGCCCTTATATACGAAAGGAATCTTCTTTTCATCCTCTTCCAGATAGACAGTTGCCTCTACCACAGGTATATAATCCGCTTGACCTTTCCCCTTCACATACATAAGATTCAGTGTCTGAACGGTTTTCTCTGTCCGATCAAATATGATATTGTTCTTCAAAACGCAATACACCATGACCGGCAAATCTTTCTCTCCAGGATCCAGCACTATCGGCTCCACGCACCCGAAAAGCAGCAATGTCAGAAGACAAACAATTAAACCGAACTTTTTCATAATGTGTGTATATTAATTATGCCATTGACTATCAGTCAATACAAAGGAACAAAAAATCCAAGGCAAAAACAATATACACTTACTTTTTTTCCCAGATGTAGATTTTATCCCCGCGGCGAAGACGACCTTCAGGGCATAATGACGGGTCAACAGCCACAGAGCACCGGACACCCTTCCCGGCCATATCAGCAGACTTCAGGTTGACTCGCATATCCTCTACGGAAAACTCCACGACCCCGGTAGTGGCACCTATAGCCATAGCACGGTCCCCTATGTGCAGCGGTGCCGATTCTACAGCTATTTCCACAACGCCTATTCTGTCAAACCAGTTGGTAACCTTACCGCAATACACCTTTTTCAACGTAGCCTGTGAGCCATACACGTCACTCCACTGTCCAAGATAGGCACCTTGATAATATCCATCCCAGAAACCACGGTTGAACACTTCAGACAATTCTTCTTTCAGTGATGCGGCCAGTTCCGGCGAATAAGTCCCGTCGCACACGGCATCGGCCGCCCTGCGATAGCAAAAAGCGCATCTCTTCACATATTCTGCAGACCTTGCCCTTCCCTCAATCTTGAACACTTTTACGCCACTCTCGATGATTCGGTCCATAAAGTCTATGGTACACAAATCTTTAGGAGACATTATGTATTTGTTGTCGATATTGAGTTTGTTGCCGGTTTCAAGGTCTGTAACCTCATATCCCCTACGGCATATCTGATAACAGGCTCCCCTGTTGGCAGACGCACCGTATGTATGAAGAGACAGGTAACATTTGCCGCTAATGGCCATGCAGAGAGCTCCGTGAGCAAACATTTCTATACGCACAGGCTTCCCCGAAGGCCCGCAGATATTCTCCCTCACGACAGTTTCATATATTTCCTTGACTTGATCAAGGTTAAGTTCCCGCGCAAGTACCACGACATCCGCAAATTGAGAGTAAAACCTCAAGGACTCAACATTGGATATGGACAACTGGGTGGAAATATGCACCTCAAGCCCTATCTGACGGCAATAAGAAATGGCCGCCATGTCAGATGCGATAATGGCGTCCACCCCCGCAGCCAAAGCAGCATCCAAGGCCTTTCTCATAGGTTCCAGGTCTTCCTGATACAAGACGATATTGAGTGTTATATAACTCTTTACCCCCGCTTCACGGCAAATGCGGACAACCTCAGAAAGGTCTTCCGGCTGGAAGTTATTGGCAGAATGGCTGCGCATATTAAGATGTCCAACACCGAAATATACAGAGTCCGCACCCCCTTGAATAGCCGCGCGCAAACACTCAAAATTGCCGGCAGGAGCCATTATTTCCAATTCCTTTCTTTCCATAAGTACAAAATTAACACTTTATTCAAACAATTCCCTCAACACCCCGAGAGAATGTATCGTCAGAGGACAGTCAAGATGACATGACAGATACCGGATCAATAATTCTGCTATGTCACTGCGCATACGGCCGTTAAGCGGTACCAGCATCGAGGATGCAAAATCGGACTTTGTCAATAATCCAAGATATCCGGCATACTCCCCGGCAAACGGCATAAGGTCTTCTTCTCTTGGAGAAAAGCCCAAAGCCACGGCCAGTTCCAGAAGGAATCTCAGGTGGAAATTACTATAATTCTCTCCCAGCGCATCGAGCGTCAGAACGGAGTTCCGGCACCATTCATACAGTCCGTCTTCATAGCAGCCTTCTTTCAATGTACGGAACAGAACCTCGCTCATGAACATACACATTGCATTCTTGGGTAAAGAAGACCGTATGTCACCCAAAGGATAAAGAGCGCTTATTCCACTTATCCGCCACAATTCCGTGCGGACACTTTCCCTCACATCCCCTTCCAGAATATTCATGGGCTGGAAAAGGGCCATCGTGCCACCTTTTCCGATATTGGTTATGAAACTCCTCCTGCCAAGTTCACGACTCAACGCGTGAATCACCAGCAGATTATCCCTTGTCTTGGTGGTATTGAGGACTATGAACTCAGTGGATCTCAATGAGCGGACTGTTCAAGGCCTGCCTCAGTTCCTCGTCGTATTTGATCCGAACCTCGACACCTGCTTCCTGGAAATAATACCTTACCGCGATTTCCTCCTCAAGGAAAGGGATTATCTCGTCCTTCTTAAGTCTGAGGAATTCGCTCTTTTCTATATCAAGGGACTTCTCCATAACCTCCAGCTCTTCCTTCATCCCCTCTATCAGACCATCCCTTTCCAACTCATCTTTCATCCTGTCAAAATATGCCTTGGCAGTGGACCTGTAGTCAAACTCCTGCTTGACAGCATACTCTATGAAATCTTCGTAATCAGCATCACTCAGAGAGAAGGTCTCCACAGGCGCAATGCTTTGATGCTGACGCACATACTCCAAGGCATACTGCTCAATAATACCATAAGCCACCAAAGAATACGTAATACGGCTGTAAGATTTGGCGTCAAGCTCCACATCCGGAGTTATACCGCCGCCGTCCTTCACAACTCTTCCATGCGCGGTCTTGAACTCCCTCGTAAGCGAGTCCGGAATCTGCCCCACGCTGCCGTCTTCATTGCGATGCGAATAGTCTATAGCCTGGACACAACGCCCGGACGGAGTATAGTATTTTGCCGTAGTAACCTTCAACTCTCCTCCGTAAGGAAGATTGATTATACTCTGAACCAATCCTTTACCAAATGTCTTACGCCCCATCACCGTTGCCCTGTCCATATCCTGAAGAGCACCGGAGACGATTTCCGATGCCGAAGCAGAACCGGAATCCACCAGCACTATCAGCGGCAATTTGGTGTCCACCGGCTCCTTTTTCGTACGAAGCGCATAATTGGATGTCATGTTTTTGCCTTTCGCAGAAACTACCAGCGACCCTTTAGGCACGAATACAGAGACGATTTCGACAGCTTCCTCCATGATTCCGCCGCCGTTTCCACGCAGATCAAGCACAAGTTTCTGCATCCCCTGCTTCTTGAGACGTATGACAGCATTTCTCACATCCCTGCCCACACCTTCGGTAAATCCGGTCTGAAGGATATATCCGGTGGTTGCATCCAGCATCCCGGCATACTCTACATCCGGAAGACGAATACGTTCCCTGGTAATCTCTATGTCCTTGAGTTCTCCTGTATGAACTTTCTTAACCTTGAAAACAACTTTGCTGCCAGGCTCACCTTTCATCTTGTC
This sequence comes from Bacteroides sp. CAG:1060, assembly GCA_000432655.1. GTDB lineage: Bacteria > Bacteroidota > Bacteroidia > Bacteroidales > UBA932 > Cryptobacteroides. The sequence goes on from HF986284.1 coordinate 7,167, forward strand.
ACTGCACTGCTGAGATGTCAGCCCCACTACACTTTCCCCATTGATGGCAAGTATCTCGTCCCCGCAGCGAAGTTCATATTTATCTGCCGGAGAGTTTTTGTACGGCTCATTGATAATGACATTCCCTTGTACGTCAGGCTTGTATATGATCGCACCTATACCCCCGTAAGTCTTGTTCAGCATCATCTGAAGGCTCTCATGATCTTCTTCCGGAATAAAAGTGGTATAAGGATCCAGGCTCCCGAGCATTGCATTTATCCCTATGGTTTCAATCTTGTCCAACGGAAGAGAATCCACATAAGACTTGGAAAGCTCCTTGAGGATAGATGTCTGTATCTCTGTCCATTTGCCGAGACGGAAATTATCAGACTGCGCCTGACACACCACACTGATGCCCAACCCGGCACATATAAGTATTGTTCTGATTTTCATATCTTTTATGATGCAAATAATAATAGCGCAAGACCTGCAAGCATTATGCCCAAGTCAAGTGCCTTGTCTCGAATATTGTTCTCTCGGAATATCAATGCTCCTCCTATGAACGTAATTATTACGGAACTGCGCCTTATCATGGAAATGACGGACAGCAAGGCTCCATCCTGCTTGACGGCAAAGAAATAAAGCGCATCGGAGATGGTTATAAGTACGGCTATCAGCAGAAGGCTCCAGTCAGGCTTCAATTTGCCTACTGAGCTCTTGTCGTGCAAATAGCTTACAAGCATCACAACGGCAAGCACCACTGTAATATAGACATTAGCCCAGCTCTGCACAAACAGAGGCTGCATGGACGTAAGGATATATTTGTCATACAGCGCACTCGCCGCGCCGGTAACAATAGATAATGCCATCCACACGACACCTTTGCTTCTGGAGAATCTGATCCCTTCCTTACGGCTTGACCGGCCAAGGAAATACAATGCCCCTATCACGAGTATCACACCGACCCATTGCAGCAGGTTCAGTCTCTCGCCAAACAGTATGATGGAGAAAACCATCACGAACATAGGGCGGGAGGCTTTCATTGTGCTGGCTGTGGTAAGCGGAAGCAGTTTCATGGCCACCAGTCCGGAAATCCATGACACGGACACAAGGCACGCTTTCACCAGCAGCCTCAAATGCTCTCCAATGCTGCCCGCACTGAGAAACGGACACAGGAACAACGCCGTAAGAGATGTAGAGCACAGCAGTATCCACAATACTCCGTTACGCTTGAGCGCCTGTTTCTTCGTAATATCATAAAAGCCCAGCAACACCGCGGAGCACACTGTAAGCCAAAGCCACATACCAGATTTTGTTCTTAAACAATCAAGCGCCAAAGATACTGATTTTTCACAACAACTTCTATTTTTATGTATCTTTGCCATAACAATGGGAAGTGATACTTTTATAAAGATAAGGGGAGCGCACGCGCACAACCTCAAAAATATAGATATAGATATTCCACGCCGCAAACTGGTGGTTATTACCGGTTTGAGCGGAAGCGGGAAATCTTCTCTCGCATTCGATACCATATATGCAGAAGGCCAAAGGCGATATATCAACACCTTGTCTTCCTATGCAAGGCATTTTATGGGAATCCTGGAGAAGCCGGACGTGGAGAGCATTGAAGGGTTGAGTCCAGTCATCGCCATAGAGCAGAAGACTACGGGCAACAACCCGCGGTCCACCGTAGGCACAATAACGGAGATATCGGATTTTCTGAGACTTCTTTTCGCCCGCGTATCCACGGCATATTCCCCCGTTTCCGGAAAAGAGATGGTCCGCTACACGGATGATCAGATTGTGGATATGATAAGCCGCACATTCTCCGGACGCAAGTGCATGCTGCTTGCACCTCTCGTAAGGGGTAGGAAAGGTCATTATCGGGAGCTGTTTGAACAGTACCGGAAAAAAGGATACACCCAGATCAGGGTGGACGGTGAAATAATGGACCTTGGTTCCATGGAGTCCGTGGACCGCTACAAGGCCCATTTCATAGAATTGGTGGTGGATAAGCTAAAGCCAAGCGATGCTGATGAGATGAGAATACGCAAATCCGTAGCCTCCACGCTCGCTCTCGGGAAAGGGTCTCTTATCGTCTATGATGCCGAAAACAAGTCCGTAAGGTACTTTTCAAAACATTTCATGGACGAAGAGTCCGGAATCTCCCTTAAAGAGCCGGCCCCACACTCGTTCTCATTCAATTCCCCGGAAGGCTACTGTCCTCATTGCAAGGGGCTTGGCACCGTGCCGGACATCAATATGGACAGCATTATTCCGGACCGAAGCATATCCGTGGCTGACGGAGGATTGTCGCCTCTGGGAAGAATCAGGCACAACCGCAAATTCGATATTCTTTCCGCAATGTCCCGCAAACTGGGATTTTCATTATATGATCCGATAGAGAGTCTTCCCGATGAAATAATCACTCTCCTGGTATTCGGGTCAGAAGAGTTTTTCCGCATAGGAGACGGCGCGGATGCCGAAATGGCAAACTGGCCGGGACTGGTGGAAGACATTGAGGACAGGATTGTCTGTCCGGTCTGCCATGGCACAAGGCTTAATCCGGAGGCTCAGTGTTTCAAGATTGACGGCAAGACAATCACCGACGTCGGGAGCATGGAGATTTCCGAATTGTATGAATGGGTGCGTTCCCTGTACGGGAAGTTCGACCCCCGACGCAACACCATCGCTTCGGACATTCTCAAGGAGCTGGAAAGCCGTATCGGGTTCCTGCTGGATGTCGGGCTGAATTATCTTACTCTTGACAGACCTTCCACTTCGCTGTCCGGTGGTGAAGGACAGCGCATAAGGCTCGCGACACAGATCGGGTCCAAACTCGTGAACGTAGTGTATATCCTGGATGAACCAAGTATCGGCCTGCACCAAAAGGACAACCGCAAACTTATAGCCTCCCTGCGGAAATTAAGGGATGAAGGCAACACGGTGATAGTCGTGGAGCACGATGAGGAGACCATGCGTGCCGCAGACTGGATTGTAGAGGTCGGCCCCGGTGCCGGGGAAAATGGCGGAAGAATCTGCTACAACGGACCCGAACTAAGTTTCACCAACCCCAACAAAACCCCCGGACAACGCCGCTGCGGCAATGGTAAAACATTGAAACTGATCGGCGCCTGCGGCAACAATCTCAAGCATGTGGACGCAGTGTTCCCGCTGGGCTGCATAGTTGGCATAAGCGGCGTAAGCGGCTCCGGCAAATCCACGCTTATCAATCAGACTCTGATGCCGATACTTAAGGCACATTTCTATAATTTCAAAGCGAAGCCGCTGCCTTACGAAGGGCTGGAGGGGATAGACAATATTGACAAAGTCATCGAAATAGACCAGAGCCCAATAGGCCGTTCCCCGAGATCCAACCCCGCCACATATACCGGCGTGTTCAATGATATCAGGGCCTTGTTCGAGTCCACACCGGACGCCAAAGTCCGCGGATTCAAATCCGGAAGATTCTCATTCAATGTGTCGGGAGGCCGCTGTGAAGACTGCAAGGGAGCAGGCATCAAGGTAATAGAAATGAATTTCCTCCCGTCCGTCAACGTAATATGCGAGACGTGCGGCGGAAAACGCTACAAGGAGGACACTCTGGAGGTCAGATATAAGGGCAAGAACATCAGTGAAGTGCTGGAGATGCCGATATCCGAAGCATACGAGTTCTTCAAGGCCAACCCTTCCATTGCCATTAAGCTAAAAGCTCTCCTGGACGTCGGTCTCGGATACGTGAAACTCGGTCAGTCTGCTGTCACCCTGTCAGGCGGAGAGTGCCAGCGCATGAAACTTGCCTCGGAACTGGCGCGAAAATCCACGGGGAACACCTTGTATCTTCTGGACGAGCCTACCACCGGGCTGCACGCGCGCGACATAAAAGTCCTTATGGAAGTACTCCAAAAGCTTGTTGATCAAGGGAACACCGTAATCGTCATAGAGCATAATCTCGATGTCCTCAAAATGGTGGACTATCTTATTGATATGGGCCCAGAAGGAGGAGCTGCCGGTGGCAGGGTTATTGCAGCAGGGACTCCGGAACAGGTTGCAGACAATCCTGATTCGGTGACAGGCAAATATTTAAAAGAGATACTATAGCAATATGGAAAAAATACTATCCGCGAAACGCGAATATTCAGAATGGTGCAGGGCGATGGGAATAACCAACTTGCAAGACCTCGCAAAAGTCATCAACGACGGACAAGCCATAAAACTGATTAATCTTTGTGAAGCAAGGCAGGAGAGGAAATACGCAGAAGCCGCCGACCAGATATATTGGAATCATGAGAGGTGCCGTATCGTAATGATGTCCGGACCGTCATCAAGCGGCAAGACGAGCTCTTCCCTGCGCATAGCTCAGCAGGCGAGAGTTCTTGGCCTCAACCCCAAGGTGATAGAACTTGACAACTATTTCGTGGACAGGGACAAGACTCCGCGCGACGAACAGGGCAATTATGATTTCGAAGCTCTGGAAGCCATGGACGTGGCTTTCCTGAACGAGCAGCTCTCGGCACTTCTTCGCGGAGAAGAGGTGGAAATTCCCAAGTTTGATTTCAAGGAAGGACACAGGCACTTCGAAGGGAACAAATGCAGACTGGAGGCCGGAGACATGCTTTTCATGGAGGGCATACATGCACTCAACCCGGCTCTGACACCGGCCATACCGCAGAATAATATTTTCCGCATTTACATTTCCGCACTGTCATCGCTGCCAGGAGGGGAAAAAGTCCACAACTCCACGACCGACAAACGTCTCCTAAGACGCATTGTAAGGGACAATCGTACGCGAGGCATCTCTCCGGAAGACAATATATTGAGATGGCCGTCCGTGCGTCGTGGTGAAGACAAATACATCTTCCCGTACGAAGAGAATGCCGATGTCGTGTTCAACTCGTCCACTCTGTATGATCTTCCGCTGCTGAAATACTACGCGGCTCCGCTTTTGTGCGGGATCAGCGAGTCTTCACCAGCTTACGAGAAAGCCACAGAGCTTCTGGATTTCCTTAAAGATATCGTGTGCCTCAAGCCTTTCGAAATAGCTGCCATTCCGCCAACTTCCATAATGAGAGAGTTCATCGGAGGACAAACGCTCGTGTAAAGGACACCAACTCGCGGCTCAACGGAATTTCTTGTCCTCTTCAAGCATCCCAAGATAGGAATTATACCGTTCGGGGCTGATGTCTCCTCTGTCCACAGCGTCCTTGACGGCACAGCCGGGCTCATGAGTATGCGTACACGGGACGAAACGGCAGTCATCCGCATAACGCAGCATCTCCGGGAAATACTTGGATATCTCCTCCCTTTCCATGTCCACAAGACCAAATCCCCGGATACCGGGAGTATCTATCAAAAATCCGCCACCGTGAATCGGATACATTTCATAAAGAGAAGTGGTATGTTTCCCTTGAAGGTGCGAGGCAGAGATTTCCCCGATTTTAGGATCAAGGGACGGATCAAGGGACTTTATAAGACTTGACTTGCCAACCCCTGATTCTCCGGAAAAAAGGCTCACCTTATCCCGGCACAGATGCCGGAGTTCCTCTATCCCCTCCCCTGTACGGGCGGATGTCGGAATCACCTTGTATCCCGCCCCCGTATAGATATCAAGAAAAGACTGCATCTGTTCTTCGGCGGCATCCCGGTACATGTCCACCTTATTAAGAGCTATCAGCACAGGTATTCCATATACCTCGCAGGTGACAAGAATGCGGTCAAGAAACGGAAGCTTGATCTCCGGGAAATACAGACTCACGGCTATCACCGCCTGATCCAGGTTGGACGCAATGACATGCGACTGCCGGGACAGATTGGTTGATTTGCGGATAAGGTAATTTTTCCTCGGGAGCACTTCCGTGATAATCGCCGGGGCGCTCTCTGACACTTCGTCCGCAATCTGGCAGCGCACTTCATCCCCCACCGCTATCGGGTTGGTCGCGCAACTTTTCTCCAGACGGACCTTTCCTCTGAGCACGGCAGGAAACGGAGCCCACTGCGGAAGACAACTGAGCAGAAAATGGCTGCCTGCATTCTTGACAACCGTGGCGGTTCTTTCCATCATCGTACCCTACCTACCAGCTTTTCAGCGAAATTGCTCAACATCATCATGTCATCATCTCCGATACCAATACCACGGACAGCGTCAAGAGCCTTGTCCGTAAACCCGGCTATCTCTTTCTCGGCATCAGTATCCACCCCATATTCAAGATACAGTTTCTTCACCCCGGCTATTTTGGCGGCCTTGCCTTCTTCATCCTCCACTTTCATGGTAAAAGCATCAAAGAAACGCTGCTTGTCATCAATTTTCTCAAGCGTACGAACCGTCAGCCATGACTTTTTCTCGTTGAGAATATCTCCGCCTATAGGCTTTCCAAACACCTTCTCGTCTCCAAATGCGTCAAGATAATCGTCCGCCACCTGGAACGCCATTCCGAGTTTGTACCCATACTCATACATAGCCTTGCAAACCGGATCCGGTGCACCTCCGATAATGGCGCCCATCTCCGCCGAGCAGGCAAGAAGAACCGCTGTCTTAAGCCCTATCATCATATTATAATCAGACATGGACACCTCGTCACAAGATTCGAAATCCATATCGTAACGCTGGCCGTCACATACTTGTGCGGATGTATC
>HF986284.1:13811-45081 GCA_000432655.1 Bacteroides sp. CAG:1060
CTTCATTACCCTGCCGAGGGCATGATGAGGGGTCTTGGAAATACGTTTGTACGCATCTATAAGCATTACGTCACCGGACAGAATGGCGGTATCTTCGTTCCATTTCTTCCACACTGTAGGCATTCCGCGACGAAGAGGCGAATGATCCATGATATCATCGTGCATCAAGGTAAAAGAATGAAACACTTCCAGCGCAGAAGCGGGATACAGAATTCCGTCGTTGAAAGAATCCGCAAACATCGAATATGCAATAAGACACAGACGAGGTCTGACCCGCTTACCGCCTATCTCAATCATATATCTGAGAGGATCGTACAATCTTCTCGGCTCGTTCGAGAATTCTATATTATCGAACAATCTCTTGATGACATCGTCAATTCTGGCTTCCTTATTCATCGCTTATAGTTTCAAGTATGTTTTCAAAATAATAATACCAGTGTAACCTCCCGCACAACCAAGCGAATTTAGAAATTCTTTCTAACTTTACAAAATCGTTTATTACCCATTTATGAAACTGTTATTTGCTACCGCCAACAAAAACAAGCTTCGCGAAGCTGCAGAAATACTGGGAGACATGGTACATGTGATTTCTCCCTCCGAACTCAATATAAACGCCGATGTGGAAGAGACCGGAGAAACCTTGCAGGACAATTCCATCCTCAAGGCCCGAACACTCTATGACCTGAGCGGTCTTGACTGCTTCGCGGACGATACCGGACTGGAAGTGGAAGTCTTGAACGGTGCTCCGGGAGTACTGACGGCCAGATACGCTGCCTGCTTCCCGGGAGGAGCATTACCGCATGACAGCGAAGCCAACATGAACCGCCTTCTCGAAGAGTTGTCAGAATACAGTACACCAGAGAGCCGCAGGGCACGATTCAGAACCGTCATCACACTGATATACGAAGGCAGGCAGTATTGCTTCGAAGGGATTGTCTCAGGGACAATAGCCCAGGGAAAAGCAGGCAACGGCGGATTCGGATATGACCCAATCTTCATTCCTGACGGATTTGGAGGAAGGACCATGGCCGAAATATCGGAAGACGAAAAAAACGCCATATCCCATCGCGGCAGAGCGCTTAGAGCTATGGCTGAATTTCTTTCTACCGTCCGCGAGGACTATTGATCTTTCTTGGCTTTGGGTACGCTCCGTCTGCGACGAGGCTTTTCAGGCTCAGGCTCGCGGACGGTGTCTTGTCCGGCCTGGTCTTCGACCAATTCATAGTCAAGAAGACGCTGCTCAAGATTGGCGTTTTTCACCTTGATGCGCACAGAATCACCCAATTTGTATATCTTGCGGGTCCTTCTGCCCACAAGTCTGTAACGAGCCTCATCAAATTCGAAAAAGTCCGATTTGATGTCCCTGAGGGCTATCATTCCTTCCACTTTGGTAGGCTCTATCGAAGCGTACATTCCCCATTCGGTGATTCCGGATACCGTAGCGTCAAACTCCTGTCCCACCTTATCCATCATGTACTCCACCAACTTGTATTTGACGGATGTGCGTTCTGCATCAGCAGCCACCAACTCTCTTTCGGAAGCATACTGGCACTCCTTCTCGTAAACATCCTTTTTGGCACTCTCCGCCCCACCAAGGTACAGGGCGAGCAGCCTGTGCACCATCAGGTCCGGATATCGTCTTATAGGAGAGGTGAAATGGGTGTAAAACTTGAATGCAAGTCCATAGTGCCCGATGTTGTCCGTACTGTAGCAGGCTTTCGCCATTGCCCTGAGGGCAAGATTCTCGAAGGCGTCATGCTCCGGCTTGCCTTTGGCCGAATCAAGCAACGCGCTGAGGGATTTGGCTGCCGCCCGGCCGCTTGAAGGTTCATTCTCCGAGAATTTATATCCGAATCCCTTGGCAAATGTCCTCAGTCCCTCGAGCTTCAATTCGTTTGGCTCTCCGTGTATACGATAGACAAACGTCTTGGCATTTTTCTGCGCCACGCCGTTCATTTTACCTCCGGTAGCCACAAACTCCGCCACTGTCTTATTGGCCAGAAGCATGAAATCCTCAATAAGCCAATTGGCTTCCTTGGAAATCTTCTCATATACCCGTATCGGCTTACCCTCCGCATCGACCTCAACCTTCATCTCGGGACGGTCAAAATCAATGGCTCCGGCCTTCTGCCTCGCAGCCCTCATTATGGATGAAAGACTGTTAAGCCTCAGAATCGCCTGTCCGAGCTCGTCGGACTCAGGCGCCGTACCGGCATCAATGTAAGCCTGCGCCTGCTCATAACTAAGTCTGTGATTGGACCTTATGGCCGCGCGTCCTATCCAGCGCGATTTGATTTCAGCTTTCGGCGTCATCTCGAATACGGCAGAGAAGACAAGTTTGTCCTCATCCGGACGCAGCGAACACAGCTTATTGCAGAGTTTCTCCGGAAGCATCGGGACTGTCCTGTCCACAAGATAGACAGATGTTCCGCGCTCTCTGGCCTCCTTGTCAACTACTGACCCCGGAGTCACATAATAAGAAACATCGGCAATATGTACTCCTATCTCAAAGTTGCCGTTAGAAAGAGCCCTTATAGACAGCGCATCATCAAAATCCTTGGCATCAGCCGGATCAATTGTAAATGTAAACCTGTCCCTGAAATCCTTGCGGCCCTTCATCTCCCTGTCACCTATAACATCCGATATCTTGTCGGCCGCATCCTCAACTTCTTTCTCAAACTTATAAGGAAGATTGAACTCAGCTAGAATCGCATGCATCTCGGTATCGTTCTTCCCCGGCTCTCCAAGCACATCAGTGATATGTCCGCGCGGAGTCAAGTCCTTACGGTCCCAGCGGTCCACCACCGCAGCCACTTTCATTCCCTGTCCGGCTCCGAGCCGCTCCGCTTCTTCCATGTCCACTTCTATATCGTACGGCATCACTCTGCTCTGCATCAACACCCAGGCCTGCGTGCCGACACTGTGATACACCCCGACGAAAGGCTTCTTCGAGCGGCCGAGTATCTCTACCACTTCGCCTTCACAACGCTTGTCTTTCGTCTTGTTGCCTTCTTTGGTGACAGATACCCTTACCAAATCACCATTAAGTGCATGACGTGTCTTGGAAGCTTTTACGAATATGTCATCCTGCTCCCCTTCTCCGTCGGGAATCACAAAAATAAATCCTTCACGAGTCATCTGCACCCGACCCGTGACCTGCGGGAAGACCTTCCTCCTGCGGGGTTTGTCTCTTTTTACACCTTTCTTCATACGGGGAACAAAGTTACGGATTTATCGGAGAATATTGTTATCTTTGGGCGTTAGTTATCTTTATTTAAGGCAGATAAATGAAAAAAATGTTCCTTTCGAGCATCATCGGTATCGGCATGATGCTCTGTCACAGCGCAAACGCGCAGACAAATCTTCAGATTCAGTACGACTTCGGCTCAGATCGTAAACATGTCACCACGACATTCGAAGGCTTCTACAACGACCCATGGGGAAACACCTTCTTCTTCATTGACCATGATTTCAATTCCCGTGATGACAAAGGCAATGTCAAAGCACCAAGCGGCACCTACATGGAGGTGGCAAGATGCCTCAATTTCTGGCAGAACACGGTCATCTCTCCGCTCAGTCTTCATGTAGAGTATAACGGTGGTGTGTATAACGGATATACCATCAACAACGCATTCCTTACCGGTATAGACTACTTCCTCCACAGCGCCGATTTCCGATACACGCTGAATCTCAAAGCTCTGTACAAATACATCAGTTATTCTGACTCCGGCACCCACAGCAAACTTCCGATGCAGTTTACCGCCGTATGGGGAATGAAAGACCTGTTCGGAGTGAAAGGCCTGAGCTTTTCCGGATTTGCGGACTTCTGGTGGGAAGAGCACACGCTGATATTCGACAAGGACGGAGCAATTCTTCCAGAGCAGTCAAGCTTCGTATTCCTTTCCGAGCCGCAGCTTTGGTACAATGTAGGGGAACTGTTCGGCTGCAGCAACCTCAACCTCGGAGGCGAGATTGAACTTTCATACGATTTCGGCACCTGCAAGGGATTCCGCGCGCGTCCGTGCCTCGGCATGAAATGGGTATTCTAAAAACAGAGGTCGACTAAAAGTGATGTGACCCCCAAAAGTTGGACGGTATAACATTAAAAAGTTTATTGGTAAAGAGTTCGGTATTGCACCGGACTCTTTCTTTTGTGAAGTTCGAAGTTCCGCAGCGGCAGCATCTTCAGTGCGCGACACGGCCCCGTTCGGAGGTGAGCAGACAAAAAAAGTGGTCACGAAAAATCGTGACCACTTTTTTGATATGTGATTGGCTTACCTTGAAATGTATGAATCTGAAGCCTTCTCAATCTTAGTTACAGAATCTGCGTCCTTCAAGCCGGATACCGTGATGCCGCTGGCGTCCCTCTTGGCTATGCATGCTGCGGTTGCAGCCTGAGCCTGCGCACTTTGAATCCTGGTTACACTCTCTACTGCGAGCTGGCCTCCATAAACGTATCCTATGAACTTCCCAGTTTTGTTGTCGAACAAGCCGTATGACAGGTATTGGCCTTTACCAAGACCTACAGCGTAGTTGTCGGTATCAAGAGCCTGGAAGTAAAGTTCTCCACCGGTGTACGCTCTATTATCATCGGTAACTACGATTGGAGCTACAATGCATGCTGTCTGTCCCTCAGGGAGGTTGAAAAGGTATGCGCCAACAGCATTGTCAACACCAAGAGGGAAGACGAAGAAAGTTTTGCCTTCTTCTTTAACCATGGTTCCTATGACAGGATATTTTGCTCCCGCTGCCTGTGTCTCTCCGAGAAGACCCCAGAAACCAATAGCACTGTTTTTTCCATAAACGAAATCCCACTGCTCTGTGTGTGCTTCTCCGTCTTTAGTGCCTTTTGCAGCGAAAGATCCGGAATAGAAAGCTACTTCAGGTGCTATGAGAATTTCTGTCTGGCTGATTTGACCAATGCTACCAGCGCTGACGGTCTCAATCTTCAATGCGATATCGAAGATGCTTTCTTCGTTATTGATGACCCTGACGGTGAATGCAGGAGTCTCTTCTGCGGAGTTGATTACAAGCTCTCTTTCGAGGAAACGGTAGTCAACGTTGCGCTCTGAGTAATCGTTGTCGTCTGCTGCCGGGATATCCACGATCTTAACGGTCATAGGATATGTCACATTGGCGCCGCTAACCTTAACAGGCACGCTGAAGTTAGGTCCTTCCTCGAGGGAACATACATAAGAATCCTGCTCGAAGCTGACAACTGCATCGCTGACAGTAGCTTTTTCACAAGATGCGGCGGCAAGTACAGCCAATCCCGCAAGAACGATGGTTCTAAATGCTTTCATATCAATTATTATTTAAATTATATTTTCACTATTGTACTGTTTATCTCGACCTTGTCTGACTTGAGCTTGATTGAGTATACGCCTCCGGAGAGGGCGCTCATGTCGATTTTGCCAGGGCTGAACGGTGAGATATCCACATTTTCTTTAATAACACATTTTCCTGATGCAGAATAAATCTCGACATTTGCTGTGAAACTGTCTGCTGCACGGAAATAGAGATTGTCCTTTACAGGATTAGGATACATATCTACGGTTCTGGAAGAGCCGTCTCGAACAAGCAATTTAAGCTTTCCGCTTACCTTTGCTCCGAAAGGATCGGTTGCCGTAATCTCAACTTCGTCGCTTCCATATTCGTGAGGAGTGAATATGAGTTTTCCTCCCTTGATTGCAAACTTGCCGATGTTTGTCTTGCTTACGTCGTAAGTAAGAGCGTCGCTGTCCGCATCAAAGAAATACTTCGACAAGTTGAGAGAAGATGCTTCGCCAATCTTATTGGCTACAAATCCGGTGAGAGGTTTCAGAATGATAGGAGTCTGGTTGGCATCAATTGAAACCCTGAATTCGCAACTGTGAACCTCGTCTTCCTGTCCGCATCCGACGCTGAAAGTCATGTTGTACTCATTCTTTCTGTCCCAGTTCTTACCAACAGCCGTCTTGCCGTCCACGGTGACGATGAACCTTCTGTTAGGTCTGCTTGGATCCGGTGACAGAGTAATTCCATTGATTTCAGGTGTAATGGATACGTCAAGCTTATGTCCTGTCGGATTGTTTACGAGGAATACCAACTCTCTTGTCTGAGAAGGCTTCATCGACAGGTAATTGCTTGATTCCGGCTCGATGGTGTGCTCAGTGCTGGAGCTTCCCGTTATGGCTTCTCCTGCATTCACAAGACCGGATCCGATCATCTCCACATTGTATGTGAGAACCTCCTCATTGACCGAAGCGAGAAGCATTCTTTCAAGATCCGCATTGGTGAATCCTGGTCCGCCACAATTGGACAGTACAAGAGCGGCTACACCGGATACGTGAGGACAAGCCATTGATGTGCCCTGCATATATCCGTAGTCGTTTCTTGGAACTGTACTTAAGATTGTGTATCCCTTGCGTGCATCTCCGCCCGGAGCGCAGATATCCACCCAACTTCCGAAATTGGAATAATATGCCCTTCTGTAATCGGCTCCGATGGAAGCTACTGCAAAAATTGGAGCATAGTTGGCCGGTGCACCGTTTCCTATATTGTCATTGCCTGCTGCGAAGATAACGATTCCTCCCTTCATTGGAGAATTGTCAAGCTGATTGCCCTTGTTGTCGCATCCGGCATATTTGATAAAATAGTCAATGGCATCTCTCTCGTACGAGGATATCGTAGCCGCCATGGCATCGGTGTATTCGCTGCCTGTAAGCATTCCGTCCCCATTATAGTCGAAATTGTATCCCCAGCTGTTCTGTGAGATGACGGCACCATGGTCCGCACCCCATTTTATTGCCTGGGCTCCGTCTCCTCCTATATCTCCGGCTGCGGTAGTCATGAATATCTGGCATGACATAAGCTGCACGCCAGGTACTCCCTTGGCAGCATCACCACCGGCAATTCCACAAACTCCTACTCCGTTGTTGTTCACAGCGGCAATGGTTCCCGCAACGTGGGTACCATGATCGTGAGCTGTGATTTTGCTGGAATTGTTGACAAAGTTGTACCCACAGCTGCCAGTCTTTGGATCTGTCCACATATTGGCGGCGAGATCCGGGTGATCGTACTGGATACCTCCGTCCACCACGGATACGATTACGTTAGAGTTTCCTGCCACCTTGTCTTTCCATATTGGCAAGGCATTGACATCGCATCCTGCTGTCATTCCTTTCTGGGCACCGTCATTGTAGTAGTGCCACTGCTGGGAGAGATGCGGGTCGTTGAAGACCTTTGTCGCAGCTGAATTTGTGGCCGGAATATACTCTCCTGCCGGAATCACGGTGTTGTCGAACATCCCGACAATCTGGCGTCGAAACTCCACTTTCTCGATGCCCGGCTTTCCATAGAATGCCGCTTCAGCATCTCTAAGAGAGATGTTTTTCGGAAGTTCTACCCGATACCATCTGTCCAGGCCGGCTTCATGGGTGCGCTCCTCGTATTCTCCCGCGTAAGGGAATACTCTGGAAAGGCCCACAGGTTTCACGATACTGAAAACCTCATCTTCTGCCTTGGTCCCAAGGCAGAGGATTTCCAGATTCGCATCCACCTCGGCGATTCTTTCACGCATTGCATCGTTGACCTTGATGAGAATTTCTCCCTGGTGTATGACGCTCGGGTGAATGGCAGCACCACTCGATTGGGAAATGAAACTGTCAGATGTCTCTGAAGCTGTGGATGTAACTGTCACATCTCTCTTGTCGCAAGCGCAGATAGCAAGAGACACTAAAACTATAGATGAAATAAAACTATATCGCATCGTCAGAATGAATAACCGAGATTAAACATCAATGTGTTGCCCATAGGATTTCCTTGGGGAGCGAGCACATACGCCGCATCCAATGAAACGCCAAACAGGCAGAGTCCTGCTCCAAGAGTAGCATATGACGGAAAGTCGGAGTCCGAATTCCAGCAATATCCTCCTGATAGTCTGAAAATATCTTTGAACAGATAGCTGAGTCCTCCCTTTGCGGACACGACAGAGTCTGTGATAAGGTACCCTGCCTGAGCGTCCACTGACATCCTATGCGTGCCTTTTCCGAGCGTGTATCCAGCGCCAAGATCAATATGAGCAGGAAGACTGTAGTCCTTTCCGCCATAATTGACAGAGGTTCCGAGATTCGCCGCAGACAGGGCTGCTCTAAGACCTTTGTGCTTGAAATACACTCCCAAGTCGGCAGCGAACGCATTAGCTACTTCTGGGGCGCCTATGTCAGAACGGATATAGTTGAATGTTGCTGATACAGACAGTCCGGAAAGTATGTTGAATCCGGCGCCTACACCGAAAGCCATTTCCATAGGAGTGAAACTTCCAGTGAAGAGTCCGTTGTCGTCAGCTATGTCATAACTCTGATATCTTGCCATTTTGCCTCCCGCCGTAATGCTCCACCTTTTGCCTATTCTGCCATATCCTGCGACGGCATACGTTTGAGCCTTCATGGCGTCAGGCTGCCATAGCCCGAATGCTGCAGATGCAGCCATAGTCTTGTCCGATAGACCGGCTGAAGCAGCGTTGTTCCAAAAAGCGAACGCGTTTGCTTCAGACGCAACAGACGCTCCACCCACGGAAAGGGTTTTGGCGTCAGGACTTGCATTCAAAAACTGAGCGGCGCTTTCTTGTGCAAACGCAATGACAGAGCCGGTCAGAAAGAATAATATTGGAAGAATTCTCTTCATCTGTTGTCTTTTGAAAAAAGAGGACGACTCAGGAAATCCTTTACGACTTCTAGGCCGTCCTCATTGAAACTATCAATAACTGAATTACTTGACCTTAGTAATGGTATTGTCATTTATGTAGAGAGCCGGCTTGTAGACACCAAGCAGTTTTCTTGCGTCATCGTAAGAATATACTGCCAGAATAAGTCCATAAGGCTCTTCAATCTGCCATACGATAGACTTGAAGTCTTCGCTTACCTTTCCTACGAGGGTTCCGCTTGCAACTTTGAACCTATCGTCGTCGGCCAAGTATCCAAATGCCGGAGCCACATATGCCGCACCTATGCCGGAGAAGTTATATGCTCCGATTGGATTTCCGCCACCGAGTTCGAAGGATACAACACCGTCTTCACACTTACCTACAAGGCCATCTTTCTCTCCATAGATGCCGGATATAAGGATATCTCCGTTATCATTGCTGATTTTCCATTTTTCAGAATATGCAGCGCCGTCGCTGGTTCCGACTACCGAATATGTGCCGCAGACACGGTCCAGCTCTGATTTGGCGCATCTGATAAGGGTGCTTGCAACCATCTCGGAAGATACGCTTGCGCCTTTTATGTCAAGTGCGAAACGAAGTTCGTCTGCATCTTCAGGGTTAAGGATGCGAATCTCAATACTAGGTTTGCTTTCAGCGGATGCCACTACAATATCTTTGGAGGTGATGATGTAGTCCACATCCTCTTTGGCGGCAAATGAGCCTGAGTATTCTTTTACCTCTATGTTTACCGTGCAAGGGTAAGCGGTAGCATCGCCGGCTACGGACAGCGGAATGTAGATGTATTCAGCACCGAGGCCGGTCTCGATCTCTGCTGATTTGAATCCAACCGCTGCAGTGCCTGTAGGGCCATTTGTCTTCTCGCAAGAGGCGACAAGAAGCAATGAAGCAAATGCTGCAAGTAATATTTTAGTTGATTTCATATCGATTCTATTTATTTGGTGTAACCTTCATTCTGCTTGAGATTCGGATTGGCGTCTGTCTCTGCAACAGGGATAGGCCATACGAAGCGGAAATCGCCAGCAGATTTTTTGAGGTTCTCTGTGGTAGCCTGTCCTGGAAGAGAAATGACATTCTGATCCTGAGATGCTGACCTTGCAAAGCCCTGATTGTATCTCTTGAGGTCGCTGAGGCGGAATCCTTCTCCAATGAGCTCTCTTACGCGCTCATTCTTGATCTCTGTCTGAAGATTATTTTCGGTGTAGAGTTTCTCCTCCCAGTCAGAAATACGCTTTGACTGAAGATCGTTGAGAAGCTTGGATGCTTCACTGACGCCATTGGAGAGTCCGGACTTCAGATAAGCTTCCGCTGCAATGAGATAAAGCTCTGCAAGGCGGAACGGCTTCGGGGCGTTCCTGTAGTTTACATCTGCAGGAGCGGTCTGAAGTGCAGGGTTGCCGCAGAACTTGTTGAGGACAAACAAAGGCTCTGATACTCCTGCAGCCTGAGTAAGTGGAGTCTGCATGAAATATACTGCCTTACGAAGGTCCTTTTCTGAATACAAATCCAAAATCCACTGCTCCGGGATGTAATCAGGGTTGTAAGTGTTCTTTGAGTAATTGAAGTTGAGGTATCCGTAGTTGTTGGTGCCAGGATCTTCCGTCTTAAGGACTGCGGAGCACTGCATGATGCATTCGGAAAGAGTATTGTCGTTTACCCAAAGAGCCTTAAGGCCGTCCTCGTTGCCGGTAAGGGCATATATTCCGGAGTTGATCACCTGTGTAGCGTCCTGAATAGCGGTATCGTAATCTTCGCAGAGGAGAGCAATGCGGGCTCTGAGAGCTCTTACCGCATCAAGAGTAATATACTTGCTGCCTGCTGCTGAAGCATGAGCGAGCTCAATATTGGCCTCTGCTGCTTCCAGGTCCTCAAGCATGAAGCTGTAGGAAGCCTTGAGAGTTGAGCGTCCAGGATACTTTCCTTTGTCGGCAGTTGGCTCATACTTGGTCACGATGGCAAGTCCGAGGTCTTCCTTGTTTTCATTCTCCGCGGTGTATGCCGGGCAGAATCTGTCGAAAAGGATAGAGTAAGCGTAAGCTCTTAAAAAGTGAGCTTCTGATATCTGTCCCTTGAGCAAATCAAGATCGGCAGACGCCCAGTTCTTTGCGAACTCTGAGTCTGTGGTGACTTTTTCCTGTACAGCTGCAGCCTTTTCGATAAAGAAGTTGGCATTTGCTATTGCAGCATAGCAGGCCCCCCAAACAGATGAGAAATCGGGGTCGGTGGCATCGAATGCCCAACGATATATAAGACCGCCACGGTTACCGAAGTTCGTAGTTGCGTGGAAGACGTCGGCCTGGATCTCAGGATTGTAGTTGACTGAACCTACCGCCAGACTTCTGATTTGAATATGAAGTCCGTTAGACAATTTTGCAGCATCCGCCGGAGACTCCAAGGCGTTCTCAGGGTCAACTGCACCGTATGGACGCTTGTTCATGTCGCAACTTGCAAAAAGCCCGACTACAGCAGCCAATATAAAAGATATTTTGAATATACGTTTCATAAAGGTCATTTTAATTAAAAGTTAATTTCTGCACCAAATGTGAACTGCTTAGAGTTAGGGTAGCGTCCGAGCTGGAGGTTTGAGGAAGACTCTGGATCATATCCTGTATATTTGGTGAAAGTAAGAAGGTTACGACCTACTACGAATACCTTGACATTGTCTATGAAACCGATTTTGCGTACAAGGTTGCGTGGAAGAGTGTATGCGCACTGAAGGTTCTTCAGGCGGAGGAAAGACGCGTCTTCAAGCCAAATGTCGTTACCAATCTTTCTCTCTGATTCGAGACAAGGAACATCGGTAACCTGACCAGGAGTTGTCCACATGTTGAGAAGTTCGGCCGCACCGTTGCCATCAGTTAGGAACAGAGGGTTCATAAGGAAGAATTTGTCGTTGTTGATGGTATATTTACCTGCAACCCATGAGAACTGTGCTCCGATAGAAAGACCCTTCCAGCCGAATGTGAAGTTGAAACCGCCAGCCCAAGGAGCAAACATCTGCTTTCCGGTGAATACGGCGTAATCGTCTGAGAACGTCTTGGTCTTGTTGCCTTCCGCATCGTAGTACATCTGCATACCGTCACGAGGATCCACACCTGCATTTCTCACAGTGAAGAACTCTCCGTAAGGCTTTCCGACTTCAAGTTTAGTACCTGTTCCGGAAATTTCGAAGCTGTCGCGTCCGTCGAAGAGCTTTGTGATCTCGTTACGGTTGTAGTTGAAGTTGGCGGACAGGTTGAGGTAGAAGTCCTGTGGCATAGGGACGTCGTAAGAAAGCTCGAAGTCCACACCGCGGTTGAGCATGTCGGCCACATTACCCCATCCGCTTGAGTGTCCAGTGGTCATGGAGTAAGGAATCTCCATGAGCATGTCCTTTGTGACTTTGTTGTAGAAGTCCACATCAATGCTCAAACTGTTAAAGAGCTTGGTGGATACGCCCACGTTAAGGTTTTCTACAACTTCCCATGAGAGGTCGTCATTTGACGGAGAGCTGAGTCCCCAGGCAGTCTTGCCGTTGTAAAGGCTGGCATAGGCGCCCACAATACCGTAGGCGAGGTAGTTGTCGATGCTTGAGTTACCGGTGGTACCGTAGCTTGCCTTGACGGAAAGATTGTTGAGCCATGGGATATTGGATAACCATGCTTCCTTGGTGATATTCCAGCGTGCACCGATAGACCAGAAATTGGCATAGCGCCTGTTCTTGCCGAAGAGAGAGGAACCGTCCCTACGGAAAGAAGCATCTAAGAGGTACTTGTCGTCATGATTGTATCCGATACGGGAGAAATAAGAGTTGAATACCTCTTCAGACTTGGACCAAGACGGCTTTTTGTAAACGGTACCATAGTTGATCTCTTCCTGTCTCAGGTCGGTGATTCCTTCTACGGAAGTGCCGAATGCATTGGTGGTGCTGAGAATGCTCTCCTGGCCAAGCAGGATGTTGACATTGTTCTTCTCTGCGAAGTCAAACTCGTACTCGGCAGTGTTGGTGAACGTCATCTGGTAGTATCTTGAGAAATTCTCGCCAGCTGTACCGGCGCCCTCAAACGGACCGACAGGGTTTGCCTTTTGGGAGATGCGTCTGTCATTTCCGTTCAGTGCCTGTACGGCGCGAAGGGTAAGCCCCTTGACCGGGGTGAACTGCTCGTAAAGATTGCCGCTGAGGCGGATATAGTTGGTGGTTGAAGGCTGAAGCTTCTGAAGATAATAGGTATTGTAGAATCCCAGCTCCTCGAAGAAAGTCCTCTCCTCTCCGAGAGTAAGAGAGCCGTCAGCATTGACCGTGTACTCGTATGGCAGCATCCAAGGATACATCCGTGATGCCATGAACATCGGGTTGTACACACTGTTGCGAGAGTTGGAGAAACCGGTAGTGTTGACATCCTGATAGGTCAGGTTCATGGAGAAACCGGTCTTGATCCAGTCGTTGAGCTGGGCATTCAGCTTTGACATGAAAGATATACGGGACATATCTGAGTATGGAGCGTTACCCTCCTGTGTAAGGGCTCCGAGAGATACGTAGTAGTCGGTCTTTGAAGTACCGCCGCTGAATGTCGCACCAGCCTGCCATGTAGGAGCTGTCGCATCAGCCTGCCATGTAGGAGCATGAGGCTTGAAGAAGTAATCTACCCAGTTGGTATTGATGTTATGATCGAGGGCGAAGTCCTTCTGGGCTGCACGTCCCGGCTTGTCAAGGAAAGTCGGATCCATCATCTCGTTGAAGTCGAACCACTGCTCGGAGTTCATGAGCTGGATATTGTGGTTGACGATGTTTGAGACACCGTACTGTGCACGTACTGTGAATACAGGCTTCTCCGAAGAGCGGCCTGCCTTGGTGGTGATGAATACCACACCGTTGGCGGCACGTGAACCGTAAATGGATGTCGCAGAGGCGTCCTTCATGACAGTGATGTTCTCAATGTCATTTGCGTTGAGGGCGGAGAAGATTGAAGCCGGAACCGGGCTGCCGTCAAGAACGAACAGAGGCTCGGTATCAGCGGAGATGGAGTTGACACCACGAATTCTCATGGAAATGGTTGCACTTGGCTCTCCTGAATTGGACCATACCTGAAGACCTGCAACCTGTCCCTGAAGAGCATCTCCGACACTTGCCACAGGGGCGTTCTGCAAAAGTTTAGCACCTACGGTAGCTGCAGAACCTGTAATGGCGGAAATTTTCTTGGCGGAGCCGTATCCCACGATGATGGCGTCTTCCAGAATTTCAGTGTCCACTGAAAGCGGAAGGTCAATCTGTGCGCGGCCGTTGATAGGAAATTCTGCGGTCTTGAACCCGATAAGTGTCACGACCAATGTGCCGTTTGAAGGGACGGCAGAGAGCGAATAGCGTCCATCCAGATCAGTGATCGAGTACTTTGTAGCACTTCCCTTGAGTTGGACAGTTGCACCTACAACAGGGTCCCCGTTGCCCGCATCAATCACTGTACCTGATACGCTGATGTTCTGAGCGCCTGCATACAAAGCAGCTGCAAAAAGCATCAGGGTCGTGATTAAAAGTCTTGCTTTTTTCATAAGCGTTTCTTTAATTAAACAAATAACTATACTAACTAATCATCTTCTTAGTTATACCTGCAGATAGCCGCTTTAGTGGCATCCGAGATGCAAATTTAGAAGATTTTTTCACTTGACCAAATTTTCAAACACTGATTTGTAGTGCTTTAATTGGTAATTATGGCTTAAAACGGAAAATTTTGATTAAAAACTGTTACAAAAGCGAAAATAATCTTTGCAAATTGTAAGCAGATATCGAGGAATCCAGCAAAAATGAACTTTATTAAAATTTTTATTAAGTCGCAATTCCGAGATGTTTGTGGAAACCTCTCTTGTCGGATGCCGGGATTTTTTTATATTTGTGTGTTTTACACAGAATTTAAAAGTCCGTAGCTATGGAGAAAGTGACCGTAATTCCTTCGGAAAAGCTTGCGAACGGGTGGATAGACCCGTCGTTCCTGCCTGAAGGTCAGGACAAGTATTACATAAGGAACCGACAAGTGAAGGCTCCTGCCGGCGGCTGGCGACATCTTACAAGTGATGAGATAGAGAGGCTTGTAAAGAATGACAATACAGCGTCAAGCTGGGATACCATCTGGGTGACGGATGAGTTTATCCCCCGCATGCTCAAGAACAACAATTTCTATGGTACCGTGCGTATCGGGAGAATCTCCGACAACGGACTCCAGTTTCATGATTTGCGGCTTCCGATCGGTATCACCAACTCGTCGATACATTCCTGTGATATAGGCGATGACTGCGCCATTCATGACGTGCATTATCTGAGCCATTATATAATAGGTGACAGGTGCATGCTCTTCAACATTCATGAGATGTCTTCCACTGACCATGCCAAGTTCGGCAACGGCATTGTCAAGGACGGAGAGCCGGAGAGCGTCAGGGTGAAACTTCACGTGATGAACGAGACCGGGTGCCGCAGCGTTTATCCTTTCGACGGGATGATTACCGCAGATGCATATCTTTGGGCCAAATACCGGGACGACCTGCCGCTTCAGAAAAGGCTTGAAGAGATGACCCAGTCAGTTCAGGACCACCATCGCGGATATTACGGCACCGTGGGTTCGGGCTGCGTCATCAAGACTTCCGAAATCATCAAAGATGTCAAGATCGGCACCGGATGCTATATTAAAGGTGCAAGCAAGCTCAAGAACATCACCATCAATTCTTCCGAGAGCGAACCTACCCAGATAGGGGAAAATGTGATTCTGGTCAACGGAATCGTGGGCTACGGCTGCCGTATCTTCTATGGCTGCACTGCCGTCAAGTTTGTCATCGGGACCAACTGCAACCTTAAATACGGTGCCCGTGTCATCGATTCCATACTCGGGGACAACAGCACGATTTCGTGCTGCGAGGTGCTCAACAACCTTATCTTCCCTGCGCATGAGCAGCATCACAACAATTCTTTCCTTATTGCTGCCTGTCTTCTGGGGCAGAGCAATCTCGCCGCCGGTGCGACCATAGGCTCCAACCACAACTCGCGGTCCAATGACAATGAAGTGGTTGCGGGGCGTGGTTTCTGGCCGGGACTTTGTTCGTCCATAAAGCACTCGTGCGTGTTTGCCTCATTTACCCTTCTTGCCAAGGGTGCCTATCCTGCCGAGATGCATATCCGGCTGCCGTTCAGCATGGTGAGCAATAATGAATCCGAAGGGTGCCTGGAGATAATGCCGGCGTTCTGGTGGCTGCACAATATGTATGCACTTGCCCGCAACAACTGGAAATTCCAGACAAGGGACAGACGGCTTACCAAGGTGCAGAACATAGAGTTTGACACTTATGCACCGGACAGCATGGAAGAGGTGCTCCAGGGCATGGAACTGCTGGCGCTTTGGACTGCCAAGGCATGGTTCCGTTCGCGCGGAGAAGATTGTGCTGCAGTCGGTTTCGAGGCTCTTGTGCGGAAAGGACGGGAGCTGTTGGAAGGCCCTTATGAGACGGTAGCGTCTCTTGAGGTACTTGGGGAGGATGTGGAGAAATCGAAGCGCAAAGTGCTGATACGCAAGCCGTGGCAGGCATATAGAGCTTACTCGGAGATGATTGTGCATTATGCTATGGGCAATGTGCTCAAGTATTTTGAGGGTAATTCTTCTCCGTCGTTCGAATATCTTTCCGGGCTTTCGGCAGCCCCACGCGAGAAGATGTGGGTGAATCTTGGCGGTCAGCTGATGAAAAACAGCGATGTGGATACTATTCGTGAAGATATCGTTTCGGGCGTTCTTCCGGATTGGGTGTCGATTCACTCCAGATACTCTCAGATCTGGCAGTCTTATCCGGAGGCGAAACTGGCGCACTCAGTGCAGTGTCTGGCAGAGCTTTATGGCACCCGATGCCTTTCAAAAGAAGACTGGCGTCGTGCGCTGGAAGATGAAAAACGGATATGCCGACTTGTCAGCGACCAGGTGTACCTGACCAGACTGAAGGATTATGAGAATCCGTTCCGTCGGGCGACATACCGAAACGAAGATGAGATGACGGCTGCCATCGGGCGAGTGGAGGACAATAGTTTTGTGAAGCAGGTTGCGTCCGATACCGAGAAAGAATTATTGCAAATAGACAGAATTTTAAATATTTTAGGAAAGCTATGAATCTTGAACAAGAAAAATATTCCCGCTACAGCCTCGTCAAAGAGATGATGGGGACTGTACCTACCGTAGCTGAGTTTGACCCTTCATGCGTTTGTACTGTGGCAGAGTCTCTTCGCAGGACAGGTCGCATGTTCTTTACCGGGGAAGGTTCGTCAAGAATAATGCCGGCCAAGAATGCTCGCCGTCGTGCCATGAATTGGGGGCTTGCCGTGAATGTCCAGTGTGACGGAGCCCGTCAGGCGCTTGGCTATGACCTTTCGCAATATACCGTCCTTGTGGACTCCAATTCGGGGCGGACCAAAGAAGCGCTGACGCTTGCAAAGAAACTGAGGGCCGAAGGTCACAGGGAATTGTTTTCCCTCAGTGCCAATGAGGATACGCCGATTGAGAAAGAGTGCGTGAGCGGCTCTGTGCTGAAGTGCGGATGGGAAGAAGCCGTGGCCGCCACCAAGAGTGTAGTGGAACAGGGGCTTTACTGTGATTCCATTATCTGGGCTTTGGCCGGCAGGGATTTCAAGTCATCCCTTGACGGATTGTCGGAGAAAATACGCGCGGCGCTTACCATGCAGATAGATCCTCAGATCGTAGAGTGGGTCAAGGGAGCGAATACTGTTTATTTCAGCGGACTCAATGATGGTGTGGCTGAGGAACTTACCCTTAAGACCAATGAAATCACCCGCCGCAAAAGTGATTATCTCGAAGGGACATACGCTGTCCATGGAATCGAGGAGGTGATGCAGTCGGGAGATGTGGTGTTTATAGTCGATCCTATTGAGAGCGAGTACGACAAATTCCTTTCAGTACTTGGCGGAGCCGGTGTGCATACTGTAGGAATCCATCACAAGCCTACCCCGTTCGAAAAGACTGTCCTTGTGCCTGATGCCGGGGAATGCCAGAACTATGTCAATCTTTGTGCTGGATGGAATGTGCTTGTGGAGATAGCCGTGAGTGATGGTATCAACCTTGACAAGCCGGAGAGGGCCAGAAAGGTGGGTAATGAGATGTAAGGGATGAAGTACTTGATCAATGGATTGACGGATCCGTATTTCAATATGGCATTTGATGAATATTGTCTTGAGCAGTATCCTTCAGATGCCCCCTTTTTCTATCTGTGGCGCAATGCTCCGTCCGTTATTATCGGACTGAATCAGAATGCCTGTGCGGAAGTCAATATCGGATACCTGGAGAATAACGGGATAAATCTTGCCCGCAGGGTTACCGGCGGAGGTGCGGTGTACCATGACCTCCAGAATATGAATTACACCATAATCGGCCGTAATGTCACCCCGGCTCCTTTTGTGGAGGCGCTTCGCTCGCTGGGCGTTCCGGCAGAGCTTTCCGGTCGCAATGATATTTTCGTGGACGGCCGTAAGGTGTCGGGATATGCCCGTCGCGTGTCCAAGGATCGGGAGATTGTACACGGGACCATGATGTATGACGTGGATATTGACACTTTGATAAAGGCTCTGGATGTGCCAGGGTCCAAGCTGTCTTCCAAGGGCGTGTCTTCGGTGAGAAGCCGGGTGGCCAACCTGAAGGATTATCTGCCTCAATTTGCATCTCTTGATGAGGTGCAGGCGGCGATATCGGAGGCCATGTCTGGCGGGGACCAGGTTCTTGAATTTGGAGAGGACCGGATTGCGGAAGTGGAACGGATAGCTCGTGAGAAATTCTCCACATGGGACTGGATATACGGCCATTCCAGGGACGCGCAGATTCTGCACAAAGCCAAACTGCCTTGCGGTACCGTGGAGGTGCATCTGTGTCTTGACGGCGGGTTCCTGAAGGACCTTGCTTTCAGCGGAGATTTTATCGGCGGCCGCAGTACGGATTACATTTCCTCTATTCTTAAGGATGTGAGATATGACAGCAGTTCCATCTCGGATGCTCTCTCCGGAATAGATGTATCGGAGTGTTTTCCGGGCGTGGATGCAGCGCTCCTTACGAGGCTTTTGATGGGGGAACAGGTATAGGCTCCCTGTGAAGACGTCCTATTGGGCGTCTGTCACGAAGGAGTCGGCTATTTCGTTGGCATGGGTTAGGGCCGGGAATATGTTTGGATATATATTCCCTTTTCCAATGATTTCATCCACGCCGAATTTGTGCAGCGTGCCGAGCACGTCTTCGTTGACGCCGGACAGAATCACCTCCACGCCACGTTTGTGGGCCATGTCAATGATGTTCTTGAGATTCTTGACTCCGGTCGAATCCATGAACGGCACCTTGCGCATACGGATTATTCTCACCCGGGTGCTTTTGTTGCGCCGCTCAAACTCCTCCGAGCGGCTGGCCAGTCCGAAGAAATAAGGACCGTTTATCTCATAGACTTCGACTCCCTTGTGGATATCAAGCATCTCAACATCGTCGTGGGCTGCCACATCATCATCTTCCGTGGCGGCGAGTCTGTTCTGTTCAAGTACGGTAATGGTGGATGTCTGCATCATGCGGCGAACGAACATTGCGATGGCCAGGACTACGCCGACCTCTATGCCCACGGTAAGATCCACGATGACCGTAAGGAGGAAAGTTATCAGCAGTACCGCCACATCTGCGGCATCTCCCTTGAGCAGATACTTGAAACTGCGCCACTCGCTCATATTGAATGCTACGATTACCAGAATTGCCGCCAGGCAGGAAAGTGGGATATATACGGCATACGGCATAAGGAACAGGTAGATCAAAAGAAGCACTATGGCATGGATGATTCCCGCTACGGATGTGCGGGCGCCGTTGTTGATGCTGGCCATGGTTCTGGCAAGGGCTCCAGTAGCCGGAATGCCGCCGAACATCGGGGTGATGATATTGGCTATGCCTTGTCCTATCAGCTCGGTGTTGGAATCGTGCTGCTTGCCGGTAACGCCATCTGCCACCATGGCCGCCAGAAGAGACTCGATGGCACAGAGTATGGCAATGGTGAATGCCGGTGATACGAGTCCTTTTACGGTCTCAAAGTCCATGGCCGGGGCTACCGGCTTGGGAAGAGGCAGACCCTGCGCGAGCTCCGGGAACTTGGAACCTATCGTAGCGAACTCAATGCCGGTGAATTTGCTCAGAAACACAGATGCCGCAGTGCCGACTATCAGCGCAATCAGGGAACCGGGAATCTTTCTGAAACCCCACTTGTTCCATAGAATGATCACTAAAAGGCAGGCTATGCTCAACCCTGTTTCCGTCAATGATATATGGTCATATTCTGGAAATAGCAGATCCATTCCGGTACGAATCCGGACGGTACGGCTACATCGCTCATGCCGAAGAAATCTTTCATCTGGGTGGAAAATATCGTAAGCGCGATGCCGCTTGTGAATCCTACGACTATCGGATATGGTATGAACTTGAATACCGCACCCATCTTGCACAGACCCATGATGACAAGTATGACTCCTGCCATGATGGTGGCAAGGGTGAGCCCCTGAATGCCGTATTGGGCGACAATTCCGGAAACGATTACGATGAATGCCCCTGTCGGACCTCCTATAAGGAATCGGGAACCTCCGAAAACGGAGATGAGAAATCCGGCCACTATGGCGGTTATAAGTCCCTGTTGAGGTGATACTCCGCTCGCAATACCGAATGCGATGGCGAGAGGAAGGGCGATGATACCTACTACTATACCTGCGATGAGGTCGGAGACAAAACGCTCACGACTATACCGCCCCTTCTTGAAGAGGTGGAAAAACTTCGGGTTGAAAACCATCTGTTATTATGAAAACTACTAACTAACCGGGTGCAAAGGTAGTACTTTTCTTTGGAATATTAAAATTATTTATTAATTATTCCTTAGTCGTTCGCTGCTTCAAGGCCGGAGATGATGCGGACAACGTCCTTGGTGGACCCTTCTATTTCCACGCCGGCGGCCGTAACCGTGCAGGTGAGCCTGTCTTCCCACATCTTCAGGGCTCGCGAAAGAGTGGAGCGTTTGATGTAGCAGAAAGTCTGGTCCTCGCTTTTTTCAAGCTTGTATCCGTGCAGCTCCATTACCTTGTCCAGCCTTGCCTTGGCATCTGAAGGCTCTCCATAGACATGAGCTGTGCGGGTGCAGTATCCCATTCTCGGGTATAGCGCGGCAAGTGCGGCGGCTATCAAGGCAATCTGCCAATATGAGTCATAACCGTTGACAAACATGGTGGAAAGGTCTCCGTCCACAAGTCCGGACACCACCAGGATTGCAATTACCAATGCCAGAATGACAAGCAGGTAGATAAAGTATTTTACGGCTCTTACGAAATATTTCATTTTTGTTGTTTTTGTTGTACCTTGGCAAAGTTAGTATAATTATTGCTATTTTTGCATCTGTAAATCAAAATGTAATGTTATGGAAAGAGAAGATCCACTAGAGAAGCTCGAAAGAAAGGAGCTTGAAAACAAGTCAAACGGTGGTCTTAAGACCATCATGATTGTGATGACCGTAGTGGCATTGGCGCTGGCTGCGGCACTTGTGTATGTCTGGATGTCAAAGAATTCCCTTGTAGATGAGCTCAATGGCGAAAAGCAGGATTTGACGGAGCAGATACTTGCTCTTCAAAATGACTATGAGGGCCTTTCTTCTGATTATGATACAATTAACGCTCAACTTGATTCTTCCAGGGAAGAGATTGCCCAACTTGTGGATCGGGTCAAGAAGACCGAGGCTACCAACCGTTCAAAGATGCGCCAGTATGAAAAGGAACTCGGGACGCTTCGCTCTATAATGAGGGGATATATAAGCCAGATAGATTCGCTTAACACTCTCAATCATCGTCTTACCCAGGAGGCTGCCTCTGCAAAGCGTGAGGCCGCAGAAAGCAACCGCAAGAACCAGGAACTCTCACAGCAGGTTGAGAATCTTACGGACCGTGTCAATGTAGGTTCTATCCTCAAAGCGCGCGGTATCTCAATGGAAGCTCACAACAGCGCTGACAAGAAGACGGACCGCAGCGGCCGTGTGGCAAGACTGCTTGTCAATCTGACCCTTGTGGAGAATGAGCTTGCAGCCCGCGGACCTGTAGAAGTGTTCGTGAGAGTGTTTGATCCTGACGGGAAGCAGCTTTTTGACGGGAAGGGAGCAAGTTTTGAGTATGAAGGAGAAGTTCTGTCTGCGACCGCTTCACGTGAAGTTGATTATCAGGGAGAAGAAATCGATCTTGGCATTTATGTCAACAACATAGACGTATTCACCAAGGGAGTCTATACCGTGGAGGCTTATACTTCGCAGTCACGGCTTGGCTCGGCGGAACTCTTGCTGAGGTAATGACAGGAATCTGATGATTTACGTTCATGTTCCGTTCTGCAGAAGTTTCTGTACATATTGTGACTTTTATTCGGAGGTGGTGTGTCGGGGAAGAGATGCCGATGCGGTTGGCAGATATTGCTCCGAAGTATGTGCGGAAATAGATATCAGAAGGGATGAAATAGAGAAGACATTGGGTTGCAATACCCTTTATGTAGGAGGCGGCACACCATCGGTGCTGCCTCTTTCTGTGCTTGAGACAATAGTTGGCAGGCTGGGTTATGGTCCGTACGATGAGTTTACCGTGGAGGTGAATCCGGAAGATGTCGTTGACGGGGGAGCTGAGTATGCCTGCGGACTTGCCCGCATGGGTGTTACCCGGGTGAGCATGGGCGTGCAGTCATTGGATGATGTGGTGCTTCGTCGTATGAACCGTCGTCATGACTCGGATTCGGCACGAAAAGCGGTGTCCATACTGCGCGGCTCCGGAATCGACAATATCAGTATAGACTTGATATTCGGGGGATTGGGTGTGGATATGGATAAGCTTGAAAGTACGCTTGCCGGATTTGTCTCGCTCTCTCCCGAACACATTTCTGCGTACCAGTTGAGCGTGGAGGATGGAAGTGCCCTTGCGTCCATGATTGCCCGGGGGGAATATGAGGAACTCTCTGATGATGAATGCCGTATGCAGTATGAACTTGTCTGTCGCAGTCTTGAGGCGGCAGGGTACGAGCATTACGAGATTTCCAACTGGGCCAAACCGGGAAAGCGTGCCGTGCACAATTCTGCATATTGGAAACGGCTTCCGTATGTGGGGCTTGGACCGGGAGCGCACTCGTTTGACGGGGAGCACAGGAGTTGGAACACATCGGTGCGGTCCGGATGGTCGCGGGAAAGCGAAACTCTTACACCGGAGCAGGCACGGGAAGAGGCTGTGATGCTTGGGCTGCGAACTTCTGATGGAATCGAGCCTGGGCTGTGTGACCCGGACATGACGGAGCGTCTGCTGCATCAGGGGCTTCTTGTAAGACAGCCCGAGACCGGCAGGCTTCGTGTCCCGGAGTCGCAGATGTTTGTATCAGACTCAATTATAGAGATGCTGGCATAGAATCTTCCTGAGTATCTCCTTTTCGGTAGTCGGATGGGGTGATACCGGTGTGGGACTTGAAGAATTTATGAAAAACGCTTGAACTCGGGAATTCCAGTCTATAGGAAATCTCTTTTATGGACAGGTCGGAATAGCGCAGGAGATTCTTGGCTTCCAGTATTACAAATGAGTCTATCCATTCCGGGCCGGTGCGTCCGGACGACTCTTTGACTATTTTCGAAAGATATTTTGGCGTCAGGCACAGCTTGTCGGCATAGAACTGCATGCCGCGCTGTGTGCTGTGGTATTCTGTGACCAGGGCGATGAATCTTTCGAATGTCTGATTCTTTCTGATGGTGTTTTCTTCTTTATGAACCTTGGCTTCCGAGATTTGCTTTGTCCACACGTCTTCCATGAAGTAGCTTAATGAAGACAGGAGACTCTTGATGATGTCTTTTTTGTTGCGCTGCGAGGACTGCAATATCTTTTTGGCAAGAAGATAGTAGGACTCTGCCATCGAATACTGTTCGTCGTTAAGGGAAATGCAGGGATTGTCCAGCATGTGTATACTGTCCTGAAAAGCCCTGTTGAAATCAAAATGCAGCCCGGAGATGAATTCTTTGGACAGAAGGATGAAGACCAGTTCTATGTCTTTGAGTTTCTCTTTGTCAAGAGACGGGATACGGATGATGTTGCCCGGAACGGCCATTATAAGGGACCGCTCCTGCACGTCGTATGTTTTCAGATTGAAATCTACACGGAAGTTGCCTTTTTGCAGGAAGAAAATTATATATCCGTCAAATCTTATAGGAGATTGGAGCGCGGTCAATATCTTGGTGTCGCGAAGAGCGCTTTCTCCGCTTGCCTCACCCATTATAAAGTCTCCGCCAAGTGAATGTTCGTCCACTATGGATGACAGCTGAAGAATTTGCTGAATATTTATGGCGTGTAGTGACTGTTGCATTTTGGAGTAAATTTTAAAACAGGTGCAAATCTACTAAAAAAATGCAAATAATTGTAATAATTGCTTAATTTTCGACCAAAATACAACTTTAGTATCCATTTTGGTCTTTATGAGGTGTATTTTTGTATATACTTTTGCAGCGTGAAATTTGATGTAAAATCATAAAAAGGTATATATAATGAAAAAGTGTGTATGGATGGCCGTCCTTATTTCGGCCGCAATGCAGTTCCCTGCTGCTGCACAGGAAAGTTCTCCCGAATATACGGGAGAGCCTCTTACTATAGAAGACTGCCGGGCTATGGCTGTCCGCTCTTCCAATGAGTTGGATCAGGCTCGAATCTCCGTGGAGATGGCAGGATATGACAAGAAGACGGCTTTTGCCAATTATTTCCCTAATATCAATGTTACGGGCGCGTACATGTATAATAATAGGAATATCTCTCTTATTAGCGACAGTCAGTCCGAGATGCTTCGCAATTCCGGCACCTTGATTCAGGGTCAGCTCAACAATGCATTTTCCGGAGCCGGTCAGCAGATTAATGCTGCGATGGCGGACAAGATGAACCAGCTGATGCAGGCGATTCAGACCAATCCTGCGCTTGCTGCCGATTATATGGGCAGTCCTATGTGGCAGACGGTTCTCAATATGCTCAAATCTACCGACATTGGATCCGCCGTTGCCGGAATGGCACCGAATATTGCCGACCCTATCAATGCCATAGGCCGGGATATTGATGATGCTCTTCATCCGGACATGCATAATCTCTGGATAGGAGCCGTGACTGTGGAGCAGCCGGTTTTTGTCGGTGGTAAGATTGTATATTCCAATCAGATAGCAGCTCTTGCAGAGCAGCTCGCCGAGGCTAAATATGATATGAAATATGCCGACGTCATCGTGGATGTGGATCAGGCCTACTGGCAGATTGTTTCCATTGCCAACAAGAAAAAGCTTGCCGAGTCATATTCGCAGCTGCTTCATCAGATGGAGGAGGATGTGAATGCTTCCATCCGTGCCGGAGTGGCTACCGAGTCGGATGCACTTCAGATAAAGGTCAAGGCCAATGAGGCCGACATGCTTCTCACCAAGTCCACCAACGGACTTGTACTTGCCAAGATGCTTCTGTGCAAGAGAATCGGTCTTCCTTTGGAAACTGAGATTGTACTTGCCGATGAGAATCTTGAAATCATCCCAGTGCCGGCCCTCTCCGAGGAGAAGTCCATGGATGATATATATGCAGATCGCCCGGAGACCCGCAGCTTGTCGCTTGCAAGTCAGATTTATGACAAAAAAGCCCTGGTTGCACGTGCTGACCTCATGCCGAAAGTCGCCCTTACCGGCAGCTACACTCTTACCAATCCTAATTTGTACAACGGATTCCAGAACTCATGGCAGGGTGGTATGCTGAGCGCCGGAGTCATGGTCAACATTCCGATTTTCCATGGCGGTGAGAGCATGAGCAAATATCGTAAGGCGCAGGCCGAGGCAAAGCTCTACACCGATCAGTACAATGATGCGCGTGATCTTATCAATCTTCAGGTCACCCAGCAGCGTAAGATTTTTGACGAGACTATGGAGAAACTCGTAATGTGCGAGTCCAATCTTGAGAGTGCCGAAGAGAATCTTCGCAAGGCGAATGTCAGCTTCCAGGCTGGAATTCTTGAGACCAATACAGTGCTTGCAGCCCATACTGCCTGGCTGAGCGCACACAGTGAATATATCGATGCAGGCATAGAACTTCAGATGGCCGCAGCATCACTTCGTAAGGCAGAGGGAAACTATAAAGAGAACGAATAAAAAGTATAAACATATTATGGCAAAGAAAAATTACAACCTCCTTACAGGAGTGATAGCACTGGTTGCAGTGGTGCTGATTGTATCAGTAGTAGGTTTCATAGTATCAAGACCTAAGGCAATCGTGATACAGGGAGAGGCGGAAGCTACGGAATACAGAGTTTCCGGCAAGATTCCCGGACGTATTGAGGAATTTCGTGCTGATGAGGGACAGTCAGTCAGAAAAGGAGATACCCTTGTCCTGATCGATTCTCCGGAAATCAGATCCAAGATTGCTGAGGCCAATGCTGCCAAGGCTGCTGCGGTGGCCCAGAAAAACAAGGCTTACAATGGTGCTCAGCAGGAGCAGATTGCCGGTGCTTATGAAATGTGGCAGAAGGCTCTCGTAGGTGAGGAAGTGATGCGCAAGTCATTTGAGCGTATCAGCGAACTTCACGAAGAGAAAGTGGTGTCAGACCAGAAATATGATGAGGTGAAAGCTCAGTATGATGCCGCCTCCGCTACCGCCCGTGCTGCAAAGAGCCAGTATGATATGGCTGTGAAGGGTGCCCGTCAGGAAGATAAGGATGCTGCCGTGGCCCTTGTGGAAAGAGCCAATGCTGCTGTGGAGCTTGTCAATTCCTATATGGACGAGATTGTGCTGACTGCTCCTGCTGATGGAATCATCGCTGCGAGATATCCAAAGGTTGGCGAGCTTGTGGGACAGGGTTCTCCTATCATGACCATTCAGGATCTTGATGATATGTGGCTTACTTTCAATGTGCGTGAAGACAGGCTTGAAGGCATGAAGTCAGGTGATAAGCTGAATCTTACAGTACCTGCGCTCGGCAACAAGCACATTACCGCTACCGTATATTATATAGCAGTACGTGAGTCTTATGCTACATGGAGAGCAACCAAGGAAATCGGTGAATTTGACACCAAGACATTCGAAGTGCGCGCACGTCCTGACGCCAAGGTTGAAGGTATGCGTCCGGGTATGAGTGTTATCCTTGAGAGGAAAGAAAAATAATAATGAAACGCATCTATAAAATAATACTTCGCGAACTCCATCTCTGGTCCAAGAGGCCGATTTATCTGCTGGGTTCCATAGGAGTGATGCTGGCTTCCGCCGTTTTCTTCCTGACTTTTCTGGGAGAAGGGCTGCCGCAGAAACTCCCGATAGGAGTGGTGGATCTCGACAATTCATCCACATCCAGGAACTTTATCGAGCAGCTTGATGCGACACAACTTGGACAGGTGGAGGGGTTCGCCAACATCCCGGAGGCCAGGAGGCAGATGGAAACGGGGCGTATATGTGCTTACGTCATCATTCCTGAGCACTTCGACGAGGATGTTCAGGCATTCCATTGCCCTAAAATGGGAGTGTATGTGAATGCGATGAATCCTGTCATTGGCGGTGCACTGTCTTATAAGGATATCCTTTTCATGGTCAACCTTACCAATGGTGCTGTGCAGAGACAGGTGCTTCGGGCCAAGGGCGTGAATGAGGACGAGATAATGGCGCGTATCCAGCCGGTGACGCTTGATGCGCACAATATCGGGAACGCTCCTACAAGCTATGCCTACTATCTTGGCAATATGATTCTTATCGGAATTCTTGCCATGAGCATTCTGCTGGTCGTCTCATATTCTCTGGCTTCAGAACTGAAATATGGTACATCCAAGGATTTGCTCGCACTTGCCGACGACTCCATAGATATTACAATCACCGGGAAACTGATTCCTTACACGCTGCTCTTTACAGCTTTGGGAGTTATGGTACAGCTGCTGCTGTTCGGTCCGTTGCATTTCCCTCTTAAGGGTTCCATCTGGGCAATGGTGCTTTCGACGCTTCTTCTGGTGATGGCGTATGAGGCGATAGCCGTGTTTGTAGTGTCCATGGTGCCGACCTTGAGGCTTGCTGTATGTATAAGTGCCCTTTACAGTGTGCTTGGGTTCTCGTTGGCCGGGTTTACCCTGCCTATCGAATCTTTGCCTGTAGCACTTCAGGGCGTGTCTTGGCTTTATCCTCTGCGCTTTTACTACAAGTTCTATGTGCAGGAAGCGATATTCGGGATGGGTTTTGCCGGATGGTGGACCAGCTGCGTCAGCATGCTTGTGTTCCTGTTGATTCCGTTTGTGGGAAGAAAGCGCCTGTATGACGCTTATAAGTATCAACTTTATCCTCGTAATTAGAAATGGGTGAGAAACTTACATATATTGGACGATGGCTTCGGGATGCCTGGGGCATATTCGTCAATGAGTTGAGGATGATATCCAGAGACGGTGGTGTGATGTTGATCTTCTGCTTCGCGGGTCTTGTCTATCCTGTCCTTTATAACTGGATTTATGAGGACGGTGTAGTGAACGAGATGCCTGTGGCCGTGGTGGATCTCTCCGGAGGAAGTTACAGCCGTCGTTATGTGCGCGAACTCGATGCTACGCGCGAATGTGCAGTGGCGTATGATTGTGCTTCAATGCAGGAAGCGCAGCATTTGATGGAAGCGCAGAAAGTGCACGGAATCGTCTATATTCCACAGGATTTTGACGATAATCTTGTCGAGATGCGTCAGGGCGTGATTTCGACTTATGCCGATATGTCCACGTTCCTGTACTATAAGAATATGACCCTCGCTACCAATCAGGTGATGCTGGATGAGGTGCATCAGATTCAGACCGAGCGGTACGCCGCAGCGGGATATGTCGGACAGGATGCCACGCAGCTGATAGAGCCTGTGCAGTATGACGCGTTTCTTCAGTACAACCCGGCAATATCTTTCACCATGTTCTTCATATACATGGCGCTCATGATGATATTGCAGCAGGTTATGTTCTACGGCAGTTCCACTCTCGTGGGTACTATGAGGGAAGAAAGTCGCAGCTTTGCAAGGCGGCCTGAGAATTTCAGCAGACACGGGATGGGACGCGTAGTGCTCGGAAGAGGTCTTGCGTATTATCTGATATTCATCCTTCTCGGGGTTTACGGTGCGCTGTTCGTACCTTATCTGTTCCATCTTCCGATACACTGCAGATGGTGGGAGATGCTGGTATTCCTGCTTTTCTATGTGGCGGATATCATATTCTTCTCTTTCACCTGGTCCACTTTCATCAACAAAAGGGAGACCGTGCTTGTCATGCTCTTGTTTGTGACTCCGATTGCAGTGTTCCTTACAGGATTCACATGGCCGGTATCCAACTTCCCTCCGGTATGGAATGTGCTTTCATACATATTCCCTTCCACATTCGGATGTCGTGGTTACATGAACCTCTGCAATGCCGGCACTTTGGATGCCATAGCTCCTGAGATGCGTATCCTTACGATCCAGACGGTCATCTATTTTATACTGGCTTCTCTTGCCGCTCTTATGGAGAGCAAACGCAATGAAGCATCATCAATGCAAGAATAATGTGGTTGCGCTGCAACGTCAGCGTGGTCTTCGAGCATCTATTTTAGAAATGATAACATTATTATTAGTTCTATAATTATTATGAAGAAATTTGTTACAATTATTGCGGCCGCTGCCATGATGTTTTCCGCAGGTACCGCTTTCGCTCAGATTAATCTCGGAGCCGGTTATGTTAATTCAGCAGACAAGACAAAGGTAGATGATAAAACCAGTACCAATACCATGAACGGTTTCTATGTGGGAGGAGGATATTCAATTCCTATCGTTGCCGGACTTAAGGTTACCCCTGGTGTTTATTATAACTTCCTTACCAAGAGTGATGCGGCTTCGGTAGGCTCTGTAGCAACGCTTAACGGAGATCTTCAGGAGCATTACCTCAATGTACCTGTATCTTTCAGCTATGGTTATGAGTTTACTCCTGATTTCAAGGTGTTTGCCTATGCAGGTCCTACATTCTCAGTAGGTCTCGCTTCCAAGACAAAGGTTACCGGAAGCGCCCTTGGTGTTACCACAGAAAAGACTATTGACAATTATGATGAGGACTACAAGTATGGACGTTTTGACGTACTTCTCGGAGTTGGCGCAGGTGTGGATCTTTTCGGTAGCGTACGCGTAAGTGTAGGTTATGACTTCGGTCTTGTCAACCGTTACACAGGAGATGCTGACGTGACCCGTCATCGCAATCAGCTTGCTGTCGGCGTAGCATATCTGTTCTAATAGGACAACGGTGTTTTTTATATGAATGACAAGGGCTGGCCAAAGTGGTCAGCCCTGTTTTTGTGAAGTTCGAAGTTCCTTTACGATGTAGAGCCGCCCACAAGGTCAAGAATCTCGGAAGTAATTTTCTGCTGACGGCCCTTGTTGTATTCAAGTGTCAAGTCAGCAAGAAGATTCTGGGCATTGTCCGTAGCTGTCTGCATCGCTATGGTACGGGCCGCATGTTCGGCGGCGACAGAATCAAGTATCGCCGCATGAAACTTGAGATTCAAGAGCTGAGGCATAAGAGTTGAAGCTATCTGGAATGCGTCCGGCTCATATATATATTTGCGCTCCTCATTATAGCGTACGGCATCCCAGGTCGAATCCGAATCATCAGAAGACTCTGTGTCACCGGATGTGCGGTTTAACCCTTCACGGCTGTATGGCAGATATTGCTCCGTCACAGGCTTCTGCGAGGACGTCGATATGAATTTGTTGTAAATCAAGACGACTTCGGAAATTTCCCCGCATGCAAATCCGGATATCAGGCGTCTGGACAGCTCGGAAGACTTTTCAAAGGATGGATGGGCCACAAGTTCAGTGTTGACGAACTCGGGGGTTATCCCCATGGATTTTGCCGCCTCTGACATTTTACGGCCTATACAGAAAAGCTTGTAACTGCGCCCGTTCAGAGATGAAATGTATTCTTCAAGTTTCTTGACGGCACTTACGTTAAAAGCACCGCAAAGGGAATTGTTCGACGCCACGACAACTATCGCCACGGGGGCCGAGTCATTTTTCGAGACAGACTGACAAGCGGAAGGCGCCTTGAGAGCCACCTCATCAAGTATTTCATCAAGAGTCTGCTCGTAAGGTCGCAGGCTTTCTATCTCTTTCTGCGCCTTACGGAGCTTGGAAGAAGCGACAAGCTTCATCGCCGAGGTAATCTTCAGCGTGCTCTTTACAGACGATATTCTGTCCTTTATTTCCCTTAGAGAAGCCATATTCTAACTATTGTGAGAAAGGAGCCCGCACACTGAAGCCGCTTCTTGTCTGATGACGGATGTCTGCTCATCCCCTACCTTGCCGGAACTCAAATCGTCCAGTATGTCAGAATGTGTCGAACGCATACGGTCAAGGAACAACTTCTGGAAATCAGCGACCTGCTCCACGTCAATATCTGCCATAAGCCCCTGTGTGCCGCAATAGAGCACAGCTATCTGCTCCCCCACAGGCATAGGGCTGTATTGAGCCTGAATCAACAGACGTTCGTTCTTACGTCCCTTGTCAAGAGTCATCGCAGTGACCT
>HF986284.1:45143-51235 GCA_000432655.1 Bacteroides sp. CAG:1060
AAGTTCGCTGAACTGCGCCTGATCTATTTTCAAGGTTCCGGCCACTTTCTTCATGGATTTGACCTGTGCCGAACCTCCGACACGGGATACCGATATGCCGACATTGATGGCAGGACGGAAACCGGCATTGAAAAGCGATGATTCCAGATAAATCTGTCCGTCGGTGATAGAAATCACATTGGTCGGAATATACGCAGACACATCTCCGGCCTGAGTCTCAATAATAGGAAGCGCAGTAAGAGAGCCTCCGGCCTTCACCTTGCCTTTTAGACATTCCGGCAGATCGTTCATCTGCTCGGCCACCTCCTGCTGGCTGATTATTTTGGCAGCTCTCTCAAGGAGTCTGGAATGAAGGTAGAACACATCTCCAGGATACGCCTCTCGTCCGGAAGGACGGCGAAGAATCAATGATACCTCACGATAGGCCACAGCCTGCTTCGAAAGGTCATCATATACCACAAGAGCGTGGCGTCCGGTATCACGGAAATATTCTCCGATAGCCGCACCGGCAAAAGGGGCATAATACTGAAGGGCGGCAGGATCTGCGGCAGTAGCAGCCACTACGATTGTATAGTCCATGGCACCTTTGGCACGAAGAGTCTGAACAATAGAGGCCACAGTGGAACCTTTTTGGCCCACGGCTACATATATACAATAGACCGGCTTCCCTTTCAGGAATTCGCTTCGCTGATTGATAATGGTATCGATGGCGATTGCCGTCTTTCCTGTCTGACGGTCTCCGATAATCAGTTCTCGCTGTCCGCGTCCGATAGGAATCATCGCATCCACAGCCTTCAATCCCGTCTGCAGAGGTTCTGTAACCGGCTCACGGAAAATCACTCCCGGCGCTTTACGTTCAAGCGGCATTCTTACCGTATCACCCTTGATTTCGCCCATACCATCCAGAGGCGTTCCAATCGGGTCAACAACTCTTCCGACAAGCCCTTCCCCCACCGGAATACCAGCTATTCGGCCGAGTCTGCGCACACGCATTCCCTCACGGACGAGATCTGTCGGTCCAAGAAGCACTGCGCCCACATTGTCGACTTCAAGGTTCATCGCTACGGCCTTGACTCCGCTGTCAAATTCGAGAAGCTCGCCTGCTTCAACGTTGACGAGACCGAAAATACGCGCCACGCCATCACTGACCGTAAGCACCTTACCGACCTCCTCATACTTCAGCGAACTGTCTATTCCCTTGAGCTCGTCAAGGAGTATTTCCGATATTTCACTTGGTTTTATATTATTCTGTGCCATAGAACATATTACACAATTCTTGTATTGAACTTCACGAACTGGCGGCGTATGCTGTCAAGCTGATGCTGCACGCTCGCGTCGAGGATATAATCGTCATCCACGATGACCTGAAAACCCCCTACTATCGATGAATCCACCTCACACTCACAATGAACCTTGCATCCGAGTTTGTCTTCAAATATCCTGCATATTCTCTTCTTGAGATCTTCGGAAGACGGCACGGCGGTAATCAGCCGTACACAGGCCTCCCCTTTCGAATGATAATACATGGACACGAAAGAACTCAGAACGAATCTCACATCCTCAAGCCGTCCGTGCTTCTTGAGCAACAGCACAAAGCGCTCAAGCTCAGGCTCCAGAACGACAGGACTGGGCTCTGTACCGGAAAGCAATCTGCGGACCTGCGCACACACCCTGTCTCCACCGCCGGTCTGCAGGACATATTGCAGGAAAGCGGTTGCATAGCGTGTGGATATGATTCCTGTATTCATCAGTTGTGCATTTGAGTGTTTTCAGCCTCACTAATAAGCCTCTCCACAAGAGAGACCTGCTCCTCATCCTTATCCAAGGATTTGCGAACAACTTTCTCGGCCACTTTCAGGGACAGCATGGAAACCTGACTGCAGATATCGCGCATAGCACTTTCACGCTCGGCCTGAATCTCCAGCTTGGCATGCTCCAGAATTTTGGCAGCCTCATCCTCTGCCTGTTTCTTGGCAGAAGCTATAATTCTCTCTCCTGCCTGAGATGCTTCCTTAAGCATACGACTCTGCTCAAGCTTGGTTTTTTCCATCAGAGCATCATGCTCCTGCGCAAGACCGGAAAGACGCTTCTCCGCCTCATCGGCTTTTTTGAGAGCATCCTCAATTCGGGCGCTGCGTTTGTCAACCATCGACGTGATGGCCGGGAAACCAAACTTTGCAAGTACGAAGAACACTATCGCAAAGATGAGTGTCATCCATACAAGGAGTCCAAAATCAGGTGTAATCAGAGACATCTTTTACTTCGCTATAAGGCAGACAAGGATAGCAAACAGACATGCACCTTCAATAAGTGCTCCGATGATGATGGCGGTCATACGATAATGATCGGCATGCTCAGGCTGACGTGCACTGGCCTCAAGGGTGGCCTTACCTATTTTACCTATTCCGAATGCTGCAGCAAAAGCAGCGATACCGGCGCCAATAGCTGCACCGAGTCTTCCCAAAGAAAGAGTAGCGGCTGCTTGAAGAAGAATTGTAGAAAGTAACATAACTATTATAACTTAAATTGTTTATTCTTTTGCGGGTTTCTGTCTTGAAAGGCCTATGAACACCGCTGAAAGCATAGTGAACACATACGCCTGGACAAAAGCAACGAGCAATTCCAATATATCCATAAAAACGCCTATCAATATGGCGATAACACTCAGTCCTCCGTTGACGAGCGGTCCCATTTCCGCAGTAAGGAAAATTACGGCCACCACGCCAAGTATCATGAAATGTCCGGCAAGAATATTGGCAAAGAGCCTGACCATCAAGCTGAACGGCTTGGTGAATATTCCTATGATCTCTATCAATGGCATAAGAGGTAGCGGGACCTTCAACCATGTCGGCACATCAGGCCAGAGAATGTCTTTCCAGTAGTGCCGGTTGCCGAATACATTGACGGCCACAAAAGTGCACATTGCAAGGACAAATGTAACGGCAATATTGCCGGTGACATTGGCTCCTCCCGGAAAGAAAGGGACGATTCCCATGAGGTTGTTGATCAAGATGAAGAAGAACGCTGTCAGAAGATAAGGCGAATAACGCCTGTAGTCAGGCCCGACACACGGTCGGATAATATCCATCTCGACCATCGTGACAAGCATCTCCATTATACCGGAAACACCCGTAGGCGCCTCTTTGAGAGCATCATGTTTGCGATACCATTTCGTCGTGGAAAGTACTAAAACCAACAGTATGGCACAATTGATCATCAATCCGAGAACATTCTTGGTAATCGAGAGATCAACAGGACGAATTTCAGAGCCGTCCGGACTTTTTTCCACTATCTTTCCCTTGTATTCGCTGTCCTCTCCGGCAATGCTGTATCCACGATACTCCCCGCCTTCGCTCAGTTTGGAAGACATGAAGCAGGCGACCCCGTTGCCACTGCGGCTGAATACAATTACCGGCAGCGGAATAGCAATGTCTTTACCGTTGACGGTGGTAATATGCCACTCGTAGGAATCCCCGACATGGCCGTACAGATACTCATCCATATCAAACTCCGCTGCCTTCGCTGTAAGCGGAAGCATACACAGAAGCATTGCTGCAAGATATTTGAGTATTCCTTTCATTTTTCAATACATACTGTAACCTCTCCCCCGTCAACCCGGACCAGTCCGCACCTTATGTCGATCGAGCCGCTGACTCCGTCCATGGATTCCCAGGAAATGCGTCCGCTCGTAAGACTCGATATGATAGGCGCATGACCGGGCAACACCTCAAAAGGGCAATAGGTACCAGGGAAAAACACCTTGGAGACTTCACCCTCAAAAAGAGTTTCTTCCGGAGAAAGTATCCTCAATATCAGGCTTTGGTTCGACATAATATTTCTTCTCCCTTCTTGATGGCCTCTTCTATGGTCCCGACGTTGAGGAACGCCTGCTCCGGAACGTCATCCACCTTGCCGTCAAGTATCATATTGAATCCCTTGATAGTATCTTCTATGTCCACCATCACGCCCGGCACGCCGGTAAACTGCTCCGCCACGGAAAATGGCTGCGAAAGGAAGCGCTGGACCTTGCGGGCACGATTGACAGTGAGTTTATCTTCGTCTGACAACTCGTCCATACCAAGGATTGCTATTATATCCTGAAGTTCCTTGTTGCGCTGCAGAATCTGCTTGACACGCTGCGCGGTATTGTAGTGCACTTCGCCCACAATATTAGGATCAAGAATACGCGATGTAGACTCAAGCGGGTCCACGGCCGGATAGATTCCAAGCGCCGTGATTTTTCGGCTCAACACTGTAGTGGCGTCAAGATGCGTGAACGTGGTCGCCGGCGCCGGGTCAGTCAAGTCATCGGCCGGCACATAAACCGCCTGAACGGAAGTTATGGATCCATTCTTGGTGGATGTGATGCGTTCCTGCATCTGGCCCATCTCCGATGCCAGGGTAGGTTGATATCCCACGGCTGAAGGCATACGGCCAAGAAGAGCCGATACTTCAGAACCCGCCTGGGTAAAACGGAAAATATTGTCTATAAAGAACAGAATATCCTTAGGGCCGTCAGCACTGTGGCTGTCACGGAAAGACTCCGCCATGGTCAATCCTGAAAGAGCAACCGAACTACGCGCTCCAGGAGGTTCGTTCATCTGTCCGAACACCATGGCTACCTGAGATTTCTCAAGTTCCTTACGGTCTATCTTGGAAAGGTCCCATTTGCCCTGCTCCATCAACTTTTCGAATTCCTCTCCGTACTTGATTACGCCTGACTCTATCATCTCGCGCAGAAGGTCATTACCCTCCCTGGTACGCTCTCCCACTCCGGCAAACACGGAGAATCCATTGTGCTTTTTGGCGATATTGTTGATGAGCTCCTTGATAAGCACGGTCTTACCAACTCCGGCTCCGCCGAAAAGTCCGATTTTACCGCCTTTCAGATACGGCTCAAGAAGGTCGATGACTTTAATGCCGGTAAACAGCACTTCCTGTGACGTGGTAAGATCCTCGAACTTCGGAGGCTCACGATGTATAGGCAGAGTGGATTCCGACTTAATCTCGCCAAGACCGTCGATAGCATCACCCATGACGTTAAGGACACGTCCGCGAATCATATTGCCGACAGGCATCTCGATAGGCTCTCCTGTAGATGTCGCCTCGATACCACGCTTAAGGCCGTCCGTGGAGTCCATGGCAACACATCTCACGGTATCTTCTCCGATATGCTGCTGCACCTCAATAATAAGGGTTCTCCCGTCCTCACGCTGCACCTTCAAGGCATCATAAATGGCCGGCATACTCTTGACGTCATCAAAATGGACATCAACTACCGGACCTATAATCTGTGATATTATTCCCTTTATCTCTGCCATTACTGTATCATTACTAACTTGATTGGCAAATTTACAAATTAATTCAATGCGTTATCCTTCTATATTGAATCAATCTCTCTAAATA
This sequence comes from Bacteroides sp. CAG:1060, assembly GCA_000432655.1. GTDB lineage: Bacteria > Bacteroidota > Bacteroidia > Bacteroidales > UBA932 > Cryptobacteroides. The sequence continues at coordinate 50,550 of HF986284.1, forward strand.
CAAAAAATTGAGACAAAAAGCAAATCGACCGCTGCATTTGCGTCTATAATACCATTCTCCCCGGGCACAAGTCGCCTTGCAGAATCCGCCCCGGGCAAAAGTCGACCATTGAATCCCTCCCTGGATAAGACGCCGCCCATTGACGCGCCCCCAGAACAAGAAAACAGCTCCTATTGAAGCCCCCTGAACACCCACTCTGTAAAGAAGGAAGACCTGCCTTGCACAGAGTACCTCTGAATAAACTGCACCCGTGCATCACGAGGCTGTTTTCGGGGCACCTGTCCCGTACCAGAAAAGGGGGTTTCCGGTACCGAATATCTCTTCCGTACCGTAGAAGCCTGTTTTTTACACCGAATGCCTCTGAAGATGCGTCGCGTACCGTAGGAGCCTGTTTTTTGCACAGCGCGCATATTCCGTACCGTAGGAGTCCCTCTCCGGTACCGAATTTTGCGGATGCCAGAAAAGAGGAGAGCATTGCCTGCACTGAATGCTTCAAGCGACAGAAAGGAGAAGGGCATTGCCCGGAACATGGCCCGGAATGCCGCCGCGAGCAAGAAAATAACAGCCGTCACCCCCAAAAACACAAAAGCCCACCACGGCCACAACCTCCACTGTCACCACAGCCGTCAACCACCCAGCATCCACACCCTGCCACCACAACTACACACCCAACCACCAGCATCCAC
>HF986285.1:0-4575 GCA_000432655.1 Bacteroides sp. CAG:1060
CCCGTGCCGTAGTGGCCGGTCCGAAGCTGATTCTCGCGGATGAGCCTACCGGTAACCTTGATTCCAAGAACGGCAAGGAGGTGATGGACCTGCTTAGGGAACTGAACGCTGAAGGCACTACTATCGTAATGGTGACCCACTCCCAGAAGGATGCCGCCTGCGCTCAGAGGACAATCGACCTGTTTGACGGTCAGATTGTGAGTGATGTCAAGAATGAATTGTAGATTCTTCGCTAACGCTCAGAATAACAAGGATACTAAGAATAAATGAAGACGAAAAATGATATTCTAATCAAGGTCCTATCCCTAAGCATCGGGCTATCCGTGGTCATCGTGCTCATTGCTAAGGTGTTCTTTGAACTGAGTTACGACAGTTTTTACAAAGACATCGACCGGGTGTACATGATTCGCAACTATTACTCGCAGCACGGGGATGAACACGATTACGGGCAAGTGAGCGGTGCCGTACCAGTGGGCTTTATGGAAGAGGTACCCGGCATTGAGGTCGGTACGCGCACGACCTTTGTTTTCAACGGTGATATTTATCTGGATGCAGACGGCAACAAGCTTAAAGGGATCCTCGTCTGCGCCGATACCTGCTTTTTCAAAGTCTTCGACCGGCCGATACTCGCTGGCGATCCGGTACAAGTTTTGGGGAAATGGGGCAGCGTGATGGTGAGCCGGAGTTTTGCCGAAAAGATGGGCGGCGTGCAGGAGTGCATCGGAAAGCAGATTGCCAACGCCGATATGGATGGCCTAAAGATGACCATTGAGGGCGTCTTTGATGACTTCCCCAAAAATGGCAGTCTGGACTACGATATCCTGCTGTCCATGGACACCTATGGTAAGAGGAGCACGGACAACTGGCTGGGCAATGACCGCTACCAAGGCTATGTGAAATTGGCGCCCGGCATAGATCCAAATACGCTTTCTGACGCTATCCGGAAGATGCAGGAGGCGCACCAGCCGCTGGAGCAGATGGAGGCTCAGGGCACCAGCATGCGGTATTTCCTCAGTCCGTTCAGCACGATGCACACTTCCTCCCCGAAAGTCAAGACGCAGGTAATTCTACTGTCGATTATTGCGGCGCTGCTGATTATCATCAGCCTGCTGAACTATATCCTGATTGTCATTTCCTCGATGGTCAAGCGTTCCAAGGAAGTGGGCGTGCGCAAGTGCTATGGCGCTGAGGGCAAGCATATTTACTGGATGTTGACGAAAGAATCTCTGCTGCATATAACTCTTTCATTAGTCATAGCCGCGATAATCATCTTCGCCGGCCGTGGTATTGTGGAGAACTTGTTAGAAGTGCCGTTCCAAACGCTACTGGTGCCGCAGAGTATTGTAGCCATCGCGGCGGTCCTGCTGCTCGTACTCGTTATTTCCATTGTGGTTCCGGCAGAATTGTATCAGAGAATCCCTGTTCTCGCTACGATCAAGAACCATACAGAGAATTCCCGCCGTTGGAAACTCAGCCTGATAGGAGTGCAGGTGCTTATTAATGTGTTCCTGGTAGTGATGATGCTAATCATCGGCAGCCAGTACCAGAAGGTATCTAACGCCGATACAGGCTATGACTACAAGAATCTGTATTACTTCGATTTGTTCGATGGCGACCGTCATGCACAAGTCCGGGCCGTGGAAACGCTCCGGCGTCTTCCGGAAGTGAGCGGCGTCGCGGCTGCCTACAACTTGCCGTATTCGGGCTCCAATGGAGACAATGTTTATCTGCCGGAAGATGACCGTGAGCTCTTCAATATTGCCGACCAATACGAATGCTCGCCGGAATTCTATGAGCTCCTGAACATACGGTTCGTTGAAGGCCGTGCACCCAGAGATTCAAGCGAAGTGGTCGTGGATGAAAAGTTTGTCCAAAAAATGGCCTGTTTTACGGACTGGAGCGACGGCGCCGTGGGCAAGCAGGTGTTCATTACCGGCCACGGCGGGAATGGCATGATGGACAAGGGCTATTTCACCATTTCCGGCGTGTACAAGAGCTATCTTATCGGCAATCTGCAGGATGTGGATGAGCGTCCTGGTGCCCTGTTCTATGGCGAGATTGGTTCGATGGCACATTGGATGCCGCACATTCTCTTCAAGGTCCGTCCGGACGCGCTGGAGAAAGTGCGCGGCGCTTTGAACGAAGCGCTGCCCGACAAGGAAATCAACATCGTTTCTTACGCCGAGGAAATGCGTGCAGCATACGCTGACAGCAAGAAAATGCGCAACACGATGGCGTTGGGAGTCGTATTTTCGCTTTTGATCGCATTACTGGGATTGATTGGTTTCATCAAAGACGAAAGCCGGCGCCGCAGCAAGGAAATGGCGGTCCGCAAGATCAACGGTGCCACCACCCGGAACATCTTGAGCATATTCGCGAAGGACATTATGAAACTGTCCGCCGTAATGGCCGTCATCGCCTGCGCAGCCGCCTTCTTCGTAGCCCACAAGTGGCTGGAGCAGTTTGCCGAGAAGATATCGCTGAATTCGTTGTATTTCATCGGCGGTGCAGCCCTGACACTGCTGATTGTACTGAGCGTGGTGGTACTGAACTGTTTGAAGATTGCCCGGGCCAATCCAGTGGATTCATTAAAGAACGAGTAGCATGAAAAGTTATCTGAAATTCCTATCCCGCAACAAGCTCTACACCGCCATCGAGGCGGGGGCTACACCGCCATCGAGGCGGTGGGGCTGGTGATATCCATCGCCTTTGTCATCCTGATTGGAAACTATGTCTGGCAGCAGTACAGCATCGCCCATGAGAATCCAATCGGTGACAGGGTGTATGCGGTGGGCAATGACCAGTATGTAGCTCTATCCTGGTGGGACAAGGCCGAGTTCGACGCCAAGATTCCCGAGGCGGAGGCGGTCTGCCGTGTCAGCAGCCGGGAAGAAATCACCATCGGAGAGTCCAAGGTCCAAGGCATAATGATCCAGGTGGATCCGGAATTCTTCGAGATTTTTCCGAATTATCAGCTGCTGGAAGGAAATCTGGAAGAGTATGGCCTGAAGGGGCATTGCCTGATTTCCGAGTCCTTTGCCAGGAAGCACTTTACGGGCAGTCCTATCGGAAAGCAGCTCTCCATGGAGAATTATTTTGCCGGAGAGGAATCCTTTACTGTCTGCGGTGTGTATAAGGATTTTTCAGGGACGATGATGCCCCCGTCGGACATCCTTTCCAATCCGGAGTACGATGCCGCTTATTCATCCGGAAGGATACATCCTTTCAGCACGATTGGCCAATATGTCACGCTCATCAAAGTAAAGGAGGGCACGGACAGGGAGGCCCTCGCCAAGAAGGTTGAGGATATCTGCAAGGAGCATTATGACAGTAACTTCGTAAAGTCAACACCGATTTATACGGTTCCGGAACTGTACTTCAATCCGGAGCAGTGGATTTTCCATCGCGGCAACAAGAGCGTTCTGCAGATGCTGCTGGTGGTAGTGCTCCTGCTACTGGCATCGGCAATTTTCAATTACGTCAACCTAAGCCTTGCGCTGTCCGGCAAACGGGCGAAGGAGATGGCCACACGCCGGCTACTTGGCGCGCCGCAGGGTTCCATCATCTGGAAATACATCGGAGAATCCATCCTGTTCACGGCGGTCTGCTTTGCGCTGGCGCTGCTGGCGCTGCTGCTCTCCTGGGCGCTTCTGCCGATTATGAATGAGTTGCTGCTGAACGTGACTACAGATACGGGCAATACCTGGATGTATATTCCGGTAACGCTGGGCTTGTCGGCAGGCACGGGGGCCGCCTATGCTCTTGCCCTTGTGCTTATCGGGCCATTGTGCTTATCGGCACTCTGGCAGGCATTGCTCCGGCGCTGTTTGCATCCCGTTTTGCTCCTATTGACATTGTGCGTGGCACATTCCGCAGGCGCAGTAAGATGATGTTCAGCAAGGTGTTCATCGTATTCCAGAATACTGTTTCGGTGATACTTATCGCGATGGCCATCTTGATGGAGGCGCAACTGGGCCACATGATGCATCGGCCGCTGAATGCCCGTAGCGAGGGCCTGTATTCCCTTGGGTTCTACGCAAGGGATTACTCGGAGGTGGAACCGCTTGTAGACCGTCTGAACCGTATTCCTGAGGTGAAGCGCGTAGCCTTCGGCCGGGGTTTTCCGGGACAAATGAATATGGAACTTGGTTTCAAGGCACCGGATGGCACACATCACCAGACTCAGGTCATCGCTTGCACACCTGAATATTTTGAGATGCTGGGGTTGAAAGTGGTAAAGGACTTCGGAACGCCAAGAGAGAATTCGGTCTGGATGTCACAGTCTCTGGCCAACGAGATAGAACTGAGCGACACCACGATGACCTATTATGCCGGCAAATTCCAGGTTAACGGAATCAACACGGAATATGTGGGCGGTGTTTTTGAGGATATTCCCACTTCTGACGCAACGGCATCCGACCCGACCACGAATTCCGCTATCATAATGGCCCCTGCACAGAGTATCCTCTACGGAAACGGCCTGATGATTGAGGTGGAGGGAGATAAAAGAACGGCTGACAAGGCTATTATGGAAGCCTATGCCGCTTATTCCGAGGAGAAGAACGGCACCTATGT
>HF986285.1:4634-10309 GCA_000432655.1 Bacteroides sp. CAG:1060
TCAATCGGCAGCTGCTTCCTGTAAAGATGGCGCTGCGGTTGGTAGAATTGTTCATGGTCCTGTCCGTGCTGATTGCCTTACTGGGCCTGCTGGCCATGAGTGCATACTATTCAGGCGAGAATACCAAGAGCATAGCGGTGCGAAAGGTGTTCGGCAGCGATGTTTTGCGTGAGACCCGGCGGACGGTAAAAGATTATATGGTGCTGGTGGGAATCGCTTGTATCATCGGCATCCCGGTATCCGTATGGATGGCCGGAAAATATCTGAGCCGCTACTCATACAGGATTGAGAACTATTGGTGGATATTCGTCCTGGCCGTGGTCCTCACATTTGCGATGGCTTTCGGCTCTGTCCTCTGGCAGACGCTCAAGGCCGCAAAGACCAACCCGGCGACAGAATTAAAGAAAGAATAGGCCCTTCACACTATCATCCCTTTGACGGATATAACGCAGAAATATCAATGGGTGGACTGAAATCAGCCCACCCATTGATATTTTGGCGCGACAGCCAGAACTTATCCTACGATATGTCCGGTAATCTCTCCGCTGCAAGCTGCTGCATTCGCCTCATCGGTATCGATATGCATTGCGAGAGCATATTTCTCCGACACACGAATAACGGTATCGCCGAACACAAGTTTTCTTCCTGTAGGCTGTTCTACCTCCACATTTACAATCTGTCCGTTCTCCACTCCGAATGCCGCAGCATCTGATGGAGTCATGTGCACATGCCTTCTCGCAATGATGACGCCTTCCTTCAATTCAATCTCACCGCAAGGTCCTACAATCTTGCAAGGAGCCGAGCCGGCGACATCCCCGCTCTCCCTGATAGGAGCTACGATGCCGAGAGTGCGCGCATCCGTAAAGGAAAGCTCCACCTGGTTCTCCGGACGGACAGGTCCGAGGATAGAACATTTCAACGTAGATTTAGGGCCGACCACATCCACTTTCTGAGCCGATGCATACTGGCCCGGCTGGGAGAGAGGCTTTTTAACCTCAAGTTCAAAACCCTTACCAAAAAGGATATCCAATGCTTCACGAGTCACATGTACGTGTCTCGCAGAAGTCTCAATTACAAAATTTGCCATATCTAATATTGCTTAATTCTCCATTTCAGACACAATATGCATCGTGTCCCGTGCAATCACGAGCTCCTCGTTGGTCGGAATCAACGCCACCTTCACAGAGGAACCCGGGGCGGAAATAATGGTTTCCCCCTTTGCGTTCTCATTGGCCTCCACATCAATCTTCACGCCCATAAACGAGAGATTGTCGCAAATGTGACGACGAAGGCGCGGATTATTCTCACCGATGCCGGCCGTAAATACGATAAGATCCACTCCGTTCATCTCGGCTATGTATGCTCCGACATTCTTTATAGTGTCGTAAGTAAGCTTTTTAAGAGCAATTTTAGCCCTCTGGTCACCCTCCGATGCAAGCTGATCGAGATCCCTCATATCGGAGCTTTTGCCTGACAATCCGAGGAATCCGCTCTTCTTGTTCATCACTTCCGTCATCTGATCCGGGGTAAGTCCCTCTTTTTTCATGATATAAGGAACAATGTTGGCATCGATATTACCGCAGCGCGTACCCATGATCATACCCTCGAGAGGCGTAAATCCCATGGACGTATCCATGCACTTTCCGTCCTTCACGGCGGTAATCGAGCTTCCGTTGCCAAGATGGCATGTGATAATCTTGGAATTGCCCAACTCGAGACCGGCAAGCGCTGCTCCCCTGCGGGAAACATACTGATGCGATGTTCCGTGTGCACCGTAGCGACGCACGCGATATTTTACATAGTACTCATACGGAAGTGCATACATATAAGCATACGGCGCCATGGTCTGGTGGAACGCGGTATCGAACGTCACCACCTGCGGCACATCCGGAAGGACATTGGACACGGCATGGATGCCGAGAAGGTGCGCAGGATTGTGCAGCGGTGCAAAATCACAGCATATCTCTATCTTGTGAAGCACATCGTCGTTGACAAGAGTACTTCCTGAGAAGAAATCCGCACCCTGCACGATACGATGTCCTACCGCTTCGATGTCATCGAAACTGCGAAGCACCCCGTGAGACGCGTCCACAAGAGCATCCAACACCAGTTTCATTCCCACCTTATGATCAGGAATGGCCTGTGTCAATACAAATGGTTCCTTTCCGCTTGGCTTATGTGTCAGGCATCCGTCAGGCAGACCGATTTTCTCTACAATTCCTTTAGCAAGAAGGTCGAACACGTCATCGCCCTTCATATCAAGAAGCTGATATTTGATAGATGAGCTTCCGCAATTGATTACCAGTATTATCATAATATTTGAAATAGTCTACAAATTTACTAATAATTTATGTATTTTTGGAGAAACTTACTATGAAATGTCTCACGACTTCAAGACCCTGAGCCTGTCGTTCACCGCAGGTGTCGCAATTGCAGTTCTTTTCCCTCCGCCGCACCCCCTTCTTGCGTCGGCAGCGGTTGTGTATTCGTCTCTGGCCGCCACCCTCTACTACTCAAAACGGGTGCACGCTTCCAGCATTATACCTTATATCGTCCTGTTCCTTCTCGGGATGAACTCGTACCTGTGTTCCGGCTTCGGCGCCGGTCTTGGCTCTGTATCACAAAACCATATCGTCAAGACGGCACTCGGTTCTTTTCAGGAGGCCATTTCCCGGCTGAATCTTTCCGGGAACCAGACCGAAGCACTGGCAACGGCACTGCTGACCGGGGATCGCAAACTTCTGTCAGCACAGACAATATCGGACTTCCGCACTGCCGGAGCATCACACATACTTGCCCTTTCCGGCCTTCACCTCGGACTCATCAGCGCCGTAATAAGCAAACTGCTGGCTTTTATGGGCAATAGTCCGGTCGGTTATCGTATCAGAAGCATCATTCTGATAGTATCGTGCCTTTTCTACAGCATGATGACCGGAGCATCCCCTTCCGTAGTCAGGGCATTCCTTTTTATCACCTTCCACGAAATTGCCAAACTTTCACCGGAAAGGGCGAACCTGCCCCTCAACTGCTATTTCTGCGTCCTTATGATCCAGCTCATGTTCACTCCGGAGTCAATCATTTCCCCCGGATTTCAGCTTTCGTACCTCGCCATGCTGGGCATCTATGTCATATTCCCACGGATAAATGGATGGCTGCCGGAAGAGAAGAGTTCAGGGATTGCAGGCAGGATATGGAAATGCGCCGCACTTAGCATCTCCTGCCAGATAACAACGGCACCGGCCGCGTGGCTTCACTTCCGCTCCTTCCCTATAAATTTCCTTATTACCAATATAATATCCCTTCCCCTGTGCGAGCTGTTTATCTGCTCGTGCATAGGCTGCGTCATTTTGGACACACTTGGGGTGTGCCCGGAGATACTGAAGAGCCTGACCTCCGAAGCGGGCCAGGCTCTCTTATATTGCATTCATGTAATCGCCCTACTCTGACTTGACGCATCTTACCGATGCGGCCATGGAATTCTTGTCGAAAGTACCTGAATAGACGCTGTCGTTATCCCTGTATATGTACCTGAGTACGCCCTTACCGTCTTTCTGGTCCGATGTCCAGAAGGCTGCATACTTATACATGGAGTTGAACGAATTCTTACCGTCCATCAAAGATGCATATCCGGCAGGCAGCACAGACAGATGCGTCTGATCGGTCACCTTGACATAGCGTGAGAACTCCCACATCTTCGTGCCATTGAAATAGATATCGGCCATAATCTTGCCGGCCATCCCGCTGATGACGCCGTCCGGACCGACCTCTCTGTCACAACTGGCTGCAAGAGCCTCCCAATCCGATTCCGAAGGCAGTTTCCATCCGTCAGGGCAGGCACTCTGAGCCTCTTCCCATGTGTAATACTGTCCGAACAAATCGGAAAGCACGGCATACCCGCGGTACGGAACACCGGTCCCTTCCCAGCAAAGGTTGTTTCTCATCCAAAGCACTCCTCCGACAGGTGTCGCGAGGTAAGATTTCCAGTCGCGGGTATCGATGAACCTGACATCGTCTTCATAGCTGCTGAATCCCGTGATGGAACCTTTGCCGTCAAGACCCTTTTTCACTACGGTAAAGTTCGCAGTAGTGGTCTTGCCGTAATACTCGTCACTGCTTGACGCTCCGAATACCAGAGACACAACGCCAAGAGTATCCTCAACTTCAAACACATAGGCTTTCTCGTTGAACTTGCCGTCAGGAGAAATCACAGTATCGTTCTTCGCCTTGAAAGGATTCGTAAAATAATAACCTATCTTTTTGCCGTCCGGCCGTGACAATACGGTCATGGTATCCAAACTGAAAGTCTTGGTGAAACCGACCTCCACATACGAAGGCATCACCAACTTCAAGGCACCGTCAAGAGTGCCCTTGGTAGTGGAATTGTTCTTTTTGCAACCGGTCAAAAGGAAGCCCCCGAATATCAGAATGGCTATGGATATGATTAAACTCTTCTTCATACAAAATACAAATATGCACAAAATTGCTCGAATTACATTAACTTTGTGCAAATACTTTGCCGAAAATGACAAGACACATTCTTTTTGCATCCCTTACGGCCCTGCTTCTCGCTGTAAGTTGCACTCACAGAGGATACGAGACATTCACCGGATACGCCCAAGGCGGCACATATCAGGTCAAAGCCAACCTTGAAGGAGTCAGCATCCCCCACAATACCATCGCGGCGGCAATAGACTCGCTGCTGGAGGGGATAGATTTCAGCATCTCGGGATACAATCGCAGCTCCATTCTGAGCAGGCGCAATGCCGGAGAGGACATCTCCCCTGACAGGTACTTCTCCGAGCTTATGGAGCTTTCAGAGAAATACAAAGAGCTCTCGGGCGGAGCTTTTGACGTTTGCAGCGGACCGCTTTTCGATATATGGGGATTCGGATTCACCTCGGACAGTCTTCCGTCCGACGATGCGATACAGAAGGCCATGCAGGACTGCCGCGACGGGAAAGTCCTGAATTTCAACGCCATCGCCCAGGGGTACAGCTGCGATGTGATAGCCGGCTATCTCCATTCAATAGGCGTGAAGGACATGCTCGTTGATATAGGAGAAATATACTGCGATGGGCTCAATCCTTCCGGGAAAGGATGGACCATAGGTGTCGACAATCCTGTCGACGGGAACAACTCCCCGGGAAAGGACCTCAAAGGTATCTGGCATTCCGACGGTTCCGGATGCGGGATTGTCACATCCGGCAACTACCGCAAGTTCTATATCAAGGACGGGAAAAAATACGCCCACACGATTGACCCGCGTACGGGATATCCCGTACAGCACAATCTGCTCAGCGCCACCGTGGTCGCCCCCACCGCGGCCGAAGCGGACGCCCTTGCCACGGCATGCATGGTCCTCGGCGCGGAGGATGCCAGAAGCCTGATCGAGTCCCTTGACGGCGTGGAAGCATATCTGATTTGCTCAGACGGCACATGGAAATCTGACGGATTCAATCTCGAATAACTGCCTTGTGAAGGAACCAAACTTTAACTATATTTGTAGTTTATTATTATCATTGAACATGACAGACAACAACATAGGACTTGACTACAATACGTCAAGAGAAAAAATGGCAATGCCGGAATATGGCCGCAACGTATTGAGAATGGTGGAGAGCCTGCGTCTGATTGAAGACAAGGCCAAACGCAGCGAACAGGCACGTGCCATCATC
>HF986285.1:10372-13010 GCA_000432655.1 Bacteroides sp. CAG:1060
AGGAAGATTACGAGCACCGCCTTTGGGACCAACTGTACATAATCGCCGGATTCGACCTCGACATTGACTCACCTTATCCTTGCCCTCAGGCTGAAGTCTTCTCCAAAAGCCCTGTCTCGCTGCCTATGAAAGACAGCAGGATAAAAGCGGCTCATTACGGAAGAAACATTGAGAAAATCATAAATCTTCTCAAGACCGAGCCGGACGGAGAAGTCAAGACTGAGATGCTCAGAGGATTGGCCACCTATATGCGCCAGCAGTACCTGATATGGAACAAGGACAGCGTGGCCGACGAGACGATTTTCCAGGATATAGAGAAGCTCTCGGAGCACGAGATTACCATTCCGGAAGGACTTTCTCTCGACAAGATTTCCAACAGCATCAGTTACGCAAAGCCAGGACTTGGCATCAATGTAGGACAGCCGTCAGGAAAGAATCACAGGAAAAACAACAAGCAGAGAAACAAGAAGAAATAATCACGTAAAATGAGAATCTGGAAGAACTGGGACGAAGAAGAGAAGGCGGTTGCCGTCAAACTGACGGGAGCTTTCTTTCTTGTAGCAGCCATATTCGTTTTCATATCCATAGTGTCGTATCTTTTCAGTTGGAAGCAGGACGCAAGCCTGCTTTCGGGAGGTAGTATCATGGAAAATGCGACCAATGCTGCGGGTAGTCTCGGATTCAGGACCGGACATTTTCTGGTAAGCGAGCTCTTCGGCATCGGAAGTCTGGCTCTTCTCATAATTCTCTTGGCCATATCTGTCAGGCTGTTGTCAGGCAAATGGCAGAGTTCTCTCGCCAGAACCGGAATAATCACTCTTTTCGGAGCGTTCATGGCATCGCTGGCTCTATCATATATCGGGAACCTGCTTGGCATGGAAACGGCTTTTGACGGAGGACTGGGCGGACGTTGCGGAGCATTCTGCATAACATGGATGACCCGCACGCTCGGTGTCATCGTGACAGGACTTGTAATAGCGGTTCTCATTGCAATCTTTCTTGTCCTGTCTTCGAAAAAATTCAGCAGATGGCTCTCCACCCTTGGAAGCGGAAAGAAGAAGTCCAAGAAGAAATCCAAAAAACCGGCCGGGACAGACTCCGACGTCGAGGCCACCCTGCAGGAGCCGGATATGCCTGTAGTACAGGATATTCTTCCTGAAGAACAGCCGGAGCCGAAACTCGAATCAGAACCCGCCGAAGAACTCCCGACGGAGCCACAGGCTGTCACTCTTGCAGAAAAAGAATCTGTCCCGGAAGGGAATTTCGAGATTATCTCGGACAATTCTCTCAATGCCGAGGTTACCGAAGAACTGAAGCCTATAGACAACAGACTGGACCCTCCTGACGGACTTCCGAAATATAAATTCCCTACCCTCGATCTTCTGGAGGCTCATGCCAGCGGAAGAAGGGAAGTATCCAGCGAGGAACTTACCCGCAACAACAACAAAATCCGCGCGGCGCTGGCCAATTACAAGATTCAGCTCAATGATGTAAAGGCCCAAGTCGGACCTACCGTCACTCTCTATAAGGTGTATCCGGCACCGGGTGTCAAAATCGCAGACATCAAAAAGCTTCAGGAAGACATCGGTATGACCCTCAACGCCAGAGGAGTCAGAGTCATCCAGTTGTCTGACTGCGTGGGCATCGAAGTAGCCAACGACTATTCTTCAATCGTCCCGTTGAAAGCCCTTCTGAATGACACTGCGTTCCGTGAGAGCAAGGCGGAGCTTCCTGTAGCGATAGGATACACCATCACTCAGAAAGTAAAGGTGTTCGACCTTGCGGACGCCCCTCACCTTCTCGTAGCAGGTGCCACCAAACAGGGTAAATCAGTGGGCCTCAACGTAATAGTTTCATCCCTTCTTTACTCCAAGCATCCGTCAGAGTTGAAGTTTGTCTTCATTGATCCGAAGATGGTGGAGTTCTCTTCGTATGCCAAGCTTCTTAAGCACTACCTCGCAGTATTGCCGGATGCAGGCTCGGAAGAGGATGAGGCCAACCGTTCCATCGTCAAGAATCCTAAGGACGCGGAGAAGATTCTGCGCTCCCTCTGTATAGAGATGGATGACCGGTACGAACTTCTCAGCAAGGCCGGAGTCAACAACATCAAGCTGTACAACTCCAGATACAAGGAGCGCAAGCTGCGCCCGGACCATGGACACAGATACCTTCCTTACATAGTGGTAGTGGTGGATGAATACGCAGATCTTACCATGACGATAGGCGGAGCACCGGAAGCAAGAGCGGCAAGCAGAAGCATTACCAATTCCATCATCCGCCTTGCCCAGAAGGGACGTGCCGCCGGTCTGCATGTCATCCTGGCCACACAACGTCCATCCGTAGATGTCATCAACGGACTCATCAAGAGCAACTTCCCTATGCGAATTGCGTTCCGCGTGGCTTCCAGAGTGGATTCCACCACTATAATAGACAGCCCGGGTGCGGAGAAACTCATAGGAAAGGGAGATATGCTGTTCTCGGCAGGTATCGAATCCGAACGCATCCAATGCGGATTTGTAAGCGGAGACGAGATTGATTCCATCAATACGTTCATATCCGACCAGCGTGGCTACGGGAAGTGTTACAACACCCCTTACTATCTTCCTGATGTTACCGACACCGGAGCGGAAGGAGGCGG
>HF986285.1:13039-18288 GCA_000432655.1 Bacteroides sp. CAG:1060
AGTCTTGACACCAACAATCTTGACGAACGCTTCGCCGAGGCGGCAAGACTTGTGGTAAGCACGCAGAAAGGCTCTACCTCCGACCTTCAGAGAAAGCTCGGAATGGGATATGCAAAGGCCGGACGCGTCATGGATCAACTGGAGGCAGCAGGAATAGTCGGACCTCAGGAAGGCTCGAAGCCAAGGCAGGTGCTACTGTCCTCGCTTGACGAATTGGAGCCGCTTCTGGAAAGCGTAATGAAAGGTTAAAATATGCTCAGAGCCCCTCATATTGTCCGTCTGCTACTGGCATTTTCCCTTTGCCTGAGCAATGCTGCCGCCGAAGGCTCCACTCCCCCGGAGGGCGGGATGAAGGCCGCCAGGGAGATTCTTGGCAGACGATTCGATGCGCGCATATCATTGACATACAACTGCTCCATATCAACCAACGGCACTCTTGTCCTCCTGTCAGGCTCACTGGTCCTTCAAGGAGACTGCTATCATGCCAAAGGCAACGGACTTGAAATCTACAGCGACGGTCACACCCGCTGGACAGTTGACAGGGAATCAAAAGAGGTGTATATAGAATCCTCCACAGGAACACCCGAGGTCTTCCGCTACGAAGACTCCGTCAAAGAGCTGTCCTTGACCGACATACGTTACTTCCCCGTAAATGTGGACACATCGGAGTTCTTCTTCAACACTGATTCTCTTGGAGACGAATGGATTGTCACTGATCTTCGCGAGGAATGACTATCTCGTAGGTCTTACCGGCCTTGTTGGTAAGTTTACTGTCACGCAGCCACAAATTGGCGCCTTTAAGGGTAGCGTAACGAATGCCGTGTTCTTCCGCAAAGTCCACAAGATTCTCTATCGGGCCGCTCACCGATACTGTCTCTTTCGGCTTGGGCTCCACAGGATATTTGTCTTTCTCCCTGACATAGAACCCGAATGATGTCGGGTCCTCAAAGAACATCTTGGCGGTCAGGATTCTGAACATATATCTTGATGTCTCTTCCACCAGCCACAGGTCCATGGCCTTGCGCTGACGCTGGTTCTCGATACGCTTCGAAATGCCGTTCTGTCCTCCATTGTAACTCGCTGCCACAGTCATCCAGTCGCCATATTTGTCGTATGCTTTCAGGAGATACTTGCAGGCCGCAACCGTTTCCTTCTCAATATGATACCGCTCGTCCACCTCGGAAGAGACCTCCAGCCCGTATTCTTTGGCCGTGGATTTCGTGAACTGCCACAATCCGGCCGCTCCCGCTGAAGACAAGGCCTTAGGATCAAAATTGCTTTCTATCGCCATAAGATATTTGAGATCTTCCGGGACCCCGTTCGCACGGAGAATAGGTACCACCTTGGCAAATATCCGCTTGGAGCGCTTGAGCATCAGGGTAGAATTGGTGTGCATATAGGTGAAGGAAATCAGTTCCCTGTCCATGCGTTCATATATGTCCTGACGATCAAAACTGATGGTATCCCCCGCGAACACTATCATTTTAGGCACAGACGGTGCCTGAGGATGCTTGTCCGGCCCCGCAGGCATTCCGACAAAAAGCATCACCATCAACAACAAAATTCTCATATCTCTACTGTCTTATCTGATTCCACATACCACACAGTGCCGGACAGCACCTTATATCCCATTGACTTATATATGCCGGCATACCTCTGAACCTGACATATATAATCATCCTTTTCCTCTCCGAACTTGAAATCCACGATTCGCACGCCATCGCTGCTTATAATCACCCTGTCGGGTCTGCGCTGCGCACCATCCTTACGGAAAACAGTCCTTTCATTCAACACCCTATACTCCCCTGACTCAGGGAACCACTCCGGATGAGCAGCAATCCTTTCCGACAACAATCTCCGGACATCTTCCCGGACATCAGGGGTGATTTCGCCGGACATAACTGCACAATCAACAGCCCTATCCACATCGGAAGCAACGTGCACTGATGCCAATATATCGTGCATGACTATACCTTTGAACCGACGGGAGGCAGAAAAGCCCGCTTCCCCGTCTTCCGCAAAATAATCCTCGGCATCGGTCGATGGCGCAAGTCTTCCCGCAAGGCTGATTGTCTCATACGAAGCCTCGAAAGGCTGTTCGGAAGACTGCGTGCGTTGCATCTTCGAAAAGTCGTACATCTCCCCTATAGTGCAGTCATCCATGGAGTTGACATATTCATAAAGGACATCACTGACCCGTTTGTATTCCGGAGCTCCCTTACTAAGGGAATCCTTGAACGTCTTGGTAGGAAGCTTCGATATTATATGCAAGCCTTTGACCGCCCTCGTAAGGGCCACATAGAAGATATTGAGATTGTCAACCAACTGACGTCCCTGTTCTTCATGGAAATCTTCCGCAAAGAAAGTATTCGCCGAACTTTTACCAAGCCGTACCGGATAAACACCGTCAAACACCTCCGGCAAGCCATATTTCTTCGCATCCAGCCGACACCAGCGAGTCGTGGGGTCCCTGTACAACTCCACCTTGTCCGCATAAGGGAAAATCACATAAGGGAACTCAAGTCCCTTGGCCTTGTGCACGGTTATTATACGCACCGCGGACTCGCTCTCCGGGGAGCCAATCGTAATATCCGATTCTTCCCAATGGTCAAGAAATCCGCTGAGGCTGTTGCCATTGACTCTCGTCCAGTTGTGAAGATCATCCATAAACGCCTGAATAAAAAGAGTTTCCGCCTCAAACGTCTCAGGGTCCATATCCCTCACAGAGCGAAGAAGACTCTCTGCAAAATCCACCAGCGAATAGTAATTGTCAGGGAAACTTACATTCATCGACTCCGCAAGATACTTCGAGACACTGTCCTGAGGATTGTCCGATGCCTTGAGAAGGGCCACGACCTTCCGCACCGTAGAAGAAGCGGAAAGGCTGAGCGAGTCATCCGAAATCACCGGTATTCCATTATCCATCAGGATTCCGGCAATCAGGGATCCGCTCTGGCGGCCACGTACAAGTATTGCTATATCCTGCCATTCGGCACCGTTTTCCCGGGCTCTTGAGATAGACTCAAGTACCTTGCCCGACTGGTCCTCGCAGAAGCTTACCTGCACGGAGCCCCCCTTCTCCCCGGTAAGCATAGGTGTTTGATTCACATCCGAATACAATGATGAGAGTCCGAGCCTTGAGGCGGCCATCGTGAAAAACGAACTATTGAACTTCACCACCACAGGAGCGCTGCGCCAGTTGCCATTAAGGCTCTTGACGTCAGCACCGGGGAACTGCTGCTGAATCTTGCATCCGAGAAGCTGCCAGTCCGAATCACGGAATCGGTAAATGCTCTGCTTCACGTCTCCCACCACAAGATTGTAGCCTCCGGCAGACTCACTCTCCTTAAGAAGCGGCAGAAAATTATCCCATTGGATATTGGAAGTGTCCTGAAATTCATCCAGAAGGAAATTCTCAAACCGGACGCCTATTTTTTCGTACACGAACGGAGCGTCCGAACCGTTGATTATGTCCTTGAGTATCACATTGGACTCATCCAGGCACATCAGATTCTTTTCTTTCAGGAGGCTGTCAAAAGCTTCATAGAATTCTCCTGCCAGTCCGAGGCTGAATATAAGCCCTCGAATCATGACTGCCGTATTGTAGCGCTGAAGCACTTCTTCGGCGTATGCTTTCAGCTCCGGATTCTTCTTCAGAAGAAGTTTCTTTCTGGAGAAATCCAGCGGTTTCCCCACTTCATTCTCAAACCCGTATTCTCTAAGCTTGGATGACACGGTCTTTATGATGGAGTCGCATTCCGTGCGCAGAAGAGCGAGCCTCTCCTTGGTATATTGGAGCCTGTCGTCGATTCCAAGCTCCGCGCACAAAGCCCGATGTTCCTCTGATTTGAGTTGCGAGCCTATCTGATAGAGACTGCTTTCAATGTCTGCCTTGGCGCCTTGCTCCAACGAGACTCTGACGCTGTCCTTTATCCAGTCCAGAAGTTCCGTCTTGTCCGGAGTGAGGGAGTCCAGAATCCTGTCCATTGACTCATTTATCAGGGACTGTCTGTCAAGTTCTATCTGATAATCGGCAAACTGCCCTATCTCTCTGGAGAAGGCTTTCAGTGTCTGCTGGAAAAATCTATCTATGGTACTGACCGCAAACGCGCTATAATCGTGGAGCATGCGTACCAGAGCCTTCCCGGAATCGGGATCCGATGCCGAACGGGCCTTCAGGTCCTTAAGAATTCGGCGCTTCATCTCGTCCGTGGCCTTGTTGGTGAAAGTCACTGCCAGAATATGTCTGTAGGCATCTGCATTCTTGGAGCCGAGAAGCAGATCGATATATGTGTGCGACAGACTGTATGTCTTGCCGGAACCCGCACTTGCCTTAAGTATTTTCATCGTCCGCAAAGGTTTTTAAAATTACAATAAGCGCATGCTTTCTCACTCGAAGCACGCCAGAAAGGCACCTGCACATCTGTAATTTCCTTAAGCAGCTCATCAAGAGCGTCATCCATCAGAGAACAGAATTTTCCGCTCAGACGCACGTTTTCCACCTGTTTGGAAAACAGCCTCAAAGGCTGATAAATGGAGTTGACAATGGACTTTCCGCGCATGGCCGCCTCGTCCCTTATGAAACGATCGTAGATATACAGCTGCAAAGCAATCTTGGGACGTTCTTCATTATCATGGGCAAAGATGGCTTCCACCACAGCTTCCGCATTGTCATCATTTATGATGAAATCACTGTCACTCACCTTTCCGGTCTTGTAGTCAACTATGCGCACGACATCTTCCCGTATACTGTCAAGCCTGTCTATGATTCCAAAGAACTTGATTCCACCGATGGTCATGTTCTTCTTCTGTTCGAGCCCAAGTATCCTTATATGGTCCACTCCTTCGGACTTCATCAGCTCAATATCTCTTCTTATGGTCTGATACACATACCGGCAGATCATATCCGAGTAGATAAGATTGCGTCCGGTGAGTTCAAACGTCTTCAGCTGCTCAAGAATATTTCTGTCCACGACTTCCGGGACGCGCTTTCCTTTCAGCAGATTCTTCAGATAGTCCCCGGTCAACAATCCTCCTTGAACCGCATATAGTTCCTGCATTGCCGCATGATAGGCATTGCCGAACATTCCGAAATCAAGAGAATCCACCACCTCATCCTGCACGGACAGGTCCTTGACCTTCTCAAAATAGAATCTGGCCGGACATTCAAGATAATCCTGAAGACTGGAAGCAGACATATATTTCTGCTTTATAATCTCAACATCTTCAGGAAGTTTCGGAATATCCTC
>HF986285.1:18396-28906 GCA_000432655.1 Bacteroides sp. CAG:1060
GGCTCTCCTCCCCCACATTCACCCCTTCGGTACGAGTGTCATACAGCATCCACACATTCTCGGCCCGCTGAATCATTCTATAGAAATAATAGGCCCAGACGGCGTCCTGATACTCGTATGTCGGCAAAGCGAAGCCTCTTCTAAGTTCCGCCGGAATGAATGACGAGTTTGCGGCACGACGGGGGAAAATCCCCTCGTTGCAATTCAATATCACCACATTCTTGAAATCCAGCGCCCTCGTCTCAAGCGGTCCCATAATCTGAAGCCCGCTCAAAGGTTCTCCGGTAAACGGGACGGCCGTGCGGCTTATCAGCTTGTCAAGAAGCTTGAAATAAGTGGCCGGCATCACGGGGAGTTCGTAATTGAACAGCCTTCCTACGGCAAGATGATATTCCTTGGCGAAGTCAAGTTCGACTGCCATGTCTTTTCTTCCCCTCAGCCTTGATGCCACCAGCGAAAGCACATCCCTCTGATATTCACCGATACTGCGTATGAGGCGCGCTTCCCTCGATGCCGGATCCGTGACAATAGGCTTGAACATTACATCCAGCACAGGATCGGAGGGCACCTTCTCGGTACATATATAATACAATGATTCCGACTTAAGCTTTTCCAAAGCGCGAGCGGTGTCTTCGTCAAGTATGGCCTTGACGATACCGTTCGAGAACACGGCCCAGAACTGCTTGTGATAGAAGTACCATTTGCCGTCTTTCTGACGCATGTGCATCTGCAGTGTGGCCAGGTCGTTCATCAATGTCCACAGGGCACTGGAGCGCATCGGATATCCCATAGTGACATTGATGTCGCTGATATGCTCCGGTATCGAATTGAGCACCGGCACGAGAAGACCTTCGTCAGGAAGGACTACCGCCGTTTCCATTCCTCGCGCATCAAGTCTCTGAAGAATCTGCGGCAGCTGCTTGGCTTGTCCCACGAAGGATGGCACTGCCAGAACATTGAACACAGGCTTTCCCAGTCCATCCGGATCCAAAGAAATATCCTGCCCGAAATCACTCACGTTGGAAGACAGGAAAAAAGAGGATCTGTTGTTCCTGTCCTTTATCCATTCGCTGCTATAGTCCCAGCAGAACTCCGCCACCCGGGCGCTGCGCATCTTGGAGAGCAGTTTCCTCTCACACTCATTAAGGGCATTCAGCCCCACGAACACATATTTGTCCACATAGGGATAGACCTCGGAAAGCATGTCGGTCACCGATTCCGAAGCGAGCCTGTCAGCCACCTTGCGGTATGCCATTCCTTCGTATGAAAGGCCTTTTTCCGCAAGTACGGCATTGAAATCCCTATAGAGCGGCAGCAGCAGATTCCATATTCTGCGAAACTCGTCCTTGTATCTTCCGCCGGTAGAGAAATGCGACACGAACTGTTCTATGGCCTTGAGCTGCTTCTCGTCAAGATAAGAGAACGTATCCTGCATCCTGCGATAGTCCGCCACATTGGCAAACAGAGCTTCTGGCCGCACCAGATACTTGTCCACATCATTGAAATCCGCCAGAATGACATTTCCCCAGAAGATAAAATCATCCAGGCTCTCAGCCGAAGGATTCAGTTTCTTGTATACGCCGTACAATTCAAGCAAAAGATTCACCTGATCCGCAGAAACAGTGGCCGAGAGCTTGTAGAAAAAGTCATTCATCGTCACCATTTCCGGGGTCATCAACGCCCGCGCGTCTTCCGCAGCACACTCACCCAGATACTTAAGGAAAAATGCGGACGAGCGCTTGTTCGGAAGCACGAAACACAGCCGTTCCATGTTTTCCGACTTATAATAATGACGCACTACCTGCTCCAGAAATGGTTTCATAACAAAGAGGTACGATTATTCGTCAAGGAACATAGGATCCCATGCAGGAAGTGCTATCGGCTTCTGATTCAGCATCTCCATTATATCCGAAGGCACAAACTGCTTCTCCACCACCAATCTGAACATATACTCGTCAAACCATTCATCGGTCATGATGATATTGCCCTTGTATCCTGCGGTCGGGCCCCAGCTGTTCTCCACCATCCACTTCACCGGCTTGCCTTCTTTCAAATCCACGGCGATCAGAGTCATCGCATGGGAGGAACCGCTTGCATGTGTCATCACCCTCTGCTTCTTATCCATGGAAAAATCCACTCCGAGCAGAGACTCATAGTCAAAATTGGCGAGATCCGCCACTCCCTTCTTTCTGTCAAGGAACTTGTTCACGTCACAGGAGAAGTACATGGCCTTGTTTGCCTTGATAGATGCAATGGCCATCTCCTTGATGCGCTCTACCGGAAGATTGACATAAAGCCAGTTCTGTCCGTCATACAGGTGTCTGTCGTACTGTATCTCGTACACCTTGCCATACTCACGGCAAGGATCATTCATAAGCATCACATAATTGTGCTGAAGATCATATCCCAACAGCTCTTCGTAGAACTGCGTAGGGGTGTATGTCTTTCCGTTCCACTCAAACTCCTTCGGAGGCACGCCGAACGAAAGTGCGAGTACCCTGTATACATCCTTGAGCATCTCAACCTTCATGCTCTCAAGTTTCGCAGGCACGTCTTTCTTTTTGACGCCGGACAGTTCCCCGCGCAATTCAAGTCCGTCCTTGCGAAGAAGAGTCCGCAACTGCGTCGCCATAGCCGACGTGCTGTTGGCGATATAGCTCTCCGGCATCACGTTCGACGGCACCAGTCCATACTTGGTCACAAGATCAGCCACCCCGGTAAAAGTTCCGCCGTCGCTGATCGGATTGGAGAACAACCAGTCCACTTCGCGGGACTCAAACGGCAAATCTCTCGTGTCAATCACGGCCTGCAAGAACAGATTGGCCTTTTCAAGCTGATCCCAGAAGAAACAGTATGCCTGTGAGAACTGAAAGTCGCCCAGATCATATTTGTCTATAGCGGCTGCACGCAGCACGTTCAGGCCGGTAAACAGCCAGCACCTTCCGGATGATTTCTGATCCGTAATTCCCACCGTGCGCACCCGGTCAGAGAAGTTGGTGTCAATCATCGCTGCATTCTCGGCATTTTCGGCCAGAACAGCCATGGATGTGGTATTCAAGGCATTCCTTATTGCCTTATCGGCAGAAGTGCCCTTGTAGGACGATTCAATCTCTTTCAGCATACAACTACTGATGGAGCCTTTTGGCTGCGCATAAGCGCAGATTCCCGCAAGCGAAAGTGCAAGTACGATAATCTTTTTCATATTCAATCTGTTAGTGTCATTATTCATCTTCTTCAGTGTCTCCCAAGGAGAGTTCTTTAGGGATAACCGACTCTGTTCCGGCCACAATCCGCGCGCTCGGATCTATTTTGGATCTGGAACGTTTCGGAGATATTCCAAGCCGCTCCAGTTTGTCTATCTTCTTGATCACGGACTGATTGGAGTCGACAAGTTTTTTCTTGGACTCAAGATATGCTTCAGAGGCCCTGCTTAGGCTCTCCCCTATCTTTACATACGCGTCCATCCACCCTTTGAGTTGGGACATGAGTTCCGAAGCAGCTACATACACCTGTTCGATATTCTGCTGTTTGTCATGCTGCTTCCACATCATCATGATGAGATTAAGCACAATCATAAGATTCATCTGACCCGCAATGAGCACCTTTGAATCCTTGGCAAGCTGCCACAGCGTAGGCGCTTTCTCAAGCATCAGAAGATATGCCCCCTCTACAGGTATGAACATTATGTTGTAGTCTATTTTCTTCTTCCCGTCCGCAATATACGAAGCATAGTCCTTGGATTTGAGTTCGTTGATATGGTTGGTGATGCTCCGTATATGTTCCTGCGCGAATCTTTCCCTTTCAGAAGCATCCGTGGCGTTGACATAATCCACATACGCCTTAAGGCTGAGCTTGGAGTCTATCACCACTTCCGTATCATCAGGATAATACACTATCACGTCAGGAATCATCCTTCCTCCACTATCGTTCTTCACTTCATGTCCATCCTCGTCCCTGATAACTCCCTGCGTACTGAAATGCACCCCTTCCTGCAATCCGGATTTCTTAAGGAGATCCACCAGCAGCATTTCCCCGAAATCGCCCTGCATCTTGGAACGTCCTTTCAATGCTTCCGCCAGATTTCTGGCCTCATCTCCCACACTTTTGGACTGATCAAGAAGCTGCTTGAGAAGCTCCCGCAACGATGCTTCCTGCGCCACCGTCCTCTCCTGGGAACTCTTCACCGTACGGTCAAACTCCCCGAATTTTTCCTGCACAGGCTTGAGAATTTCCGCCAGGGAGTCAGCATTCTGCCGGCGAAGTCCGCTAAGGTTCTGCTCGGACTGAAGCTTGAACGACTCCTCCATCTGTTTCTTCATGGTCTCGAAGGTCTTCTCCCTCTCCTGCGCAAGAGCGGCAAAATTCTCCTCCTTGAGATGCATCTTCGTCTCAAGGACTCTGAGCTCTTCATTGCGTTCGGACAACTCCCCTTCCTTGACTTTCAGCGCGGCTTCCATCTCCGAAGCTTTTTTGGTGGCAAAAGACAACTTATACGCAAGCAGGGATACCGCGACCGCCGCCACAAGTATCACGCAGAACAAGACTATGCACAGGACAGTATTCATATCATTTTACTACTATACGCTCTATTCTTCTCGGGACCGAGGTCAGGATTTCATAAGGGATGGTTCCAAGGATTCCCGCCAATTCCGATACCGTGGGATCTTCCCCGAAGATAGTAACGGTATCCCCCACATTCACATCCACTCCGGTAACGTCAAGCATGCACATATCCATACAGATATTCCCGATAGTAGGGACCCGATGCCCGTTGACGCTGAATGAAGCCGCCCCACAGCCCAGGTGCCTGTCAATGCCGTCGGCATACCCTACAGGTATTGTCGCTATCACGGAGCCCCCCGGAGCCACATGCCCATGACGGCCATATCCGATGGTGCCGTCCTCGGCGCGCAGATGCTTGACCTGCAACACCTTGACCTTAAGGGAAGCTACAGGCTTCAAATGCACCTCCGGCAACGCGCTGATTCCGTAAATGCCAATCCCGAGCCGCACCATATCATACTGATATTCCGGAAATCTTTCGATTCCGGCCGAGTTAAGTACGTGCCACATAGGTTTATAACCCAGTTCCCTGGTCAATTTCCCGGCATTGTCCGTGTACATTCTCAACTGTCCGCGGGTAAATTCATCTTCCGCCGGGTCTTCAGCAGCCGCGAGATGAGAGTAAATCGATTTTACGCTCACTTCCTTATGGTCGCGCAAGAAACCCGTCAGCTCCTCAAGCTCACTTGTCATAAAACCGAGCCTGTGCATACCGGTGTCAAGTTTAATATGTACAGGGTATCCGGTGATACCTCTTGAGGCCAACTCACTGCAAAACGCCGCAAGCGTGGATATATTAGGAATGCCAGGCTCCAGACGGTTGTCTATAATCTCAGGGAAAAAATCAGTGCCGGCAGTCAGCACCAGGATTGGAAGCGAAATACCGCGACTTCTCAACTCAACGCCCTCTATCGGGAGCGCTACCGCCAGATAATCAGCACCTTCCGCCTGAAGCATGGAAGCAAACTCCACAGCCCCATGTCCATAGGCATTGGCTTTCACCAACACCAGCATCTTAGTGGAAGGCTTAAGCAGGGAGCGGAAATAACGATAGTTGTTTCTGCAGCCCGACAGGCTCAGTTCCAGTCTGGAAAAATCATTCGCTCCGTTCATATCACATACACTATAGTAAAAGTCAAATATACACAATTTCGTCCTATTTTCAGCACCTGCGCGGTACAAAAGCGAAGAGGTGACTCTCTGATCTTTCGATCATCAAGACACCTCTTCGTCTCAAGAGAAACGCTTCTACCAGCGATCCTCTGAAGAAACTGTAAGTTTCTTGCGTCCGTGCGCACGACGTGCAGAAAGCACTCTGCGTCCATTCGGCGTGCTCATACGCTCACGAAAGCCATGCTTGTTGACTCTCTTACGATTTGACGGTTGGTATGTTCTTTTCATTATCTAATTTTTTTAATTATTCGGATTTGGAAAGGCAAAGATAGTCTTTTCCTATCTCAATTACAAATTTTTCGGCAAAATAATCGTTTTTCAGCCATTCGTTGATATTCCATGTACCTATATGGCGCGGGTCAAGCTTGAACTTCCGCAGCAACTCGGAGATTTCTTCATTTACGTCCCCTCCCTTAAGATATAAGATACTGTGATTGAAACTGTTTTTTACCCATGGGTAAAACTCCGCAAGCGAGGTTACGGCTCTGGAGACCACCCAGTCAAACTTATCTGGAAGGGTCTCGGCCCGCGCATTGATACAACGGACATTATCCAGCCCGAGTCCTGTGGCCACGGCTTCCGCCACGGTAATTTTCTTTCGTATCGAATCGCAGAGCACAAATTCCGTGTTCGGAAACTCCATAGCAAGCGGAATTCCGGGGAAACCGCCTCCCGTGCCTACGTCCAGCACCGTAGCTCCATCCCATATTCCGGCAGGATATCTGCGGCGCAGATACTCCGCGATTGCCAGCGAATGCAACACATGATGCTCATATATATTGTCTATGTCCTTGCGGGAAATAACATTAATACGGCTGTTCCATTCTTTGTATAGTTCTATGAGCTTACTGTAATCCATATCTACTCTTCCTCTTTACTCATCATTTTGTCTATCAACTGCTTGGCTCTTCTTATCCTCGTACGTACAGTATTGAGAGGAAGGTCGAGCTCCTCGGAGATCTCCTTATACGAAGCCCCTTCCACAAGCCGCCTCTTCGCCACTTCCCGATACAGTTCCGGCATTCCGTCAATATAGGACAACAACTTGTCTTTCCCTTCATCTTCAATGATTGTCTCCAACGCCGACACCATATCGTCTCCGATATTGTCCACCACGGACTTGTCGTCGCAATCTTCAATGGACACCATCCTGCTGCGGCTCTCCGATTCGAGAATGTCAAGCGCCGTATTGCGGGCTATGACCTTAAGCCAGGTGAAGAATTTGCTTATTGACGGGTCGTAACTTCCAATCTGTCTGAAGGCCTTTTCAAAACTCCGGGAGCAGATATCATCCAGATAGAAGTCGTCAAGCTGCTTGAGCGACGACGACAGATATGTCCTCAGGGCATCGACATTGGTGTCCCATAATTCCGTAAATGCAGTACCGTCGCCGATAATTGCCCGGCGGACAAGTTCATCAGTGGGCGTCAAGCCAGTTTTTACCATAATTACACTCTATTGTGAGAGGTACGGACAATGTCACCACCCCTTCCATTTCTTCCTTCAATATACGTTCCACCACATCTATCTCGTCATGTGGGACGTCAAGCAGCAATTCATCATGTATCTGAAGAACCATCACGGATTTGAGTCCTTCCTTCCGAAGACGGCGGTCCACCGCTATCATCGCCAACTTTATTATGTCGGCCGCAGTGCCCTGAACAGGTGCATTCACGGCATTTCGTTCCGCAAATGCCCTAAGCGCCCCGTTGGCGGACTTTATCTCAGGAATATATCTCCTTCGCCCGAAAAGCGTCTCCACATACATGTCGTTTCCGGCCTTTTCCACGGTCTCCGAAATAAACCGGCGCACAGACGGAAAACTCTCGAAATAATCATCGATAATCCGCTTGGCCTCAGATCTGGAACAATGCAGACGCTGAGCAAGTCCGAACGGCGATATTCCGTATATAATCCCGAAATTAACCGTTTTGGCCACTCTTCTCTGCTGCTCGGTCACCTCGTCCAACGCCACTCCGAATATTTTTGAAGCGGTGGCTCGATGCACGTCCTGTCCCTGACGGAACGCTGACACAAGGTGCTCGTCACCACTGAAATGGGCCATTAGCCTAAGCTCTATCTGAGAATAATCCGCAGACACGAGCACGTTGTCCTCGGACCCCGGCACAAAGGCTTTTCTAATCTCTCTTCCCTGCTCGCTGCGGATAGGGATATTCTGGAGATTGGGATTGGATGAAGACAGCCTTCCGGTTGCAGTAAGCGCCTGATTAAATGTAGTATGCACCCTTCCGTCAATCTTGGAGACGTATGTCCCGAAAGGTTCTATATATGTAGAAAGCAGTTTGCGCAGCCCGCGATAATCCAGAATAGCTTCAATCACAGGACTTCTGTCCGAGAGTTCCTGGAGGGTCTGCTCGTCAGTGGGCCAATTGCCTTTTTTCGGTTTTCTAGCCTTCGGGTCAAGCGAGAGTTTCTCGAACACCAGTTCGCCTATCTGTTTTGGAGAAGCCACATTGAGCGAAGGATCTCCGGCAATGCTTCTAATCTGGCTCTCACGCTCCTTCATCTGCTTTTCAAGGCCACGAGCGAACTCCTCAAGGGAAGCTATATCCACTTTCACACCGGCAAGTTCCATTCTCGAAAGCACTCCGATAAGAGGCTCTTCCATATTGTCATACAATCTGCCAAGTGCAGGCTGTCCGGCCAGTTCTGCTTCTATCTTCTCCGCCACAGGCAGTACCAGAGACAACTTCGTAAGAGTATCGCTGCTTGAAAGGGACTCCCCGCCCTCCATAAAACTGTCGTCTGCACCGAAAAGAGAAGGTTCTTCTTCAACGGCACCGCTTCCCGCCTGCACCACCTCACCGATATACAGACGCACCAGATCCTCAGGCTTATGACTGTGCTCCGGGTCTATCAGATAATGCATTATCTCAAGGTCCTCAAGACGTCCGCAAAGGCTTATCCCTTCCCCGGAAAGACGGTTCATCATAGACTTGAGCCCATAGCCCACCTTTACCACGTCCGGGCTCTCCATCAAGGTCCGCATGGAGGCCGGAGAACCGGAAGCATAACGGGCTCCGTCCGTAACGAGCAATTGCTCCCCATCAAGGACGCAGGCCACTCTTTTCGCATCCACGCGCGAAGGCTCAACCCGCTGCAGGGTTGCCGGCTCAAAAGCTTTTGTCTCGCAATCCAAGCAGTCCGAAGAATTCGCCGCAAGCGTACGTACAAGCTTTTTCAGGGAAGGAAATTCATACCGGTCCAGCAAGGCTTCAAGGTCTGAAGTATAAGTGGTATCCACTATCATACTGTCCATGGTTGCATCTACGGGGACATCCGTCTTGATGGTCACCAGCTTCTTTGAAAGTGCCATGTGCGGCTCCGCTTCCTCAAACTTCTCCCGCTGTTTCGGGCTAAGCTCGTCAAGGTGCTCATATATCCCTTCCACAGAACCGTACTTCGCCAGAAGTTTTGCAGCCCCCTTGGGCCCCACTCCGGCAACACCCGGCACATTGTCGGAAGAATCTCCGCACAACGCCAGCATATCTATGACCTGGGATGTCTTTTCTATGTCCCACTTGGCGCACACCTCGGCTTCTCCCCACAATTCATTTTCAGCGCCTGACTTCCCCGGACGGAACTGAAATATGTGAGACGACACCAATTGTCCGTAATCCTTGTCTGGAGTCACCATATAGACCTCAGTATCATCTGAGGCAAATCTTACCGCAGCAGAACCTATAACATCGTCTGCCTCAAATCCCGGAATCATCAAGACAGGAATATTCATGGCTGAGACCATCTGTATCAAAGGTTCAAGGGCCTGTATCACCGGCACCGGCGTCTCTCCTCGATTGGCCTTATATGCAGGATACAACTCGTTGCGGAAAGTCCCCCCGGGAGGATCAAAACTGACAGCAATATGAGTAGGATGCTCTTTGTTTATAAGTTCAAGCAGATATTTTGTAAAACCATATAGTATGGACGTATCCTCTCCTCTCGAATTGACCATTGGTCTTCCGAGAAAGGCGTAATACATTTTGAACACAAGAGCATGTCCGTCTATCAGAAAAAGTCTCATATCTTACAAAGTTAAGAAACTGTTTTTGATTTTTCGTATTTTTGCACACGTTATGAATGAAGACACAAAATATATGGAAGCCGCCCTGCGTGAAGCGGAGGCAGCCGCGGCGGAAGACGAGGTCCCTGTAGGTGCCGTAATTGTCTGCAACGGCAGAATCATCGCAAAAGGTCACAACATGACGGAAAGGCTCAATGATCCTACTGCACACGCGGAGATGATAGCTCTCACGTCAGCTACAGAAGCCATAGGAGGTAAATATCTCAACGACTGCACCCTGTATGTCACGGTGGAGCCATGTCCTATGTGCGCAGCGGCATTGGCATGGGCGCAACTCGGACGCCTGGTATATGGAGCTCCGGACACGAAACGCGGCTACACCGGATTCTCCCCCTGCCTTCTTCACCCCAAAACGAAAGTCAGCGCAGATGTCATGAAGGACAAGTGCGCTGAATTAATGGTGTCTTACTTCTCGAAGAAACGTTGAGGTACCAAGATTCGAACTTGGGCAGGCAGAACCAAAATCTGTAGTGCTACCATTACACCATACCTCAATTCCATTCTGCAAAGATACGAAATTACTCGGTAATAATCCAAAACTCCGCTGATTTTCTTCGGGAAACCCACGTTTCTCCTCCACATTCGATTGCAGTACCGATTCCCGGATATTTTCGGATGCTGGCACACATGGCCCGTACCAGAAAAGGGGGTTTCCGGTACCGAATATCT
>HF986286.1:0-6844 GCA_000432655.1 Bacteroides sp. CAG:1060
ACAGCGGAACCGGCGGCCTGCTTGGCCAGTTTGCCGGTCTCAATCTCAATCACGCGGCCATCCGCGAGCTGGATTTTCTTGTTGATGATGTTCATTACTGTTTTTCTTTACGTCCAATATCGTATAAAATACTTATATCCGAAAAAGGGATGGCTTCCTTAAGAAACCATCCCTGGATCTTTCCTATCTTGATTATCGACGGAGACCGAGCTCCTTAACGATACTTCTGTACCTCTCAATGTCAACCTTCTGGAGGTAATCCAGAATCTGACGTCTCTTACCAACAAGACGGAGAAGTGAACGACGGGTGACAACATCCTTCTTGTTCTGCTTCACATGCTCGGTAAGGTGAGCGATACGGTAGGAAAATAAAGCAACTTGACTCTCAGGAGAGCCGGTGTCCTTATTAGACTTTCCGTACTTCGCGAAAATCTCTTGCTTCTTCTCAGGCATCAAATATTCAGCCATTGCAGCAAAAAATTAAAGTTAATATTTCAAAACCTCTTCCCTCTATTTGGAAAGAGCCTGCAAATTTACAAAAAATTCTAAATCAAACAAATAAGAAAGAGAAATAAATGACTACCATTTGTCATAATGTATCTTCTCCGGGGCCCATTTGTCCTTAGGAAACGTCGTTTCCGCAGGAAAACCTATAGGAATCACACAGAAAGGACTGACTCCGGCAGGTATTCCAAGGACATTCCGTACCACGGAACTGCGTTCCTCATCCGATGCAGCAGTCCATACGGCACCAAGTCCAAGAGCCTCCGCCGCAAGAAGCAGATTCTCCGTAGCGGCAGCCGCATCCTGCTGCCAGAACTGATTCTCCACCCGCGTACCGTCAGACAGCACGATATGACTGTGAGCGCACACCACCACGGCAAGAGGAGCGCCAAAAAGCATTTTTGCATGTTTGAGTCCCCCGGCGAGCGAATCAAGCACCGCGCGACTACGCACCACCACAAACTCCCACGGCTGCCTGTTCTTGGCCGAAGGTGCAGCCATTGCCGCTCTCAGAAGTTTATCCACCAATTCGTCAGTTACGGGCCTGTCTGAATAATTCCGGACGCTGCGACGGGATGCTATGGTATCAAGAACAACCTGCACCCTGTCCGTAGTAGCCCAATCAGTTACAAATTTGTTCATAATATTATTGTTTTAGGGTTTCAATTCTGTCTATAGGGTCCAATCCCCAACTGCGCAGCAGAGAATTATACCTGTCAATCACCTCATCCACACAATCTTCCCACGACCTGACTATGCTTCTGGAAGCCTGTATCCCGACACGGTGCACACGTGCAGGATCGGCAACAAGCTTACGCAGCAGCTCCGCCATTTTCTCAGGGTCATTATCGACGAGGAAACCATCTGCACCATCGGTAATAATCTGAGAAGCGGTAGAGCCCTTAGCCATCACCGCAGGAGTATGAAGAGCCGCGGCTTCGCGTACCACCAACGGCGCATTGTCATACAATGACGGGAAAAGGAACAAATCCGAAACGGCATAATAATCCTTAAGTTTTTCCCGGTCCGTGATGGTACCCACAAAAGTAACTTTGGAATCAAGCCCTCTTTCAGACACCAGAGACTTCATCTCCTGCGCGGCATATCCATTGCCTATGAAGTACATCCTGAAAGGAACATCCGGCAACAACGCCAATGCTTCTATCACAAGTTTGGGATTCTTCTCCCAAATATGCTGTCCTACAAAGAGCATCACAAACTCTTCCGGTCGGATACCGAGCCTGTTTCGCGCATCCGCAAAATACTTGTCCGGATAGTCGGCCACAAGGTCAGACCCGTTGTCCATGACCTCTACCTTGCCTTTGTAACCATATTCCCTTATGACATCCACCACGGACTCCTGCGGCACCCATACCATATCGGCACGCTCATAGAATCCGACAACGAGCTTAAGCATGGCTTTCACCGCAGGCTCGGGCAGCACTCTCGCGAAATCGTCCCTGTACTTTGAATGGAACGTCGCCACCAATGGTATTTTCTGTAAACGGGCAATCCTCATAGCCGCCAGCCCCGAAGTAAAAGGACAGTGCGCGTGCACTATCTTGAACTTGATACGGGATATTTTGGCGAGGAAAACAGGATCAATTTCCGCAATGCCGGTCACGTACGGAGGCCGTTTCGGAATCGGAACTGAGAAATAATCCAGAACCTTATAATCAAGTTTCGAGTAGTCTGCTTTAGGCACATTAGGTGTAACCACCACTGTCTCCCCCACTTTCTTCTGCATCCACTCGGCATAGTTTTGCATGCATACCGACACTCCGTCCATCACAGGAGGGAAGCAGTCGCAGAACAGGCCCACATTGGCCTTTTCAATACTGAAAAGAGAAGAAAGATCCATAGACTATTTACATATAGTGATTATAGTTACCACACCGCAGAGCTGAAGCGCCGCCAATACAATAAGGACAAGCACAACGGCCGCCAGTATCCATTTCCATGCACAGGATTTCTGTTTGTCAGGATCGAATATTTTGAGCTTCGGATACTTGGCCACAGCCGTGAGTTTGGCTCCGAATACAATATTGACAAGCACCTTGGAGTTGATGGCCCACCCATTGGCATTAAGTACCGGGCCGAGATTACGCTTGCGAAGCTTGCTCCATGCTATAAAGCATGAAGGTCCGGAAATCACCAGCATCAGCACCAACACAATCAGCAGGAGCTGGAGCGGAGGCGTAGTCTTGATACCGGTGACAATGCTGGTAAGGAAGGACCCTATATAGCCCAATGCCATACCTAAGGCAGCAAAAATACCGGCAAACTTGGCAATATCGAACGCCTGCGTCTTAGGAGCACCTTCAGATGGTGCGGCAGCCGGAGCAGAAGAAGCGGTCTGGAGAGCCTTAGCCTGCATATCGGCCATGACTTTGGCATCTTTGTCAGCAGCAGACTTGTTTATAAGCCCGACACAGAAATCCCAAAATTTCCGGTAAGGTGCCCAGAACGCCTGCTTGATGCTTACCGGATTATCCACAATCTTTGTGACGGTTGCATCCCAGTCGCGTCCTTCGCAGTCAAAGAACACTCCATTCTTGCCAGGTCTAAGGTCAGCCGTGTCACCGTCTGTCATTACCGCCACTATGTCCATCGCCCGGCCGAGAACCTTGGACACACACTTGCAGTATATCAGAAACATACCGCTCAACTTGGCCATATCCGCATGCTGTCCCATATCAGATACTCTGATGCAGAGGTCGCAGCAGCGCTGGTCAATATACAGTCTGCCGGCCTCAAACACAGCCCTTCTCTCCTGACGCTTCTTATAGAAATCGTTGAAAATCAGATAATTGTCAAGAAGATGCGCAAAATCCCTATAGAAAAGCATAAGTTTCTTGACGTCATCTATGGAATTGGACTCCTGCTCAAGAGCCTTATCCTTGGATATGAGCTCCAAAAGGACCTGCTTCTTGTCGGAAGCCAGCACAGCCTTCACTTCATCTATGCCAAGAGCCTCCACCTGCTCGCCCTTTTTGCTTCCCATCCACGCAGAATAAGCTCCAAATGAAGCCATCACAGTATTCCATTCAGCTTCGGTCATACCGTCAGAAGAGGCAAATGCGCTCTTCGGAATCAATGCCCTGAACTTGTCAAACGCTCCCTGCCAGGCGGGATTAAGCTTGGAAAACGGCAGAATTCCGGAAACATCCGGCCTTGCAACAGGGCAGGATGATATGTCATCTATCTTCTCCACGGCCACAGCCACAGCAGAAGCCGCAGCAGGATCGTAAGCAATGAGCTTGCACCTCGTGAAATAATCCTCAACCTTATCCTTTATGATTAGGCTCGCGGCATAAGCATCAGCAGTATTCCCTCCATAAGGAAGAACAGTAGCAGCATCCGTTTCAGCCTTTTCCCTCCATGAAGCGTAGTCTGCACAAGCCGCATAGAAATTCTCCACCAGTTCCGCATTTACGCCGGCTTCCCCGCTTTTGTCAACCACGGAGCCCATCGAGGCCATGCAATCTTCCACCACTTTCCTTGCTTGAGCATCATCGGCAGCCGTAGCCGGAACAATGACACCGTCTCCGTTGAACACCGTATTCTTGAATATCGCCACACTGTCGGATGCATCAGCCACCGAAATCTCATTCTTCTCTACCCCAAGATTCTTTAAAATACGTACTGCGGAATCATGCAGCCGCGCTCCTTCCGGAGTAGAACAATCAATATTGTCAATCGAAAGAACATCGTCCCCTTTGAGAATCGTCTCCTTGTCCTTAATCACCGAGCAGAGCCAGCGCGACGCCTCCACCACTTCATGAACTTTTATTTTTCCGTCCTTGTCCGTATCCATAAGGTCAAGCAGCGTCTTATCCATCTGCAGATCGGACACCGGACAACTCAATACCGTCCAATATTTCTGGTCAAGTTCGCCAAGATGCTCGAGATCTTCACCGCTGGCAATTTTCACTCTTATCACTCCACCAAGAGAGCAATAATTCCATTCGTAGGATTCTTTATTCATATTGCAAGATCAATCTATGTAGATGTATAAATGTCTGTCTTCATTTATGACTCCGCTGAAATCATACTTGTCCGCAGGCACCACGATTTTTCCGTTCATGTCCATAATGCCCGTTTTCTGTCCGTTGGAAACCGCATACAAGCCTGTTCCTTTCAACGGAGATATCACACTATAGCCGTATTCCACCGCCATAGTGCCGTCCGCTCTCAGCAACCCTGCTTCCGCACTGTCGTTGTCATACACGACAGCCCTTCCATTGGCATCCATAGAAGTACCTACAAATGTCCATGCAGGTTTGATCGCCCAATTACCTTTTTTGTCGATAAAACCCCAATGCTGTGAATCGCAGGCTGCAGCGAAATCCCCATCACCGAACGGATACGCTTCAGTAAACGTTCCCTCGACCTCAACTCTGCCGTCACGGTTATACCATATCGCTTTAGAACCAACGGACGAACCAGCTCCGCGACTCTGGGCAAGAAACATTTCCCCGTCCCGAACGATATCTTCAAACATCGCCGGCACTATTTCCTTTCCGGTCTTATCAACCACGCCATATCCACTGTCCTTCAATACTATAAACCTGTCATCACAAAGGGCATCCACATAGCTGCCAACATCCACCCACTGAAGTTGTCCCACGGATTTATAAACCGGAGCCAGAACAAAGTCCCCATCAAGAGACATCACCCCCTGGCCATCAGCACCAGGCATGACGATACGTCCGTCCACCACAAAATTGCCTCCATGTCCCTTGCCGTCAAACAATTCTTTTCCGGAGGTATCAACCACTTTAGTGTGACCGTCTTGAGTATAAATCACGGATTTTCCATCATAGAACGTATTTACCATCACCGCTTCAGGGGCATAGAACACCTTGTTTCCCTTACGATCGACCGCTATGATTTCGTCATCGAAAGACCGCACCCACGCCCTTCCGCCAGAAAAAAGCGTAGCATCCTTATAAAGGGCATCAATAATTCTCCGGCCCGATTTGTCAATAAAGAAACATGCTCCGGAATTATCCCGCGCAACTGCTACTCCGTCGTGAAAATCAGACACATAAGCGAAAGACGCATCCCTGAGGGGCACTCCGTTTTCCGGATTGACAAGATAGAACTCCTGCTGAAAACGAAACCCGTCCCAGGCAGAATCCGGAATCTCTCCATCGGCATTCTCCGCAGGATACACTGTCCGGTCTACGCCAAGACAAAGCACATCCGAGTCATAGTTAAACTCGACCTTACGATAACTGCGCGTACAGGACGACAAGCACATCATCGCCAACGCGACACAAGTCACAATAGTTACTCTCATAGCAAGAAAGACAATACTTCCGACAAGATAGGGATTTTTTAGGAATTATAGACACCTTAGGCGGGCAAACACTTAGGAATCATGATTATAAAAAATTCGGTCTCCTTCCATAAGGACAGTATCCCCACGCGGAATGATGTTCTCTTGTCCGCGCTGGATAAGCAATATCTGCCCCGTACCCACGGCATATTCCTTTATGGTCTTGCCGATGTCCTTGCTGCCCTTGGAAACGGTTTTCTCCGAAAGACGCATACTGTGCTTCCCGACGCATGCCTGTGAGCATACGATGAGTTTATCCCCAGTATTGAATACCGTATCCCCGTTCGGAACGGTCTCGGTCCCATCCGGAGCTATACACTTACAGATAAGAATATCGACAGGGAACGCCACATCCTTTACCTTTTTGCCGTCCCACTGGGAAGGTACGGAGACCTCGCTAAAAATCAACTCCGTCTCCTCGGAGAAGTCACTGAATGTCTTCATGACATCCGCATCCTTGTCTATCATGTCGAGCTTACGTGCCATAAACGGTATAAAATAACCTTGCAGGGATATTGAAAGAAGCACGATGCAGAACACAATATTCAATATGTCATTCTGGACAACCCCGTCACTTACTGTCGCAAAGATGGCGAATACAATAGAAGAAGCCCCGCGCAGCCCCACGAATGACACAAGCGCTTTCTGCTTCATCATAAACTTTCTGAAAGGCATCAATATCAGGTACACGGAACATGGTCTTGCAAACAAAAGGATAAAGAAGAATATGAGCACGGCAGGCAGAAGAACCTTGACCATAAGCGCAGGACGTGCAAGAAGTCCCAAAAGGAAGAACACAAGTACCTGCATAAGACCGGTAAGTCCGTCAAAGAAACCCACCATGTTCTTTTTACCCTTGAAAGTACAGTTGCCGAGCATCATTCCCACAATGTAGGTACTGAGGTAGCCGTTGCCTCCCACCAGAGACGGGACAGCATACGAGAACAATGCCACCGCAAATACAAAAAGCGAATCAAACCCCGATGTAGGGAAATT
>HF986286.1:6851-11975 GCA_000432655.1 Bacteroides sp. CAG:1060
CCCCCGATGTAGTGAAATTGAGCCGTTTGATTGCATAAATGCTTATTTTGGCTATGAGCCAGCCGAATCCGGCACCGAAAACAAGCTGCGCAAACAACATCCATGCGATACTTCCCCCGGAAGCACTTCCGTTGAGAAGAGAAATCATCAGCACGGTCAACATATAAGAGAACGGGTCGTTGGAACCACTCTCCACCTCAAGCATAGGAGCGGTATTGTTCTTCAGACCCAGCTTCTTGGCTCTGAGAATGGAGAATACCGACGCTGCATCCGTAGAACTGATTACAGAACCCATAAGGAAACTCTCCACCCAACCCCATGAAAGCACGAAACGGCAGAACAGACCCGTCAGTCCGGCCGTCATCACTACTCCAAGGCTTGCGAGCAGGGCGGACGGCAGAATTACAGGCTTGGCGGATTCCCACCGGGTTCCGAAACCTCCATAGAACATTATGAATATCAATGCTACCGTACATATATTCTCCGCAAAGGAATAATTGTCAAATTTGATAGGGACAAGTCCGTTGTTGCCAAAGAATATACCAAGAAGGATGAAGGCCAGGAGCACTGGCATTCCAATCTTGTCCGATGCATTGTTCAGAATGATGCAGGTGACCACAATCACCGCTATAAGGCAGAGAAGAAGGTTCATAAGCTACATTTTGTTCAAAGCTGCATTAAAGCAGTCGTCAATATCAAGGAACAGATGATAATACGCATTATCTCCGAGTTTGGAGTAACGTCCCACAAGGGCGCGGAGCTGCGTCATGACATATTTGCGATCCACCGCCCATTCAGCACTTGAAGGCGCGATGCCGTCCTTGCGCTTTGCGAAATCCAGGAACTTGGACTCCAGACAGGCGCCATCAAGATAACGGATAAGTTCATCGAAGTCATCTATGGCGGACAACTCGTTCTTGTGGTCGTCAAAATATGCGGACGCAAACCGCATGGCCGTCGCTTTCCTGTTGCAGGCGACATAGAATTTGCCGGCGCGGGTAGTGTCCATCGGAACGAAGACATCCGGAATGATACCGCCCTTTTCAAGCTTCATACTGTCAGCTACAACCATCTCACCCTCATTATAGCGTTTGAGGACTTCGTAGTTGTAATCATCCGTATAAGGCTTCTGGATACATCTCCCGGAAGGAGTGTGGAACCGTGCCACGGTAATCCGCATTCCGGATCCGTCACTGAAATAGAACGGCTCCTGCACAAGTCCCTTCCCGAACGATCTCCTGCCCACCACCATAGCCCTGCCGTTATCCTGCATGGCTCCTGCGAAAATCTCGCTGGACGAGGCCGTATTCTCATCTATAAGCAGCGACAGGCCCACTTCCTTAAGAGGCCCCCTGCCGTCAGCCTTATAGTCCTCACGCTTTCTGTGAAGACCTTCTATATATACAATGACAGAATCTTTCGGAAGGAAGAGATTGGAAAGAATCAGCGCCTGATCCAGAAAACCGCCGGTATTGTCGCGCAAATCCACGATAAGGTCCTTCATTCCGGAATCCAACAAATCAGCCGCAGCCGTAATGAACTCCTGTCCCGTAGTGCGGGAGAATTTGGAAAGCCTTATATATCCTACGGTATCCCTTACCATGAAGGCAGCATCCACAGAATGCGTAGGAATCTTCCCTCTCGTAATCTCAAACGGGATAGTCTCCTTGTCACGCTTTACGAGCACGTTCACCTTGCTTCCAGCCTTTCCCTTCATTCTTCGCACCATGCTGTCCTGAGGGAACTTGACACCGGCTATGCAGGTGGTGTCCACTTTAAGCAGTCTGTCGCCGGGCTTCAGTCCCACTTTCTCGGATGGACCACCGGGAATCACTTCCAACACTATTGCCGTATCGTTGGGAACGTTGAACTGGATTCCGATACCGTCAAAATTGCCGGCAAGATCCTCCTCATGGGCGTCGAGAGACTTGGGAACCATATAAATCGAGTGCGGGTCCAATGCCTGAAGAGCAGCCTCCGCCACAATGTCAGTCACTTTCTTATGATCCACCGAGTCCACATAATTTTCATCTATACTCCTGAGTATCAGATTGACTTTCTGCCAGTCCCTGTCCCTGACGCGAATTTTGGACGGCCTTGCCCACAACTGCACGACAAGAGTGAGCAGCACGCCTATAATCACGCCAAATACAGCGGTCAATATGGAGCTTTTCTTCATGACAGACTACACTTTTTCTACCGTTATTCCCGCTCTCTTGAGAAGGTCCACACCATCCGTAAGGCGGTACTCATCCTTATATACCACACGGGTTATACCGGCCTGGATAATCAGCTTGGCACATTCAATGCACGGCGAAGCCGTCACATAGAGGGTAGAGCCCTCGGAACTGTTACCCGACTTGGCTACCTTCGAAATGGCATTGGCTTCCGCATGCAGCACATACGGCTTGGTGACACCGTTCTCATCTTCGCATATATTCTCAAATCCGGAAGGCGTACCGTTGTATCCGTCGGAGATTATCATCCTGTCCTTGACAATCAGCGCTCCGACCTGACGACGCTTGCAATATGAGTTCTGCGCCCATATTTCCGCCATCTTCAAATATTTATCATCGAACTTATTCATGGTCTCTCTGATACAGATATCGTTTAATGCTCTTCTTTGGAGTACGTTCAAAATCTTCCGGGAGGAACTCTATCTTGCGTATCTGAGCATAATTCGGAAGAAGCTTGTTGATTTCCGGAAGTCCCGCTGCAATACGCTCCTCAAGCTGTTCTCCGGTCATTCCGTCCATTTCCGCCAGATGATAATCCGGATATACAAGTGCAGTAAGTCCCACCTTGTCCTCCACCACCAGAGAATCCACGACATATGTGACGTTATTGATTACCGCTTCAAGCTCCTCCGGATAAATATTCTGCCCGGAAGGTCCGAGAATCATACATTTCGAGCGGCCCTTCAGATACAGATATCCGTCGGCATCCACCACTCCGATATCTCCGGTACGGAACCACCCGTCTTTCGTAAAGACCTGTTTGGTAGCTTCCGGGTTCTTGTAATATCCAAGGAATACATTGTCCCCCTTGATCTGCACCTCCCCCGCAACTTTGCGCGGATCGGAAGAGTCTATTCTGATCCGGCATCCAGGAACAGGGATACCGCATGAGCCATAACGGGCTTTCCACCATTTTTCGTAGGTTATGATCGGCGCACATTCGGTCATTCCGTATCCTACCGTGAACGGAAAATGGAGACGGCGCATAAAACGCTCCACTTCCGGGTTGAACGCCGCGCCGCCGAGGATAACCTCTTCAAAACGGCCTCCGAAAGATTCTATCATGGCATTGCGGATCTTCTTGAGAATAATCTGATCCACAATCGGAATCCGCATAAACACCTTATTGCGGTCCACAACAGGCTTAATCTGATTCTTATAAACCTTCTCTATTATCAGAGGCACCGCAATGATAACATCAGGGTGTATCTCCGAGAATGCCTTCATTATCACCTTCGGACTCGGTGTACGGGTAAGGAAATGTACATGCGCGCCGATGGTCATCTCAAAGAGAAACTCGAACATCATACCATACATGTGAGCAGAAGGCAACATGGCCACGATTTCGGATTCGCATGTCATCTGCGGCTCCGCTACCGTCCGCGCAAAGTTGATATTGCACCATAGAGCCCTGTAAGGAATCATGACACCTTTGGAAAAGCCGGATGTCCCGGACGTATAGTTAATCAGCGCGAGCTCATCCGCCTTGTCTTCATAATACTTGAGGTTCTCAGGCTTGAACCCTTCCGGATACAACTTATCGAAAGTCTTCTGAAGACTCCCTCTTATCTCCTCGTCAAACCGGTTCCTGGCATAGATGAATTTCAGATTGTTTATCTGCACTATCACCTCAAGATCCGGCATTTCAGACTCCGGGAGTCCATCCCAGATAACATCGTCCACAAAAAGAACCTTAGCCTCCGAATGATTCACCAGATAGTGTATATTCTCCGCTTTGAACTCATGCAGAATCGGTACAGGCACCGCGCCGTATGTCATTGTGGCAAGGAAACATACTGCCCAATTGGCCTGATTGCGAGCACAAAGAGCAACTTTATCTCCCCGTTTAAGCCCGCACTGAGAGAACGCAATGTGCAGATATTCCATTCTCTCCGCCACTTCTTTATATTTGAGCGTACTGCCCTGATAATTCGACAGAGCCTCACGCTCCCAGTTGTTCTTGAAGCTATTTTCAAGAGTTTTATTTACAGATTTGAATTCCATATTTCTATACCTTTATTGTCCCAGACCATGCATCTGCCATCCGAGAACAATGAACATTTAATATTTCTTGACGGCCATTTTTCAAAGCCGTTATTTTCAAATTCACACGAATACCATGCATCCACGGATTCTTTGTCCCCAATGGCCATCCACCCGTTGCGTACCGCAAAAAAAGAATCATCTGCCAGAGCAAACGCGGTCCCGTACAACGCCCCGGTGAATCCCCGGTACTCATTGGCGGATGAGTCCGCATTGCCGGTTTTCTTTCCAATACGCAAAAGAACCACCCTGTGCGCATCAAAACCAACCGTTGCAACCTCCTTGACCGCAAGTTCCTTTTCCCACTTGAGCGGCGACTTCCCGGTAGTCCCGGCGAGATTCTTGATACGGCTTTGGTACTTTACCATCCGCACGTTGGCATCCATATATTCCTCATATCCGGAACGGAACCCATCCGAAGGCACCGCCAGTGCCAGCACAAACGTTGTAGCAGGAGGCAGAACCTTTCCCACCCTGCTGTCAGCACCCGGTATAGAGTTGATAAAACGAGCATAATACACCGATTTATCCGGATAATATGGCATTACCTTGACGCCCTTGTCACAAGGAGAGAAAAAGGTCCATTCAGCAGCCTTGTTCAGAAAAGAACCGACATCGGACGGCTTGAACCTTCCTCCGAGGAAACTCCGGTCCACCAGCCTGCCGGCACCGGAATTACGCAGAATTAGCGTCTCATCATACAAAGAGAACGAGTCCACCGCACTCTTTAGACTCTCCAAGTCAAGTATTGACCTTCCAGCCTTTATATGCCTCTCGCTCGCTTTCAACTGAACATCCGACGGACTTATGAGAATCACTCCAGTCCCGTCAGGAAGAGCGGGAG
>HF986286.1:11991-34486 GCA_000432655.1 Bacteroides sp. CAG:1060
AAGAGCGGGAGAGTCCTGTATAAAAAGGGTGCGAAGACCCTTTCGAGCCGCAGTGGAAAGGACTGTGTTGAATACAGAGCCGGTGTCGGACTTGAAACGTACAGGTACAGGCGCTATCGAAAGAATCGGCACAACTTTACCGTTGAAACACTGCGATACGGCCATTCCTGCACCACGGATACCGGCAACTCCTATTCCATGGAATATGCTGGCCGAATCCAATATCATGCCGCTGTGCCCGCATTCCGCCGCATATCCTACACAAATCGCATCTGAGGGAACGGTGGAAAGAACGGTCATGCAACGTTCCCTGTCTGACTGTTTCACGCCCCCTCCTCCGGAGGCGCAGCCCCCCGTAATGAAGTACGCAAGTATAATTGACAAGGCAAATAATCTTCGCATAAGGTACAAAGATAAGAAAATTGATATAGTTTTTTATGTTTTTCCGCAGAAAGTAAGTAACTTTGTATGTTTAATCAGAGTATGCAAGACATTAGGAACATAGCAATTATCGCCCATGTCGACCACGGCAAAACAACGCTCGTGGACAGGATGATTTATCAGGCAAACCTTGTTCGCCAGCCTGAGAATTTGGGGCAGCTGATACTTGACAACAATGATATCGAGCGTGAAAGAGGTATAACCATTCTCGCCAAGAACGTATCAGTAACTTATAAAGGCGTCAAAATCAACATTATAGACACTCCGGGCCATAGCGACTTCGGAGGAGAAGTGGAGCGTGTGCTCAATATGGCGGACGGCGTCCTGCTTCTTGTAGACGCATTCGAGGGATGTATGCCTCAGACCAGGTTCGTGCTTCAGAAGGCCCTTCAGATGGGCAAGAAGCCGATAGTGGTCATCAACAAGGTAGACAAGCCGAACTGTCGCCCGGATGAAGTTCAGGAAGAAGTCTTCGACCTTATGTGCAACCTCAACGCCACGGACGACCAGCTCGACTTCACCACCATCTACGGTTCGGCAAAGCAGGGCTGGATGTCAAAGGACTGGAAACAGCCCACATCAGATATCACCCCTCTTCTGGATACGATTCTGGAGGTGATTCCGGCACCTAAAGTGACGGAAGGCACTCCTCAGCTTCTGATATCTTCGCTCGAATACTCCCCTTATGTGGGACGTATCGCTGTCGGCAAGATTACAAGAGGCTCCCTCAAGACGGGTCAGAACGTCAGTCTGTGCAAGCGATATGACGTGATTCAGAAGCAGAAAATCAAGCAGCTGATGGTTTTTGAAGGTCTGGGTAAAACCAATGTGGACGAAGTCCATTGCGGAGACATTTGCGCCGTAGTAGGATTGGACGGATTCGAGATTGGAGATACGATAGCGGACTTTGAGAATCCCGAGGCTCTGGAGCCGATTGCAGTCGACGAGCCTACGATGAGCATGCTCTTCACCATCAACAACTCTCCTTTCTTCGGAAAAGACGGTAAGTTCGTCACCTCAAGGCACATCAAAGAGCGCCTGGAGAAAGAACTTGAGAAAAACCTCGCACTTCGCGTGAAGCCGGGCCTTACCGCAGATTCATTTGTGGTTTACGGGCGCGGAGTTCTCCATCTTTCCGTGCTTATTGAGACCATGAGAAGGGAAGGTTTCGAGCTTCAGGTCGGACAGCCAAAGGTCCTCGACAAGACCATCGGAGGTCAGAGATGCGAGCCTATAGAAGAGCTTTCCATCGAAGTGCCGGAAGAGTTCGTGGGAGCGGCAATTGAGATATCCACACGCCGAAAGGGCGCGCTTATACACATGGAACCGCGCGGAGACCGCACGCTTCTGGAATTTGAAATCCCTACGCGAGGCCTTATGGGACTCCGTTCCAACCTCTTGACCGCCAGTCAGGGAGAGGCCATTGTCGCACATCGTTTCAAAGAGTATCAGCCATTCAAGGGAGAGATTGAAAGGCGAAGCAACGGCTCTCTTGTATCACTTGAGACAGGACAGGCCATCGCCTATTCAATGAACAAACTGCTCGACAGGGGCCGGTTCTTCGTTGAGCCGGGAGAGGACATCTATGCAGGACAGGTTGTGGGAGAACACACCAGAGAGAGAGATTTGAACATCAACATCTGCAAGACCAAGAAGCTCACCAACGTACGCGCCGCCGGATCCGACGAGAAGATTATACTCCCTCCTGCCATCAAGTTCTCCCTCGAGGAAGCGCTTGAATACATCCAGGAAGACGAGTTGGTAGAAGTTACGCCGCATCACATGCGCATACGCAAAATTCTTCTTGACCCGCTTGCAAGAAAAAGAAGCGGCGACAACGAAGATTAAGTCCTTTTTAAAGGATTACCAAGATATTGACAATAGTAAAAATTATTTGTAACTTTGCAGCCCTTTGTAGTTAAACTTGTTGGATTGGCCAAGGGCCCCGTCCAGATGGATTGGACCGTAGGTCAGGAGTTCTTTGAAGAGTTCGGCAATGCCGACATCCTGAAGGCTGATGTGAAAGTCACAGCTATTCTGCGCAATCACGGCATCACAGTGGATGTGAGCTGCGATATTGAGGGCAGCGTGACCGTGGCTTGTGACAGATGTCTTGAGGAGTTGGTCATTCCCGTCGAGACTTCATTCGAAGAGACCTATACGCCGGAAAGTGACGAATTGGACATAAGTCAGGAAGTATATGATTATGTATGTATCTCCCTGCCTATCCAGAAAGTTCACAAGGACGGCGAATGCAACAGCGACACTACCAGGTTTTTAAGTAAATAAATATTAAAATAATAGTAAAATGGCACATCCGAAACACAAACTTTCAAAGCAGCGCAGGGACAAGCGTCGTACTCACGATTTCGCACCGGTTCCTACTCTCGCTACTTGCCCTAACTGCGGAGCTACCGTGATGTATCATCGCGTATGCCCTGAGTGTGGCTACTACAGAGGACGTC
The DNA here is from genome assembly GCA_000432655.1 of Bacteroides sp. CAG:1060. GTDB lineage: Bacteria > Bacteroidota > Bacteroidia > Bacteroidales > UBA932 > Cryptobacteroides. Next base: position 14,898 of record HF986286.1, read on the forward strand.
AGATCATCGTCAAGAACGCTGAATAGACTCTTTTCGGGACTTTTGTCCCGATTGTCCCCTACACACGGCCAAACGCCGATTGTGGGGTGTGATGGTCTCTTAGTTCAACGGATAGAACGAAGGTTTCCTAAACCTTAAATACAGGTTCGATTCCTGTAGAGACTACGATGGCGACCGGATTATCCGGCCGCCATTATTGATTGGAGTTCATTTTGCTCTACCCTCAGAGTATGGATACTGTTGCAAGAGAAAAGAAAATAAGGAACGTGACCCTGTGGGGAGCACTTGTCAATCTTGTGCTTACCGGATTAAAGCTTGTGGCGGGAGTATTGGGACACAGTGCCGCCATGCTGGCAGACGGACTGCATTCCCTGTCCGATCTCCTAAGTGACGCAGTGGTTCTGATCTTCACACACATATCCTCAAAAGGAGAAGACAGAGACCATTCGTTCGGGCACGGAAAGTTCGAAACATTTGCAACTCTTATAGTCAGCGTCATGCTTATAGTTGTAGGCGCGGGACTGATGAAGAGCGGAGTGAGCTCCATCATCAACGTCCTGCACGGAGAAGTCCTCCCAAGCCCGGGATACATAGCACTTGCCGCTGCGGCAATTTCCATCATATCCAAAGAAATATTGTTCAGAGTTACAGCAAAGGTGGGACGCAATGTGGAAAGCCCGATAGTCATTGCCAACGCCTGGCATCACCGCAGCGACGCCATGTCCTCCGTAGGGTCTCTGATAGGTATAGCGGGAGCAATGCTGCTCGGTAGCAAATGGACCATACTCGACCCTCTGGCATCATGCTGCATAAGCGTGGCCATAATAGTGGTTGCCATAAAAATGGGGCTCCCAAGCATATCCGAACTCCTTGAGGCATCTTTGCCGGAAGATGTGGAAAACAACATACGCGACACGGCAACCTCAGTGCCGGGAGTCAGGAACATACACGAACTCAAGACAAGGCGCAACGGCATGTCATACATCATCGATGCGCACATTCTCGTGGATCCTACCATTTCGGTGGTGGAATCTCATGACATAGCCTCCAGAGTTGAAGAAGCCCTCACATTAAAGTTCGGGACAGAAACTCAGATCAATATACACGTCGAACCCGACATGCGGACAAACAAATAGGCTGATTGCCTCAAAAGACAACCAGCCTGAAGTGCGCGGGATGAGAGTCGAACTCACACGTCGCAATTGACACTAGCTCCTGAAACTAGCGCGTCTACCATTTCGCCACCCGCGCAGTCCATTACGAAATAGACTGCAAAGATACCAAAAGAAATCTAAAAAACAAAGGTCAGGGACAACAACACATCAGCAGGAAGAAAGAAAAACTTTCCACCTCCGTCAATTCTCTTCCCGCACGACGGACAGGCATAAGTAGTGAAACTGTCATACCCGCTCCACAGCCCCAGTCCCATATCAAAATTAAGCCACGGCGCAATCATATAAGTGTACCCGCCCCCAACCAGGCCGCCAAAACGGTCTCCTTCCCGGGTTTCGGGAGATATTATACCGCCGCTATTGTATTCCTGATACCTTACCGCAGCGGAAAGCCACCACCCCGAATAAATATGCCAAGGCCAGTAGCGCACCCCCGCGCTAAGACTCCTTTGCTTGTGCTGAAGCAGTTCATCTCCCCTGCTGTAGGTGAACGGATTGTACTTTACCGCTGCGCTGAGGCTCCAATGTCTGGCCACTCCATAAGACGCCTCCACGTTAAGGGTGCCAAATTCAGCATAATCCGCAAAATTGGTAGAAAGTGCAAACTCCTGCGCCCGAAGCCCTGCCGCACAAAATGACAGCAAGGCCACAGACACAATAAAATATTTAATACTCATGATTCATGTTCTTTAGAATGGTTTCCGGACCTGCAATATATTCCTAATTATATTTCGAAAAGGCCTGATTGATCGCTGTCTTATGCTGAGGATACATGCTCAGCATCCTTTTCTTAAGCACTTTCCGGTCCACAATGTCCGTATCAAGCGCACCGAATATCCGATATTTGTCAAGGCATTTCTCATCAAGTAAAGTGAATATCTGCGGATGGAACCAGTAGTTCTGTCCGAAATACCTGTTGCTGCCGGGATACCGCTCATTATAGAGCGTACTCTGCATGTAATACGCCCACATCTCCCCTACTTCACAATATCCATGGTTCTCTTCCGACCCCGTACCGTACATCACCATATTCGAAGAAATGAAAGATGTTATGATATAGTCTATATACTTGTCCCAGTAGCCATTCCCAACGACCATATAGTGACTCGCATGTGAGAGTTCATGTACGGTCGTGGCATAGATGTCGGCATAGGACCTGCATTCGGAAAGGCCCAGGGTGATATCCGGAAGAAACAACTTCAGGATAAACGTGTACGGTCCCAGATACTCCGCAATCTTGCTTGAATTTATCATCGCCCCCTGCTGAAGCATGACGGCACTGCTTTTTCTCAATTTCCGAAACTGCCAGATACGCAGATTTGCGGGAGGAAGCCTCATCGCCGAATCTCCGGTCTTGCACTGCTTGTAATAATCATACGCAGCATTATTCACCGCACATCTGGTAAAGAGTTTCCTGTCAGAAGAACTTGTCACGTCAAGATTGAATCCGGCCGCAGGACACGACCCGAGAGAAGTATATGAAGCCGGACTCAGTATCAGGTTGAACCCCTGGGCAAATCCATATTTGTTCTTATATACGATACGGTATCTGGGCTTCCCGCTGAAGGTCTTGTCCATCTTATAGTACCCGTCTTCATCTGTATAAGTACTCGCAAACTTCACAAAGGTGTTGCAGGATACCTTCACTCCCTTTACGCCCTGAGGGGTTGCGGAGAATTGAGGATCCTCTATCGTAATCCGACCTTCAGGAGCCACGCCGGTATCGGAACCTTTGGTATCATGGGACAATATGGCCTCGTTGCCGGTAAGCCTATACGACTCGGCTTCCACAGCTCTCCAATCCACCGGACCCGCCTTGGTGCCCGATTCCAGATTCAGCACACATACATCCAGCCACTCCTTCTTTATGCCTTCGGGCAAATTAACACCTAAGGGAACAGTCGAATACTGCCACGTTATTCTGTCCTCGCTCACATCAGGATCATGATAATAGTCCCCCTCCTTTACAATCTCATAATCCAAAGGATGATCCACGAGTTCCAATCCAAGTTCTTCAAGCATCTTCATCTGAGTGTCGTCCTCCGGAAGAAAGCGCATATAAATATCCGTAGGCTTTACATATTCGTTCACATCAATATCAGGATATAACGACTTGAATGCCGAAGAGATATTTTTTACCGAGTAAGGATTGTTGAGCTTGTCTCCCAGAACAAGCATATCGGAGGTGTTTTCCCCGATAATATCTACAATTTCCCCATCGGTAATGGGATTGAATCCGTTACAGGCACAAAACGCAAGTAACGGTACCAATAAAGTCCAAAAGAAGTTTTTCATAATCCAAGCATTTATGTTAAGCCTCTGCAAAGTTCAGAAGACTTATCCATTTATCCTCAGATTAATCGTTTATGTTTCAAAAAAGTGTAAAAACAGCGATGGGAGCCGGCCTGAACGGACCTGACTCCCATCGTAAAAAAACCGAAATGTCAAAAACTAGAAATAATTGACGGTTTTCTGCTCAATTGCACTCACAAGGCTGTTTCCGAGACGGCTCACACCGAATCTGAAAAGATCCTTATTCAGCCACTCTTCTCCGAGGACAGAAGATACTATGTAATAGTAGCAAACAGCGTCCTTATCGGTAGAAATACCACCTGCGGCCTTGAAACCGACCTTCTTGCCGGTCTTAAGAGCGAACAGTCTGATGCACTCGCACATCACGTATGCGGCGGTAGGCGTAGCATTGACAGGCACCTTGCCGGTAGATGTCTTGATAAAGTCCGCACCTGCCTCCATAGCAAGGAATGAAGCCTCAGCCATCTTGGAAGGGCCAACAAGCAGACCGGTCTCAAGAATAACCTTCAGAACGACCTTGCGCCCCTGAGAAGCAGCCTCAGCGTCAATAGCCTCACGGATAGCTTTAATCTCTTCTGATGCAGCAGCCTCATCTCCGGCAAGGAAATGATTGAGTGCAAGTACGATATCAACCTCATCCGCACCATTGCGCACTGCCAGCACACACTCCTGAACTTTCACCTCAAGAAAGCTCTGAGAAGAAGGGAAGCAGCCTGCCACGGTGGTCACGTGAAGTTCCGGGCTCACCCTCATATTCTTCACCACTGACGCAAAATTAGGATACACGCACACTGATGCAGGAAGCGGATATCCGGAGAATGTGTCCAATACCCCATTCGCCTTCTTTACAAGTGCTTCCACTGACTCGACAGTATCTTCCGGCTTGAGTGTCGTCAAATCCATCATGGAAAAACACTTCTTAAGAATGTCCGACGGACACTGCTCCGGCAGATTTTCTGCCACGGACTGAATTCTGGAGGCTATTTCCTCATCCCGAAGAACATAACCGTATTTATTCAACAAATTCATATCTCTTATTTTAAATCAATCGTTAATTTCTCCAACATCCGGTCCGCTGCAAGCACGGTATCCTTCTTCGTGGACAAGGTATCCTTCATGGTGATGGTGGAATCAATCTTCCCGAAATACTCGGTTCCGACACCCTTCTGACTGAAATCCACAAACGTATAGTCCACTTTATTGTCTTCATTCGTCTTGTCTATCTCGGCGTCTCTGATTATCTGCTTGGACATCTCATCGGCCATTTTATCCAGCCTGTCTGAAACTCTTTTGGTAAGATCGACAAATTTGCCCGTTTTACCAAGATAATATTTCAAACTTGCATCATAATCCTCAAATGTGCAATGATGCTTCTTGAACACCACATCATAATAGAGACTTGAGTCAGCCTTATCCCGACAATCCCCGTGATCCCTGAGCCACTGATCTGCGATAAACATGTCCACATACAAATCTTCCATCTTCTTTTCAGACAGCACCTTGCTACGCGAGCAGGAACATATCGAAAAGGCAATGAAAAGAAACAGGAACGTGTATCTCAGAGCCTTTCCCATTCTACCTCAATTGTGCTCCGAAATCTTTCTGGAAGGTGGTCAGGAGTCTTTCCATCACGCGTTCCGTATCCTGATCGGTAAGGGTTTTGTCAGTGTCCTGAATCACGAAACTCAAGGCATACTGTTTCTTGCCTTCCGGAATCTTGTCACCTCTGTACACGTCGAACAGGCCGACCTGCCTGAGAAGTTTTTTGGCCTGTTTGAAAGCCGCAGCGCGAAGGTCAGCATAACTTACGCTCTCGTCAAGAAGGAGCGCCAGATCACGCCTTACAGACGGGAACTTAGGCAGTTCAGTAAATGCAACCTTGTCCCGCTTTATAAGATCGAAGAGAACCTGCCAGTTGATTTCAGCAGCAAACACCGGTTGCTTGATGCCGAACCTGCGGGCAAGCGCCGGAGAGACTGTACCCATTGATACAAGCTGCGCTCCGCTTCCAGGGAGCTTGTAAGTTGTCCCCTCCGAGAAAACATCTGAAGGTGCAGCTTCCGACCAAAGCTGATAAATATCAGCACCAAAACGCTTGAGCAGCAGTTCCACATATCCCTTCAGCTGGAAGAAATTGCTCTTGCCAGGCTCGAGACGCCATGATTTTTCCGGGGTTCCGGTAATCATAAGAAGGAAGCACTGGTGCTCTTCATACCCCTCAAGAGTCTCGGATGTCTTCTCCGTCAACCTTTTGTACACGCTGCCATACTCGAACACTCTCATGGACGAGAACTGTCGGTTGAGGTTATAAGCCACAACCTCAAGCCCGCCAGGTATAAGGCTCTGACGCATTACGTTCAAATCCTGGCTGAGTGGATTGACAATCCTTACGCAGTTCTCCGCAGGGAAAGCCTTAAGCGAAGAATAGTAGTCCGCCTTGGTAAGGGAATTATTCATGATTTCCACAAACCCGTTAGCAGCCAAGAAGTTGGAAATACTGTTACGAACAGCTTCCGGCTCCGGCTTCGGAGTGGCGTTGACCGACATCTTCATGTGCTTCGGAAGAGGTATATTGTTGTACCCATAGATACGAAGCAGTTCCTCCACCACATCGCACTCCCGGCTGACATCCACCATATATGTAGGAGCGGCTACGACAGCACCCCCATCACGCCTACTGGCAAACTCATAGTCAAGATACTCAAGAATTTTTTCTATGGTATCATGACCTATCTTGCACCCCGCGAACTCTTCGATACGGTTGTAATCAAGATCTATCCGCTTACGCTCAATCGGAGAAGGATAACTCTCCCGGACTGTCCCGACAACTTCCCCGCCGGCACACTGCTGAATCAGAGTAACGGCCCTTTTGAGCGCGTAGATACAAATCTGCGGATCACATCCTCTCTCATATCTGAACGATGCGTCGGTCTGGAGGGTCTGGCTCTTGGCTGTCTTACGCACTGATGCAGGGTCAAAATATGCACTTTCCACAAATACATTGACCGTGCTCTCGCTCACACCGCTTTCCTCGCCACCCAAAACACCGGCAATGCACATAGGGCCCTCAGCATTGGCAATAACCATATCGTGTTCGCCGAGCTTGCGGTCCACACCGTCAAGAGTCCTTATCGGCTCATCCTTATGAGCGCGTCTTACTATCACCTTGCCTCCGGCAATCTTGTCCGCATCGAAGGTGTGAAGCGGCTGACCGAGCTCGAAAAGAACGAAATTGGACACGTCCACGATATTGTCCTTAGGATTGACTCCGATACTGCGAAGCCTGTCCTGAAGCCATTCCGGTGACGGTCCTACCTTTACTCCCTTTATGGTGATTCCGCAATAGTGCGGAGCCCCTGCAACATCCTGAACCTCTACTTCCAATCCTTCTCCGGCACCCTCTTCAAAAGAGCTCACGTCCGGACGAACCAGTTCGCAAGGGATGCCGTTGAGCTTCAGGTAAGCATACAAATCACGGGCGACGCCCCAATGGGAGGCAGCATCCACACGGTTGGCCGTAATCTCGTACTCAATCACAGCAGTGCTTTCAAGCCCCAGATACTCTTTCGCCGGAGTACCCGCTACGGCATCTGATGGAAGTACCATTATACCATCATGACTGGTTCCGATACCAAGCTCATCCTCGGCGCAAATCATACCGAAAGACTCTACGCCTCTGATCTTGGATTTCTTGATTTTGAAATCTCCCGGAAGGACCGTACCGATCTGGGCGAAAAGAACTTTCTGCCCCGCGGCTACATTCGGAGCTCCGCACACAACAGTAAGAGGCTCGCCCTCTCCCGTTGAAACCTTGGTGATATGGAGATGATCCGAATCAGGATGCGCCTCACATTCAAGCACTTCCGCTACTACAACTCCGGCAAGACCGCCGGGCACACGCTCCTCTTCTTCTACTCCGTCAACTTCAATACCTATCGATGTCATCGCCTCTGCAATCTGCTGTACGGTAAGATCACATTTCAGGTATTCCTTGAGCCAATTGTAACTGAGTTTCATATTTCTATTTTTTACTTCAAATCATCCGGAGAGAACAACTTCTCTACAAATTCGTTTTTGTCAAACACTTTCAAGTCTCCAATTCCCTCTCCCACACCGATGAACTTCACCGGAATATGGAACTGGTCAGAGACTCCTACCACAACCCCGCCTTTTGCCGTACCGTCAAGCTTGGTAAGTACGAGCGAACTGATATCGGTGGCCCGGGAGAATTCCTTGGCCTGCTGGAAAGCATTCTGCCCGGTGGAGGCGTCCAGAATCAGCATTACGTCATGTGGGGCATCAGGAATCACCTTACGCATCACATTGCGTATCTTGGTAAGCTCGTTCATCAAATCGACACGATTGTGAAGACGCCCCGCCGTATCGACGATAACCACGTCTGCACCTCGGGAAACAGCCGCCTTCACGGTATCAAACGCTACGGAGGCAGGGTCAGAGCCCATGGACTGTTTCACAATATCCACCCCCGCTCTCTCGGCCCAGATAGTGAGCTGATCCACCGCAGCAGCCCTGAACGTATCCGCAGCACCGAGAATCACTTTCTTTCCCTGAGCCTTGAAATATGCGGCCATTTTGCCAATGGTGGTAGTCTTTCCGACTCCATTGACTCCTACGACAAGAATCACATAGGGCTTTTTCTCAAAGTCAAAAAGCTGCTCCGGCTCATCCACAAGCTTGCTTATCTCATCACGGAGCAGGGACACAAGCTCGTCTTGTGACATATACTTGTCCTTTGACACCCTTTCTTCAAGATTGTCAATAATCTTGAGTGTGGTGTCCACACCCATATCCGACTCAACCAAAGCCTCTTCGATGGCGTCAAGGGTATTGTCATCCACTCTTGACCGTCCCACCACGGCTCGTGTAATTCTCTGAAAGAAACTAATCGCCATATCGTGCAAATATACGAAATAATAACGACAAAAAAGGTCCTGATAATCAGGACCTCTCAAAATATCTTTCTACCCGGATTATTTCTTGTCCGCGAAGAATTCCTTAGCTTTATCCGCCTCTACGAGACGCTCAGAGAAGACGTATGCGCCTGTCTTAGGCGACTTCTCCATACGGATGCACTTGACCATGCTCTTGGCACCGGCCTTTGCTGCGAAGGTTGCGACTGCTTTCTTTGCCATAACTTAAACTCCTCTGAAATTATTTAATCTCACGATGAACAGTTACCTTGTGAAGGTATGGGTTATACTTCTTGCGCTCAAGGCGGTCCGGAGTATTCTTCTTGTTCTTGGTAGTAACGTAACGAGACATTCCCGGAACACCGCTTGCTTTCTGCTCGGTGCACTCAAGAATGACCTGCACCCTGTTTCCTTTTGATTTCTTTGCCATAACGATAAAAATTAAACAAGGTTAATCAATCCTTTTTTCTGAGCATCGCGAAGTGTAGCCTCAAGGCCATTCTTCTCGATAATTCTCATACCCTTGCAAGAAACTTTAAGGGTGACGAACCTCTGCTCTTCCTCGCTCCAGAAACGTTTGTTCTTGAGGTTGAGAGAGAAGTCGCGCTTGGTGCGCAACTTGGAATGGGCAACATTATTGCCTTTCATTCTCTTTCTTCCGGTTACTTGACAAACTTTTGCCATAACTATTTTTTATTTTTTAATTCTTACAACGGGCTGCAAATATCGTGATAATTTTCTGATTTCCAAAATGGTAACCTATACAAATTTCAAGAATCTGCGCCATCTGATATTATTGGGAAAGCTCTTTCCCTTATCTGTAGAGAGCCATATCAAGGCAGGTCTTCCGACTATGTGATCTTCAGGGACGAAGCCCCAGTATCGCGAATCGAGAGAGTTGTGCCTGTTGTCTCCCATCATAAAATAATAATCCTGCTTGAATGTATATTCTCCGTCTTTAAGCGCCTGCTGCAAATCCGAATGCTCGTAAGCAGTGATTATGCGCTCGTAAAGAGGCAGATTATCCACGGTAATCTTAACCGTAGCACCTTTGGCAGGTATCCATAGAGGGCCGAAGAAATCCCTTGTCCAGCCGGAATCTTCCGTAAAAGGAAAAATCTCACGAGATACGCTCGCCGCATCTCTTTCGAGGTTGTCTGACACATTCACCACATTCGGCAGTTCCTTTACTTTTTCAAGCATCTCGGCTGTGAGTATCATTGCCGGATATCCTGGCAACGAAGGATCAAAGTAAATTTCCGAAGGGTTGAGTCCCAGCTGCTCCACTGTCTTGGAATTGATCCGCTGACCGTTGGTCACGACCTTGTAAGACAACTGGATACCTGGTTCGACTTCCTCTTTCCGACCGTTTATCCACACCATTCCATCTTTTATCTCCAGCGTATCGCCCGGAAGTGCCACGCACCTTTTCACGTAGTGGTCCTTCTTGTCCACGGGACGTACGACATACTCCCCGAGGGAAGCCACCTTGTCCTTTCCGAGTAACCTTACCAAAGCGTGATAGTCTTCGACCGGAGCTTTTCTGAGGACCGTGTCACCATTCGGAAACCCGAAAACGACACAATCGCCCCGTCTGACATCACGAAACCCTTTCAGTCTTCTATAATCATTCTGAATCAAAGTCGAATAAGACTCTTTTCCAAAAATCTGGTTATGCGTGAAAGGAATGGTAAGAGGAGTCTGCGGAACACGCGGACCGTAGGCCAGTTTGCTGACAAAAAGATGATCCCCGGTATAGAGGGTCCTCTCCATTGATGAGGAAGGAATTTTAAAAGCCTGGAAGAAGAAAATGTTGATGAAAGTAACGAAAATCACAGCGAATATGATGGCATCAAGCCACTCGTTCCAAGCACTGTGCTTCTCCCCTTCCTTGTAACGTTTCTTCCAGAAGTTCCAATGAACCTTCTTGCTGATGAAAATGTCAAAAATGACAATCAGTCCGAAAAGCCACCAGAAGTTTCCAAGCCATATCACCCACGCTATATAGAGCAAAGTCCAAAAACCGAACTTTGTCCATCTGTTGCGGGTAAATTCCTTCAGGCTCACTTCAAACTATTTTACAGAGTTGATAATAGCTTCGAATGCCTGCGGATTGTTCATAGCGAGGTCAGCAAGAACTTTGCGGTTGAGACCGATGTTCTGTGCGTTCAACTTGCCCATGAACTGAGAATAAGACATACCGTACTGGCGTGCGGCTGCATTGATTCTCTGAATCCAGAGAGCGCGGAAATTGCGCTTCTTGGCCCTACGGTCACGGTATGCATATGTCAAACCTTTCTCGTAGGTGTTCTTTGCTACTGTCCAAACGTTCTTTCTTGAAAGAAAATTACCGCGGGTTCTCTTAAGAATCTTCTTGCGGCGTGCCCTTGAGGCTACTGAGTTGACTGATCTTGGCATAATTCAATACTTTTAGAGAACCAACAATTCTTTAACCCTTGCAACGTCAACCTTCTCAATAAGCGCAAAATGATCAAGGTTTCTCTTGCGTTTCTTGGTCTTCTTGGTGAGGATGTGGCTGTGGTAAGCATGCTTCCTCTTGATTTTTCCCGATCCGGTAAGCGTGAAACGCTTTTTGGCACCGGAATTGGTCTTAAGCTTTGCCATTTTTTAAATAATTAAATGTTAATAAACATATGATCTCCTACTTTTTCTTGTTAGGAGCAATCATCATTGTCATGCGCTTGCCCTCAAGGACAGGCATATTTTCGGCGTGTCCCAGCTCTTCAAGCTCCACCGCAAATCTCAGCAGCTGCTTCTCGCCCTGATCCTTGAACATTATGGAGCGGCCTCTGAAGAAAATGGAGGCCTTCACCTTGGAGCCTTCCTGAAGGAACTCCTTGGCATGCTTGAGCTTGAACATAAAGTCATGCTCATCGGTATTAGGTCCGAAACGTATCTCCTTGATAACCACCTTGGAGGCGTTGGACTTCATCTCCTTGGCCTTCTTCTTGCGCTGATAGAGGAATTTCTGGTAATCGAGTATCTTACAAACCGGAGGATCAGCCTGTGCACTGATTTCCACCAGATCAAGTTCGAGTTCATCTGCCAGCTGGAGCGCTTTTGCAATAGGGTAAACACCCTGCTCCGGAATGTTGTCTCCCACAAGGCGCACCTGATGTGCAGTAATCTGCTCGTTTATGTTCAACTCATTCTCGTCGCGCTTCTGCGTCTGACGAGGGTCCGGCTTACGTCCGCCGGGCTTGAGGCCCGCAGGCCTCGGTTTGTAAGGTAATGCGATAGTATTATCCTCCCTAATTTTTAAGTTCCTCAGCAACAGCTGATTTTATATAGTTCACAAACTGCTCCGCAGTCATTGAGCCCTGATCCACGCCCTCTCTACGAACGGAAACAGTGCCCTCTGCAAGCTCTTTCTCACCGACAATCGCGATAAGAGGCACTCTGAGCAGCGAAATTTCGCGTATGCGCTTGCCAAGTGTCTCATTACGAGAATCAATGGAGGCGCGAATTTCGGAATTTTTCAGCAAATCACAAATTTTTTCTGCATAATCCGCATATTTTTCGCTGATTGGCAGAATCTTGACCTGATCCGGAGAGAGCCATATAGGCAAGTGTCCGGCTGTATGCTCGAGAACCACGGCCGTAAATCTCTCAATAGATCCGAACGGAGCCCTATGAATCATGACCGGCCTGCGCTTCGAGCCATCAGCATCCACATATTCAAGCTGGAACCTCTCAGGAAGGTTGTAATCCACCTGAATAGTACCAAGCTGCCACTGACGGCCGATGGCATCCTTGACCATAAAGTCAAGTTTCGGACCATAGAAAGCAGCCTCGCCCAATTCCACAACAGTCTTGAGCCCCTTGTTCTCTGCGGCCAGCATAATAGCTTTCTCCGCCTTCTCCCAATTCTCGTCAGAGCCGATGTATTTTGTCTTGTTGGCAGGATCACGAAGTGAAATCTGAGCCATATATTCGGTCAGATTCAAGGTCTTGAATACATAGAGAATGAGATCGATTACCTTCTCGAATTCCTCCTGAAGCTGATCAGGACGGCAGAAAAGATGAGCGTCATCCTGGGTAAAACCGCGAACACGTGTCAATCCGTGAAGCTCTCCGCTCTGCTCGTAACGATATACGGTACCGAACTCGGCAAAACGCAGAGGCAGGTCGCGATAAGAACGAGGAGAACTGCGGTAAATCTCACAGTGATGAGGACAGTTCATCGGCTTGAGCATGTACTCCTCTCCCTCCTGCGGGGTTTTTATCAGCTGGAACGAATCTTTTCCATATTTGGCGAGGTGTCCGGAAGTCACATAAAGGTCTTTGTTTCCAATATGCGGTGTCACTACCGGAAGATATCCAAGTTCGCCCTGCTTCTTACGAAGGAAGTTCTCAAGGATATTACGCATAACGGCTCCACGCGGCAACCACAACGGCAGTCCGAGTCCGACACGGCTCGAAAAGGTAAACAGTTCCATTTCCTTTCCAAGCTTTCTGTGATCGCGCTTCTTGGCCTCCTCCAACATGGCAAGATACTCGTCAAGCATGCTTTTCTTAGGGAAAGTCACTCCGTATATACGAGTCAGCTGCTCCCGCTCCTGATCTCCTTTCCAGTATGCACCTGCAATGGAAGTAAGCTTGACAGCCTTAATGTCATCTACATGCTTGATGTGAGGACCGCGGCAGAGATCCGTAAACCCACCATTCTTGTAGAAAGTAATGGTACCGTCTTCCAGATCCTGTATAAGCTCACATTTATACTTGTCACCTTTCTGGGTGAAATACTTCAAAGCATCCGCCTTAGATACTTCCTGACGCTCAAAAGTCTCTTTTGACTTGGCGAGTTCAAGCATCTTCTTCTCGACATTACGCAAATCTGCATCAGAAATCTGCCTGTCTCCGAAATCTACATCGTAATAGAAACCGGTCTCAACTGCCGGCCCGACACCGAACTTGACACCTGGATACAACGCTTCAAGCGCCTCAGCCATAAGGTGGGCGGATGAATGCCAAAATATTTTCTTGGTCTCGGCATCATCCCAAGGCCTGATAGTTCCGTCTGTTATAGCAATCGTCTGCATACTGTTAATATTTTAAGCTTACAAAGATACTAATAATTTCAGACATATTTTATAATTGGCACATTTTTACTACTTTTGCAATACTATAACACAATGTAGGAAATGAACGACAAGAACTCATTTTGGAATCAGGCAGCTAAGGCCGGACTCGTTCTCGGCGGTGTATCCGCCCTGTATCTCATGGTTACATACCTTTTGGGACTCATCAACTCTTCCGGATTCGTAAAAATACTTCTATCCGTAGTAGGAGCCCTGTTGTGGGCTGCCAAATTTGCCGCTTGCGTCTATCTTATGAAAATGTTCATTCAGAAGTTCGCAAACGGCCAGCCGGAAGAGAGCGACGGACGCAAGCATTCCGCCTTTTCCTACGGAGCTCTGGTCTCTTTTCTGTCAGCGCTGATTTATTCCGCCGTTTATCTCGCATATAACACCTATATTGTCCCGGAGATATTCGATCAATTGATGGAGGATTATCGCACCATGCCGATAATGACATCCGAGACATTGGAGACGATAGAGCAGATAATGCCTAAAATGCCGACTATAATGTTCTTCTCCAACTTGATTTACTGCACATTGTTCGGAATAATCGTAACGGCTTTCGTATCCAAGAATACAAAATCATCCAACCCTTTCAAAAACTGATATGGACATTTCCATAATCGTTCCTTCGTTCAACGAAAGGGAATCGCTCCCGGAGTTGTGCAGCCGCATCAGTGATGTGATGCAGCAGAACCGTTATTCTTACGAGCTTATAATAGTGGATGACGGCAGCACCGACAACTCCTGGGATTGTATAACTGACCTTGCGAAAGAGAACAGCGCCATACACGGTATCAGGTTCAGACGAAACTACGGCAAGTCCGGAGCCCTCTACTGCGGATTCAAGAAAGCTCAGGGCGATGTGGTCATCACCATGGACGCTGACCTGCAGGACTTTCCTGAAGAGATTCCGGCTTTGTTCAGAATGATTACGGAAGAAGGATACGACCTCGTCTCGGGCTGGAAGCAGCACAGGCAGGACAACGCCCTCACAAAGAATCTCCCGTCCAAGCTGTACAACGCCACAGCCAGACGCATAACCGGCATCAAACTCCACGACATGAACTGTGGACTGAAAGCCTACCGGCAGGAGGTTGTCAAGAACATAGAGGTCTATGGAGAGATGCACAGGTACATCCCTTACCTCGCCAAAAACGCAGGATTCACGAAGATCGGCGAGAAGCAGGTCCAACACACAAAGCGCAAATACGGCAAAAGCAAGTTCGGTATCGAGAGATTCATAAACGGCTTTCTGGACCTGCAGTCACTATGGTTTCTAAGCACATTCGGAAAGAAACCTATGCACTTCTTCGGATACAGCGGATTGCTGATGTTCTTCATAGGATTTGTCATGACAGTGTGGATTATCGTCGCCAAGCTTGTCCATCAGGCGCAGGGCGTACGTTTCCGCCCGGTAACGGACCAGCCGCTCTTTTATCTTGCCTTGCTAGCCGTCATTCTGGGCGTCATGCTCTTCCTTGCAGGATTCCTTGGCGAGATGATAGCCAGATCTTCAGGAGAGCGAAACCAGTACAACATCAAAGAAGAATTTTAGAGTGTCCTCCCCCCCCTCCCACGTGGACAACACATAACCCTAAAAATTATGGTCGACCGGAAAATCCGGCCGACCATAATTTTACAGTACATTCGTTCTACTAATTCCAACCAGGGTTCTGGACGATATTCTTGTTGATCTGTGTTTCTGCAAACGGGAATGGGAAGAGCTCGTTCTTGCCGGACTTGAATCCAACCTTGTCTCCGTAAGTCTTCTCGCACCAGTTGGCATCAGCCTCCTCGATATATCCTCTGTGCTTAGCCTCGCCCTTGGTGAACAAAGCGTCGCAGTATGAAGGATAGTACTTACCGTTATCCTTAAGCTCTTTCTCTGCATCACCCCAGCGGACAAGATCCTGAAGACGGGTACACTCAAGCCAGCACTCAAGATACTTCTCAGTCTTAACATCTTCCATAGTACATGAAGTACTCTTGTGCAAAGACTGGGCGCGATCCTGAATTCTACGAAGGGCCTTAAGACCGCTTCCGTCCGGATCACCTTCCATAGCGCAAGCCTCAGCATACATGAGAAGAACCTCAGGGAGTCTCATGATAGGGAAGTTGTACATTCTCTGGTTGCTTGGGTTAAGGTCAGAAGGACGATAATTCCTCTTCCACATGAACCAACCGCAGTGTCCGTAGAGACCGTCACCGGCATAGATACCTCTTGCGGTGTCTTTCTCCTTGAGTTCTTTTGTAGTAGCCGTAGCGTCGCTGAGGTATGGCATTTCGTAAAGAACCTCATCATAGCTCTTCACCCAAGCCTTGCGGCGAGCTGAGTTGATACCGTCGTTTGCAAGAAGAGTTTCGATGAACTTTCTGGTAGGATTGACCTCACCCCAACCGTTATTTACAACCTGAGAACCCATACCGTTGACAGGACGCATCTTGTCCATACGCCAGTTCCAAAGGATAGCCTGGTTACGTCCGGCTCTGTCGTAGAAACTAGGAACGTCTGAAGCCCATACGAGGTTGAACTCGAAAATAGACTCGCTGCATCCGTCACCTTCAAGGTGGAACAGATCAACCATGTGGTCTGAAGGCACGAGTTCGTATTTGTCTCTTGCATCAACGATAGGCTTGAGAGCCTCTCTTGCTCCCTTCCAGTCTTTCAGAGAAAGAAGAGCTTTTCCCTTGATACCCTGAGCAAATGCCTTTGTAACCTTAACGGCACCGTTCTTGTCATTGACACTCTCGCGCTCGTCGAGAACAGGCATTGCAAGATCACACTCATTTGCAACCCACTTGAGCACCTGAGCCTGGCTCTCTGAGTTGGCAGGCTTCTCAGTGGATGGGATCACATGATCAATGATAGGAGGAGTTCCCCATCCGAGGGCGAGCATAAGGTGGGCATGTGCACGAAGAATTCTTGCCTCGGCAACACACTTTTTCTTGATAGGAGAATCAGCCTTCTCGCCATCGAAATTGTCAATCACAAGATTGGCAGCATAGATGGCCACATAATAAGACTGGTATGCAGCCGTCACATTGCCATTGTTGTTATCAAAGCGGAAAGAGTTCATTTCCTGCTGCGGAACATTGTCCGATGCGTTGTTACCCGCTGCATAAATATCATCTGAAGGATAACTCCAGACCGCAAGGTGCGGAGAGTCGTTCCAACCGATAGTGTTGTTGAAAACATAGAAGCAAGATGCCCTTGAATATGCAGCAGTCAAGGCTGACTGGGCATCCTCATCAGTTTTATAAAAGTCATCAATGGAAACCACGCCTTTCTGAGGAATGTCAAGAAGCCCTTCACATCCTACAAGCGACAGAGTCGCGGCAGCCCCTGCGAGATATAATAATATTTTTTTCATGCTGATTCTTGTTTAGAATGAAAGATTGACACCGAAAATAACCTGTTTTGCAGTTGGATATGTTCCCATATCGATACCGCTTGATGTTCCGCCAGAAGTGGTAACTTCCGGATCAAGTCCTATATACTTGGAGAAAGTGAAGAAGTTGTCAAGAGAAGCGAATACGCGGCAACTCTCCAGACTGACCTTCTTGAGAAGGTTCTTAGGGAGATTGTAGCCAAGCTGAATCTGCTTAATCTTGAAATATGAGCCGTCAAACACTGTGAGTGTAGAGCTGAATGCCTCCTGAGTCCACTTGTTGGCAGCAGGGAACTTGGCCTTGCTGTTATCCTGTCCTTCTTTCCAGGAATTCTTCCAATAGTAGCTGTATGTGTTGCAGGACGGACGGTCAGTACGGAAAGATGTAGGGAAGATTTCATTTCCGGCAACACCGGTTCCGAAGATGGTGAGGTCAAAACTCTTCCAATTGAGGTTAACGGTAAGACCGTAGGTAAGATCAGGAATACCGCAACCGATATTTGTACGGTCATTGTCGTTGATCACACCGTCTTTGTTGACATCTTCATAAATAGCGTTTCCTTCACTGTCAATACCAGTTGCCTTGAATCCAAGGAGATACCATATCGGGTAACCTTCCTCGAAGGTAGTGGAAAGCTTGGTTCCCTGTGGGCCACGGCCGTTTATACGGTCGATTGTAGGGTCAAGATAGGTAACCTTGTTCTTGAGGGTAGCAAGGTTTCCGGATACAGCATAGCTGAAATCTCCAATCTGGTCTTTCCAAGAAAGCTCCATCTCGAAACCGCTGTTGCGGATAGCACCTGCATTGGTGATGGTAGAAGAAGAAACTCCGACCTCATATACTGACTGTACACCTACGAGAAGGTCACGTGTCTGCTTGTTGTAGTAATCCAATCCGATAGAGAGACGGTTGTTGAAGAGTCTGGTATCAACACCGAGGTCAAACTGCTCAGAAGTCTCCCACTTGAGATCAGGATTAGGGATTCCGGCAGGCATAGAACCATAGGTAAGCTTGGAATCATCTACGTCAAACTGATACCACTGTCCGTTAACCTGAATGGTAGCTGAATAAGGATATCCGCTAAGAACGTTGATGTTACCATTGAGACCCCATGAAGCACGGAGCTTAAGGAATGAAAGGATATTCATGTCAACGTTGTCCTTGATGAAGTGCTCATTGCTCATGGTCCATCCGGCAGATACTGAAGGGAAGTATCCCCAGCGTGAATCGGCAGGAAGTCTTGATGAGTCGAATGCATCAGCACGGAAGTTGGCCTGAATGCTATAGCGGTTGTCATAAGTATATGAAGCACGTCCGAAGTATGAAAGCTGAGCTGAACGGCTAGGAGCATTGCTCATATTCTTGGTGATACCGTCTCCGGACTTAAGGTAATTCAAATACTTGAAGTTATCCTTGTAATCCTTGAGAATGTCAGAACCTGAAGCGGAAGCCGACACATTGTCGCTGTTGTTCTCAGTGTAAGACATACCGGCCATGGCAGATACTGCATGCTTTCCGAAAGTACCGTTATAGTTGGCGAAGTTCTCCCACTGATAATAGTAACTTGTATTGGCATTGGCAGAGATGCTGTATGTAGTGCTCTTTACGAACTCATTTGCGTAGTAAGGCTCTGAGTAGCTGTGTGAAGAGCTCTGTGCAATACGATATCCGAAACGGGAAGTAAAGGTGAATCCCTTGAACGGAGTAAGGTTGGCATACGCAACACCACGAACGCTTATACCGCCGCTGCTGGACTCGTTATTGTCTCTCTGGATGAATGGGTTGGCAGACTGAGTCTCACCGATAAGAGGAAGAGCCCAATACTTGCCAGGATACTCAGGAGCCTCGATAACCTTGACTCCGCGATCAAGAGCCGCCTTCATGGAAGGAGTAAGACCGTCATAGTCGCAGACTACAGGGAACAGAGGAGAAGAAGTGAGGACTGCAAGCATGGCAGAACCATTGTCGTTTCTCTGGGAAATGCTCTTGGTTGACCACTTCTCAATGGAGTTGTTGGTTCCTACGGTAAACCATTTCTTAATCTTATAGTCAGCATTGAGCTGGAATGTAAGACGGTTGTAGGTATCCTTATCGCCACGGAAGATACCGTCGTTCTTCACATAGTTGAGGGAAGCGAAATAGTTACCTCTGGCGTTTCCGCCCTGAACTCCGAAGGTATGTCTCTGATTCCATGAAGGAACGAACACTTCCTTAGCCCAGTCAACATCTGTCTTTCCGTCATAGTAGGTGTCAAGCATAGTATCGGTAAGATATCCGTTGGCTTTACCGAAATCTATATAATCCTTGGCGTTCATGACGTCAAGCTTGCGGGAAAGTGAACTTACAGAGAACTGTGTATTGTAGAATATCTTTCCTTCGCCCTTGATGTCTGCACCGCTCTTGGTGGTCACAAGGACAACACCATTACCGGCCTGAGCACCATAAATGGCTGCGGAAGCGGCATCCTTAAGAACCTCGATTGACTCAATCATCTCAGGATCAAGATACTGGATATTATCCACCTTAAGTCCGTCAACGATAAGGAGTGGCCCGAGATTACCGGAGTTGGAAGAGAAACCGCGAACACGGATTTCAGCTCCAGAACCAGGCGCACCTGAATTGGTAAGAATCTGCACACCGGCAGCCTTTCCCTGAAGTGCGGAAGCTGCATCTGAAGT
>HF986287.1:0-6946 GCA_000432655.1 Bacteroides sp. CAG:1060
GGTTAACATTTCCCGACAGTCCCTAAAATAGATTTAACCCTCATAAAAAAATATAAAATAATACACTATTTACATCCATCCCTGGGCAGAGACTTGATGCTCAAGCCCATCGGGAGTAACAAGCACCGCTCCTACTTCAGGAAGAGCGAGATGCCCTACGACTTCAAATGTATTAAAAATTTTTTTGAATTCCTCGTACTTTGACAAAGAAATTACATACATCAGGCAAAAATCGTCTCCCCCGTTCATAGCGGCGGAAAGAGGGTCAATGTCAAGTTCTTTTCCGAGAGAGAAACTGTTTCCTTCAAATGGAATACGGTCTGCATATAGTTTTACCCCAAAACCTGAGTCTCTGTGCAATCTGAGGACGGCATCAGCAAGTCCCCTGCTTACAAAGTAACCATACGAAGGAACTATTCCGGACTTTTCTACATCAGAAACTGTAGCCGGGTCAAGATCAGGCTTGAGGTATGCCCCAAGCATCATTTTGTATTTTTCCAGTTCCGAAGGCTTTCTTTCCAGCACCTGCTGTCCCAGATAAGCTGCGCCAAGACGCCCGCTGACACAAATAAGATCTTTGCTCTTGGCTTCGGATGGTTTGCTTTCCGCTTCAGAAAGTCTGCACCCGAAAGCATTGACGCTTACAGCAAGACCATTGCGGGAAGGTACAAGATCCAAAGAAATCTTGGCATATCCATGCTCTTTAGCCGCCACAAGCACTCCGTTCCACAATTCTCGTATCTGCTCGAAATCAAGTTTGGCGGACACCCCGAGAGTGATGGAAAGAGCCTTTGGATGGGCAAGCACGGAATATAATTCACCGGTAACGGCCAATACACTCTTATATCCGAGGTGTTTCAGTGGAAAATACTCCAAATTGAAGTCGGTCCCCTCAAGCATGATGCGGCACGCATTCACATAAGAGGCACCGTCTTTGTCCTTATACCAAAGCGGCTCTTCGAAAGGGGTGTATCCACTCCCTTCGAAAAGCTGCCTTATTGCTTCCACCCGCCCCAAAGAGGCGAATGTGGGTTTATCCGTAGTGCTCAATACTAAAGGTTTCTCAAAAGATTGTTAAGATTAACCTTGCTGTCAAGAAGAGTCTTCAACTCTGCTACCGGAACTCTCTGCTGTTGCATCGTGTCACGGTCACGAACTGTTACGCAGTTATCATTGAGCGATTCGTGATCCACGGTGATACAAAACGGCGTTCCTATAGCATCCTGACGACGATAACGCTTACCGATGCTGTCTTTTTCATCATACTGGCAGTTATAGTCGTATTTGAGAATATCCATAACCTTCTGGGCGAATTCAGGAAGACCGTCTTTCTTGATAAGAGGCAGAACGGCCGCCTTTATAGGAGCCAGCGGGGCAGGAAGGCTCAGCACGGTACGAGTTTCCCCGTTTTCAAGCGTTTCCTCCTTGTATGCATGGCTCATCACGGCAAGGAACATTCGGTCCACACCGATTGAGGTTTCCACGCAATATGGTACATAGCTCTCTCCTGTCTCAGGATCAAAATATTGAAGTTTCTTGCCGGAGAGTTTCTGATGATTGCCGAGGTCGAAGTCCGTACGGCTGTGAATTCCTTCAAGTTCCTTGAAGCCGAACGGGAAATTAAACTCGATATCCGTAGCGGCGTTGGCATAATGCGCAAGCTTCTCGTGGTCATGGAAACGATAATTCTCAGGACCCATACCGAGATTGACATGCCACTTCAGACGATTCTCCTTCCACTTCTTGAACCATTCCATCTCTGTTCCTGGACGTACGAAGAACTCCATCTCCATCTGTTCAAACTCTCTCATGCGGAAAATGAACTGACGTGCCACAACTTCGTTTCTGAAAGCCTTGCCAATCTGCGCTATTCCGAAAGGAATTTTCATTCGTCCGGTCTTCTGGACATTAATGTAATCCACGAAAATACCCTGCGCGGTCTCCGGACGAAGATAAATGGTATTCGTGTCATCGCCTACAGACCCGAACTGGGTGGAGAACATAAGGTTAAACTGACGGACATCCGTCCAGTTCTTGGTTCCGCTTATAGGACATACGATATTGCAGTCAAGTATTATCTGCTTATATTCCGCAAAGTCACTTGCCTGCTCGGCCTTCATGTACCTGTTATGAACTTCCTCGTAGTGGGCTTTTTCGCGCAGAACATTAGGATTGGTCTCACGGAATTTAGCCTCATCGAAAGAATCTCCGAACTTACGGCGACCCTTTTCCACTTCCTTGTTGATTTTCTCTTCTATCTTTCCGAGATAATCCTCTATAAGAACATCCGCACGATATCTTTTCTTGGAATCCTTATTATCTATGAGAGGGTCATTGAACGCAGAAACATGCCCTGACGCCACCCAAGTCTTAGGATGCATGAACACACACGCATCTATTCCGACAATATTCTCGTTCAGACGAGTCATGGCATTCCACCAATACTGCTTGATGTTATTCTTGAGTTCCACACCGAGCTGGCCATAGTCATATACGGCAGCCAAGCCATCATAGATTTCACTGGAAGGAAAAATAAATCCGTATTCCTTACAATGGGCGACAAGCACCTTGAACAATTCTTCCTGTGTCATATCTTATTATTTACAATCTTGCAAATTTAATCATTTTCATCCAATATCTGCATCAACGGCCTCATAACAAAATCCCTTTCCTTCATTTTAGGGTGAGGTATCTGTAAATCAGGCGTCTGCATGCTTATATTACCATATAAAAGAATGTCTATATCAATTATTCTGTCATGATATATTCTCTGCCCGTCAGAAGAAAACTCCATTACCTCCCGGCGTCCCATATCGCGCTCTATGGTCTTACAGGTTTTCAGCACGTCTTCCGGCTTCGCATCTATATCAAAAGAGACCGCACAATTCAGAAAATCAGCTCCCGTAAAACCCCATGCCGGCGTTTCAATTATATCTGACAATGCTTTCCAATGACACCCAAAGGACTTTTCGAGCATCTCAAGCGCCCTTTTGATATTGGCCTTTCTGTCTCCCTGATTGGTGCCTATTGAAAGATAGAGCGTCATAATTCAGGATCCATTCCAAGCGACACGCGAGCTTCGTCCGAAAGAAGGCTCTGATCCCAGGCAGGTTCGAACACAAGATCAATCGTACATTTGGTCACGCCGGGTGTCTGCTCCACGCTGCGGCGAACATCTTCAATCACCTCATCCGCCATCGGGCAATTAGGTGCTGTAAATGTCATCTTAATATAGACCTCTTTGGCCTTGTTGATATTAAGTTCATAAATAAGCCCAAGATCGTATATGTTTACAGGAATCTCCGGATCATATACCTGCTTTAGTGCAAGCACAACGGACTCATAAAGAGGCGCAAGGGCCTTGACATCCTGGGGTGTCAACACTTCTTCACTATTCTCCATATTCGCAAGCTTTTCTCTTGATTGTATCAATCATGGATACCAGACCATTGGCACGGGTGGGAGACAAATTCTCCTTAAGACCTATCCGCTCCACAAAACTAAAATCGTCCTTTGCTATTTCTTCCGCCTTTCGTCCGGAATAAACGCTCACTAAAAGAGCAATGATTCCTTTAGTTATAAGGGCGTCGCTGTCGGCGCGAAATATCACTCTGCCATCTTTGATTTGAGCATCGAGCCATACTCTGGACTGACATCCCTTTATAAGTCTGTCTTCCGTTTTCAGCTCCTCAGGAAATGACTCCAGGCTGTTACCCATCTCTATCAGAGCCGAATACTTGTCCAGCCAGTCATCATACATGGAAAACTCCTCTATCACTTCGTCCTGAGCTTCTTTCAATGTCTTTTCCATAACTACATCAACATACATATTGCCTTGTTCAGGCTTTCCATAAAATATTCAGCCTCCTGTAAAGTATTATAAGGGGCAAAGGAGACTCTAAGCATCCCGGTCACACCGAATCTGTCCATCAACGGCTCTGCACACATCTGACCTGAACGGACAGCTATTCCCATTTTATCCAGAATCAGCGCCAAATCTTCATGGTGACAATGTTCCACGGAGAACGAAAACAATGGAATCTTACTGAACTCCGCATCCGGAACTCCGTACAAGCGAATGCGGCGATCGCTTCCGAGAGCATCCAACATAAATTTCACAATCGCCTTTTGGCTTAATGCAATCTCCTCACTATCAGCTATTTCTCTCGCCAGAGAAAGTGCATTTTTCAGCGTTGGCGTACCGGAAATATTCTGCGTTCCCGCCTCAAACTTTCTTGGAACAGGAGCGTATGTAGAACCGGACCATCGAACAGTTTCTATCATTTCCCCGCCGCCCATATATGGAGGCATCTGCTCAAGAAGTTCCTTTTTCCCATATAAAACACCGGTTCCTGGCGCGGCAAAAATCTTATGTCCGGAAAACAGATAAAAATCACAGTCAAGCGCCTGGACATCCACCTTTTCGTGCACAATTCCTTGCGCCCCATCTATCAACACCTTACAACCCTTTGAGTGACAAATAGATACAATTTTCTCAACAGGATTTACAAGCCCGAGAACATTTGAAATATGAGCCACACACACTATTTTGGTGCGCGGTGTTATCAGATGCTCCAAAGAGTCTATATCCAGATGACCGTTATCATCTACTTTCAGCACTTTTATGACCGCTCCGAACTGCTCACACAGGAATTGCCATGGGACAATATTGGAATGATGCTCGCTCTCCGCTATAATAATCTCATCTCCATCGGATATAAACTTTCTTCCGAAACTTGAAGCGACCAGATTAAGGGACGCTGTAGCCCCGGAAGTAAATACTATTTCATTCGCAGAAGATGCGTTGATATACGAAGCCACAAAAGAACGTGCATCTTCGTATTGTTCCGTTGCCAAGGCCGCAATATGATGCACGGCACGATGAAGATTGGCAGTCAACGAAGAAGCCAAATGCTCCCAGGTCCGAATTACTGAAAACGGACGAAGAGAAGTAGCTGCATTATCGAGATAAACGAGAGGTTTACCATATACAGTCTGTGACAATTGGGGAAATTCTTTCCTTAATTCCTGAACATCCATTGTAATGGTGTTTTATTTGACGGCACAAAAATACGAAGAATTTGCTTATCATTGAATATATATTGATACGCACAAAGTTTCTTTTAATGCAAATATGCTTATTTTTGCATTAGTAAAAACAAAGCAGATATGATAGACTACATCAGCGGCACCATTAAAAAACTAACGCCAACATTTGTAATAATAGAAAATGCCGGAGTAGGACACATTATGGAAATCTCTCTTCAGACTTATGACAGGCTCGAAGGGAAAGCGGATGCCATAATTTACATTCAGAGCCAGATCAATCAGAGAGAAGGAACTCAGATTGACTATGGTTTTTCTTCCGAGGAAGAAAGGGCTTTGTTCAGAAAAATCACCTCCGTATCCGGTATGGGAGCATCTTCAGCCAGGATGATATTGTCCTCCCTCTCCCCTTCAGAACTTAAAGAAGCCATCCTTTGTGAAGATATCACAAGGCTCAAATCAGTAAAAGGAATAGGCTTAAAAAGTGCACAAAGACTCATACTGGAGCTTAAAGACAAATTCAATAAAGATGATGAATACAACTCAGAGCTATTCATCAGCACGGACAAGAGTGACAACACCAAAGAGGCTATGGCAGCACTGATAAGTCTCGGCTTCAGCAAGCCAAATATCAGCAAAGTCATTCAGACTATACTCAAATCCAAACCTTCCGCATCGGTTGAAGAACTTATAAAGGACGCATTAAGACTGCTCTAATCCCCTATCTTCCGAAATACAATAAAAGTACAGAGATATCAGAAGGCGAAACTCCTGATATTCTTGAAGCCTGCGCTATTGTCCGAGGGTTGTATCTATGCAGTTTCTGACGGCACTCGATTGACAATCCGGAAACCTTATCAAAATCGAAGCCTTCCGGTATCTCCAGTCGCTCAAGCCTTCGCAGCTTTTCAGCATTGGCAATTTCCCTGTCTATATATCCCTTATATTTGATACCAATCTCCACGCTCTGATATATTTCATCAGGAGATAAGTTTGAAGGTATAAGGTTCTTTGTTCCACGTGGAACAATTTTTAACAAATCTTTAAGTTTTACCTCAGGCCGTGATGCCAAATACGATATCTTTTTGCTTTCCGTAAGAAGAGCGGAATTTACAGATTCAAGGTAAGGATTAGCAACGGTAGTAGTGATATTATTCATATCACAGAAATTTTCCATCCTTTCTACCGCATCCCTTTTCTGCATCATAAAAGAGTACCTTTCTTCACTGGCAAGACCTATCCTATGAGAGATTTCTGTCAGACGAAAATCAGCATTATCCTGACGAAGAAGAATACGGTATTCGGCGCGTGATGTAAACATTCTATAAGGCTCATCCACACCCTTTGTCACCAGATCGTCTATCAATACACCTATATAAGACTCATCACGACCAAGAATTAGCGGCTCCCGGTCATTAATTTTCAAATGAGCGTTAATTCCGGCCATAAGTCCTTGAGCAGCAGCCTCTTCGTAACCAGTCGTGCCATTAATCTGACCGGCAAAAAACAAATTCTCAATAGTTTTTAACTCAAGAGACGATTTTAGCTGCGTAGGATCAAAATAGTCATACTCCACCGCATACGCAGGCTTGAATATTTTGGCATTCTCCAGTCCTTTTATCGCATGCATGGCATCAATCTGGACCTGCAACGGCAAAGAAGAAGAGAAGCCCTGGAGATAGTACTCCACGGTGTCGCTCCCTTCCGGCTCAAGGAAAAGCTGATGAGAATCATTATCAGGAAAAACTCTCAACTTGTCTTCAATACTCGGACAATATCTCGGACCCTTACCTCTAATCATTCCAGTGAACATAGGAGACTCGGCAAATCCACTCCTTAATATTTCATGAACTTCATTATTGGTATGAAGAATATAACACGGCATCTGTTCACCGCTCTT
>HF986287.1:6965-39869 GCA_000432655.1 Bacteroides sp. CAG:1060
CTGCTGAACTGACGATAGAATAGGAAGAAAAGAGAATCTCTCAGGATTCTCGTCGCCGGTCTGAACAAGAAGTCGTGAGCAGTCAACAGACCTGATGTCAATCCTTGGTGGGGTTCCTGTCTTCATACGATCAGAGCGGATTCCCATTTCCTTAAGCTGCTCCGTCAAACCATAAGAAGATTTCTCTCCTATCCTACCTCCTTCCATAGAGGTCCGACCGATAAACAATTTACCCGAAAGAAACGTTCCGGCAGTGAGAATAACCGCGCGAGATTTGAAAATTGCACCTGTATTTGTACGGACACCGCAAATTTTTGAATTCTCAAAGAGGAAAGAATCGACAATATCCGCGTAAATATCTAATTTACAATTACTTTCGAGTGTTTTTCTCCATATCCCGGAAAACAGCCTTTTATCGCATTGTGCGCGAGGACTCCACATCGCCGGCCCCTTGGAACGATTCAACATTCGAAACTGAAGAGTAGAAGCATCAGTGATGATTCCCATATAACCACCAAGGGCATCTATCTCCCGAACAATCTGACCTTTCGCAATACCTCCGATTGCCGGATTACAGGACATCTTGGCGAAGCCATTCAAGTCCATCGAAATCAAAAGAACAGAGGAACCAAGATTAGCGGCAGCCATGGAAGCTTCACAGCCGGCATGTCCCCCACCTACCACAATAATATCATACTGATTATTTACCATCGGTCTCCATTGCTTTTCGAAGTTCAAGATAGTAATTCTCCTTATAACGCATCATCTTTATATCTTCTTCCGAATGATCGTCATAACCGATAAGATGAAGAAGTCCATGCACCATCACCCTGTTCAACTCATCCGCAAACTCCGTCCCGTAATACAGGGCATTCTCCCGCACGGAATCAATGCTGATAAACAAATCTCCGCTTAGAAAATTCTTCTCACAATAATCAAATGTTATAATGTCAGTAAAGTAATCGTGCTGGAGATACTTCATATTTACATCAAGTATATAATCGTCGGAGCAGAATATAATATTAATATTGCCCAACTTCTTCATTTCGCTGCCAGCAACGGTCTTAAGCCAACGATTATTCAACAACTTATGCTTGAGAACAAAATCAACATTCTCATTATAATATCTTACCATAGCAACTATCCAAAATAATGGCAAATCTACAACATAAAAATGAAAATAATTGGATTTGCAACGAATTATTTATATCTTTGAGACTTGAATAGAAATATAAAATAAAACCAGATATGGAAATTAAGAAATCACAAAGCGCCGATCTTAACAATAAGAAGCTGCTTTTTGTAGAAATCGGTTTCGTAATCGCTCTTTTGTTTGTGTACGGAGCATTTGAGTACAAATCAAAAGAGAAAAAGGAGGCAGTGCTCGCCGCCGAGACTACGGAGATCATTGAGGAGGAGATTATCCCTATTACACAGGAAAATACACCTCCACCTCCAGAAATCGCCAAGATTCCAGTGCTTTCAGACGTTATCGATATCGTGGACGACGATATTACGGTAGAGGACAATGTACTCAGCCTCGAGGATGACGCAAGTTTGGGTGTGGAATTGATGGACTACGTAAGTGAAGTGGAAGAAGAGGTAGTTGAAGAGGAAGCCATTCCTTACGCTATCGTGGAGGAGAAGCCTAAGTTCCAGGGCGGAGATGCCAACACTTTCTCAGCTTGGGTTAACAAAAACCTCGTGTATCCGGAAGTAGCAAGAGAGAACGGTGTTTCAGGACGAGTTATTCTCCAGTTTACTGTGAATGCAACTGGTTCTGTAACAAATGTTAAGGTAGTACGTGGAGTGGATCCTGCACTTGATAAGGAGGCCGTACGTGTGATTTCAAGTTCACCAAAATGGACTCCTGGCAAGCAGAGAGACCGCAGCGTGCCGGTTACCTACAACTTCCCTGTAGTATTCCAGCTGAGATAATAATATTAACCGCTATATTAAGGCTGTCCCTAATAGGATGGCCTTATTTTGTTTGATATGGAAACAACTGAAAGAAAAGAAGAAAGGGCCGTATTCGTCGGAATCATAAAACAGAATGATGACGAAAGGAAAGTCAACGAATACCTTGAAGAACTTGTATTCCTGGCAGAAACAGCCGGAGTGGCAGGAGATAAAAAGTTTATTCAAAAAGTGGATAAACCGGAAAAAGCCACCTATATCCGCACCGGTAAACTGGAAGAAATAGCCGCATACTGCGAAGAAAATCTCATCAATTACGTAATATTTGATGATGAATTGACCGGAATGCAGCAAAGAAATATAGAAAAGGTTATAAAAACAGCGGCTGTAATTGATAGGACAAGCCTCATTCTTGAAATATTCTCACAACGAGCCAAGACAGCATACGCTAAAATGCAAGTCGAACTCGCCAGATACAATTATATGCTGCCGCGTCTTGCAGGCATGTGGACACACCTCGAAAGACAAAGGGGCGGTATCGGAATGAGAGGAGGAATGGGAGAAAGCCAGATAGAAATAGACCGAAGAATCGTGAGGGAAAGAATAGCCAAACTGAAAGAACAATTGAAAAAAGTTGACAAGCAGATGGCTACTCAAAGAAGCAATAGAGGCCAGTTGGTACGGCTCTCGCTTGTGGGATACACCAACGTAGGCAAATCTACCCTGATGAACCTCCTTGCCAAATCAGATGTATTCGCGGAAAACAAACTGTTCGCTACACTTGATACTACCGTCAGAAAGGTCGTAATAGGCAATGTTCCCTTCCTATTGAGCGATACGGTAGGGTTTATCCGGAAACTGCCTACACAGCTGATAGAAGCCTTTAAAAGTACCCTGGATGAGGTGCGCGAAGCGGATATTCTGATACATGTGGTGGATATTTCACATCCGGACTACGAGGAGCAGATGGAAGTGGTAGAAAAAACTCTAAAGGACATATCGGCAAATGACAAACCTGTCTATGTGATTTTCAATAAAATAGACAGTTATCAGAACGAGGAATACGACGACTATTCGCTGGAACCGAGAACAGAAAGACACTTTACTCTCGACGAAGTGAAAAGCAAGTGGATGGAGAGAAACATTCCATGTATTTTCGTGTCAGCACTTAAGAAAGAAGGTATCAATAAACTAAAGGATGATATCTATAAAATGGTAGCTGAAATACACGCCGGAAGATATCCTTTCAACAACTTCCTATGGTAAATTAAAAAGCCGTAATCCCAGAAAAATCTGATGATTACGGCTTTTTTAATCAAAATGCATACTAGTCAGAGAATTTAGCCTTAAGGAACTCTCTATTAAGACGGGCAATGTGCGCTACAGTTATACCCTTAGGGCATTCAAGTTCACACGCACGGGTATTGGTACAATTACCGAATCCGAGTTCATCCATCTTAGCTACCATGGCCTTTGCTCTCTTTGCAGCCTCAGGACGTCCCTGAGGAAGCAGAGCAAGAGAACTTACACGTGCAGCTACGAAAAGCATAGCTGAACCATTCTTACAGGTAGCTACACAAGCTCCGCAACCTACACAAGCAGCAGCATCCATACTCTCTTCTGCCTTCTCATGAGAAATGAGAATATTGTTGGCATCCTGAGCTGAACCGGTACGCACTGAAATAAATCCACCAGCCTGAAGAATCTTGTCGAAAGCCGTACGGTCAACCACAAGATCTTTAATTACAGGGAAACCTGCACTTCTCCATGGCTCTACGGTAATGGTAGCACCATCCTTAAAATGACGCATGAAAAGCTGACATGTGGTCACATGATCGTCTGGACCATGAGCGCGACCGTCAATATACAGTGAGCAAGCACCGCAAATACCTTCACGGCAGTCGTGATCAAAAGATACAGGACCGCTGCTCTGACATCCACGCTCTACAGCTATAGGATCACATCCTTCTCTGATAATCTGCTCATTGAGAATGTCAAGCATCTCAAGGAAAGAAGCATCTTCTTCGATACCTTCTATATGATAGGTCTCAAAATGACCTTTTGCTTTAGCGTTTTTCTGACGCCATATTTTCAAATTGAATTCCATCCGATTAGTCTTTGTAATTTCTGGTCTTAACCTCGATAAACTCATACTTGAGAGGCTCCTTATGAAGTTCAGGCTCTACACCTTCACCCTTATACTCCCAAGCAGATACGTACATGAAGTTGACATCATCACGCTTAGCCTCACCTTCCTCAGTCTGGCTCTCCACACGGAAATGTCCACCGCAGGACTCCTGACGATTAAGAGCGTCACGTGCCATAAGTTCACCTATTTCAAAGAAATCTTCAAGTCTGAGTGCTTTCTCAAGTTCCTGATTGAATTCAAACTGACTGCCAGGAACATTGACATTCTTATAGAAATCTTCTCTAAGTTCCCTGATTTCCTTTATAGCCTTCTTCAAGCCCTGCTCATCACGTGCCATACCTACATAATCCCACATGATGATACCAAGTTTCTTGTGGATTGAATCCACAGTCTTTGTACCTTTAATGGAGAAGAGTCTGTCGATACGTGCCTGAACGTCCTTTTCAGCTTTTACGAATTCCTTGGTGGTAACGTCGGTCTTAGGCTCCGCAAACTTCTTTGAAAGATAATCTCCGATAGTTATAGGAAGAATGAAATAACCGTCGGCAAGACCCTGCATAAGAGCGGATGCACCGAGACGGTTTCCACCATGATCAGAGAAGTTAGCTTCACCGATAGCAAAAAGACCAGGAATCGTGGTCTGAAGATCATAATCTACCCAAATACCACCCATTGTGTAGTGAATGGCTGGATATATCATCATAGGCTCCTCCCAAGGAGATGATGCCGTGATTTTTTCATACATCTCGAAGAGGTTGCCATAACGCTCTGCAACTCTCTTATGTCCAAGTCTGCTGATAGCATCGGCAAAATCAAGGAACACAGCCTTACCGGTTTCATTTACACCGTATCCGGCATCACATCTTTCCTTGGCGGCACGTGAAGCAACATCACGTGGAACGAGGTTTCCGAATGCAGGATAACGACGCTCAAGATAGTAATCCCTATCTTCTTCAGCTATCTGGGAAGGTTTAATCTGATGCTTGCGAAGTTTCTCCACGTCCTCTATCTTCTTAGGCACCCAGATACGACCGTCATTACGCAGAGACTCACTCATAAGGGTAAGTTTACACTGCTGATCACCATGTACAGGAATACATGTAGGGTGAATCTGAGCGAAGCAAGGGTTTGCGAAAAAAGCTCCCTTCTTGTAGCACTGAAGAGCAGCGGAACCGTTGCTGTTCATGGCGTTTGTAGAAAGGAAATATGTATTTCCATATCCTCCGGTTGCAATCACAACTGCGTGTGCACCAAAACGCTCAATCTGACCTGTTACAAGATTACGGGCAATGATACCTTTGGCCTGTCCGTTTACAATAACGAGATCAAGCATCTCATGACGAGGATAAGACTTTACAGTTCCGGCAGCAATCTCTTTATTAAGAGAAGCATACGCACCGAGAAGAAGCTGCTGTCCGGTTTGTCCGCGAGCATAGAAAGTACGGCTTACCTGCACACCTCCGAAAGAACGGTTAGCAAGATATCCGCCGTATTCACGGGCAAATGGAATACCCTGTGCTACACACTGGTCAATAATGGCAGCACTTACTTCAGCAAGACGATACACATTAGCCTCTCGGCTGCGGTAGTCACCTCCCTTGATAGTATCATAGAAGAGACGATACACGGAGTCATTGTCGTTCTGATAATTCTTTGCAGCATTGATACCACCCTGAGCTGCAATAGAGTGCGCTCTACGAGGGGAATCGCTGATACAGAAAATTTTAACGTTGTAGCCGAGTTCACCGAGGGATGCGGCTGCGGATGCTCCGCCAAGACCTGTACCCACTACAATGATTTCAAGCTTTCTCTTGTTGTTGGGACTCACAAGATGGATTTCAGACTTACGCTTGGTCCATTTCTGCTCAAGAGGTCCCTCAGGGATTTTTGAAATTAACTTGTCAGACATTGTATTGATTTGTTATTGTAATTTAAAATAAAGTATTCTCTTCTTTTCTGAATTCTTCCAATCCAAGATGCTTGTACGATAATTCTGTAGCTATTCTCCCCCTCTGTGTCCGCACAATAAATCCTTCTTTTATAAGGAAAGGCTCATAAACCTCTTCAAATGTTCCCTGATCCTCCCCTATTGCCGTAGCTATGGTATTTGCTCCTACAGGACCACCTTTAAAGGTCGTGATTATAGTTCTCAGTATCTTGTTATCTACGGAATCAAGTCCAAGTGTATCTATTCTAAGCTTATCGAGAGCAAACTTTGCAATCTTTAAATCTATGTGTCCATCCCCTACCACCTGGGCGAAATCTCTTACTCGACGCAGAAGGGCATTGGCAATTCTTGGAGTTCCACGACTTCTCAGTGCTATTTCCTCGGCTGCAAGTCCTTCTATTTCAACTCCCAAGATACCGGCACTCCGCACTATAATCTTGACAAGATCCTTAGTATCATAATACTCAAGCTCACACTTTATTCCGAATCGCGCTCTCAATGGAGCTGTAAGAAGTCCGGAACGTGTGGTCGCCCCCACAAGAGTAAAAGGATTCAGAGATATTCTTACAGAACGGGCTCCCGGTCCTTTATCTATCATAATATCAATCACATAATCCTCCATAGCGGAATAAAGATATTCCTCTACTTCAGGAGAAAGCCTGTGAATCTCGTCAATAAACAATACATCACCCTTGTCAAGAGAAGTAAGAAGCCCGGCCAAATCACCCGGTTTGTCAAGCACAGGACCGGAAGTAATTTTAATATTACCACCCATTTCGTTTGCAATGATATGAGCCAGAGTGGTCTTCCCCAATCCTGGAGGCCCATTAAACAGCGTATGATCCAATGCCTCCCCTCTCATCTTTGCCGCTTCGATATATATACGAAGGTTGGAGACGATTTCACCCTGTCCGGTAAAATCTTCCAATTCTTGAGGACGGATAATTCCATCCAAATCCTTATCTTTGCCCTCGTTTGTATTGTGAGGATCAAAATCCTGCATACGGCTTTTGACAATTAGAATACAAATATAGTTCTTTTATTTAAATTATTTGCTTTTTAGTTAAAGCTTGTTGAAATGTTGATAACCTTTTCAAATGATTAATTATCAAAATTTTAGATATTTTAGAATTGTTGATATCGTTGTAGAAATGCCTTTGAAAAGATGTTTATAAATAGGGTGGTGTTTTTATTGACAAAACAAGTCTTGCTTATCAACAGGGTTATCAACAGGTTATAAACAGGAAAACATAGGGTGATGTTAATAAGTCAGAATTCATGCGCAGCACTTTCCAAATACATTGATTCAGGAGAAAGAAAAATCTTCTGCAGTTCTCTGTACCTTTCAGCAAAGTGGATGGTAATCAGCCAAGTAGTAAAAAAAGGTCTGCATATTGTAGTTCTTCCAGATAAGGAATCCGCTGAATATTGCTGTTCGGATTTATATAGTTTTGTGGATGGAGACAATGTGTTTTTCCTGCCTGAATCAGGAAAGAATATAGAGCGAAGCAACTATAAGTCATCTCTTGCCGTACAGCGGACATCAGCATTGAGCAGAATACTGTCAGGCGAAGAAAAACTGACCATAATAGTAACCTATTCTTCCGCATTGTCCGAGAATATACCTTCTGGAAATACTATTTCTTCAGACAGGATGATAATAAAGAGAGGAGACGAAATATCACACGATTCATTATCAGAAAAACTCTATGAAAAAGGGTTCGAAAAAGTAGATTTCGTATCAGAACCAGGACAATATGCAATAAGGGGATCGATAATTGATATTTTCTCATTCTCAAATAATTATCCATACAGAATATCATTGTGGGGAGATGAGATAGAAAAAATAAATACTTTTGACTGTAATACGCAACTCAGTAAGGATGACGTATCAGAAGTTGAAATTATTTCTGAGGTATTGTCTTCTCCTGAGGAAGAAGGAGATTGTCTTTTGTCAATGTTGGACCGTAATACCGTACTTTGGTTGGATTCTTCTGATATTTACAGTCAAGAGCAATGGTTTAAGAATTGGTCTGAATCTTTTGTAAGGGTTTTTCTTGATATTCCACCTTCTTTTGACAAGGGTGAATTGTCCGTAAAATTCCAGATTTCTCCCCAGCCTAAATTCAATAAGAATTTTGAACTTCTTACAGAAGACATACGTTCAAGAATCGAGAATTCTTATAAAGTACTGATATATTCGGAAAAAGAATCTCAACTTGACAGGATAAAATCAATTCTCTCTCAGAACGGAGGGCTTATTCCTGATTTTGTAAAGGGTAAGACAATACACAATGGTTTTATTGACAATGAGTGTAAAGTCTGCTGCTATTCCGATCATGAAATCTTCGACAGATTTCAAAGAGTAAGTATCAGAAGAAGTGTGGAGAAGAGCGAACAACTTACTGTCAATGATTTGAATTCGTTCAATATAGGTGATTATGTAGTACATATCGATCATGGCGTAGGTATTTTCGGAGGATTGGTGAGAATGAAGGATGATAAGGGTCGGGTGCATGAGGTAGTCAAAATAACTTATAAAGACGGAGATGTAGTTTTCGTATCAGTTCATCTTCTCAACAAAATTTCACGCTTCCGCTCCAAGGACGGCGAGCCGCCGCGCATCAATAAACTCGGATCCAAAACATGGAGTTTGCTTAAGACAAACGCCAAATCCAAACTTAAGGATATAGCTAAGGAACTTATACAGTTATATGCTAAGAGACGCGCTTCAAAAGGATTTGCTTTTTCGGCCGATACTTATCTGCAGGAAGAACTTGAATCATCTTTCATGTACGAGGATACACCGGATCAGGAAACTGCTACCATATCTGTAAAAAGGGATATGGAAGACGATTGTCCTATGGACAGGCTTGTATGCGGGGATGTAGGATTCGGAAAGACAGAAATAGCGGTTCGCGCCGCTTTCAAGGCTGTTGCAGACAGTAAGCAGGTGGCAGTTCTTGTACCTACCACAATACTTGCACTTCAGCACTACAACACTTTCGTGCAGAGACTTCATAATTTCCCCTGCAATATAGACTATGTAAGTCGTCTTCGTACGGCAAAAGAGCTGTCTGATATAAAAAAGCGACTGAAGGAAGGGCAGATAGATATTATCATAGGCACACACAAGATACTTAGCAAAGATTTTGTCTTCAAAGATCTCGGTCTTCTTATAATTGATGAGGAGCAGAAATTCGGCGTAGGTGCAAAAGAGAAACTTAGGGAAATGAAGGAATCCGTGGATACTCTTACTCTTACTGCCACTCCTATTCCGCGAACTCTGCAATTCTCTTTGCTTGGTGCAAGGGATCTGAGTATTATCAACACTCCCCCACCTAACCGTATTCCGGTTCAGACAGAAATAATTCTTTTTGATGAAAAAGAAATAAAGAGCATAATAAATTACGAATTGAATCGTGGAGGACAAGTATTCTTCCTTCATAATAAAGTAGAAGAACTCCAGTCCATCTACGAAATACTCCACAGGCTTGTGCCGGATATGAAAATATGTGTGGCGCATGGTCAGATGGATGCCCGTACCCTTGAGAACATAATGCTTGGTTTTATAAGGGGAGATTATGATATGATGCTGAGTACCACCATAATAGAGAATGGACTTGATATTCCGAATGCCAACACCATAATAATAAATCAGGCGCAGAATTTCGGTCTTAGTGATTTGCATCAGCTTCGCGGACGAGTGGGACGTTCCAATAAAAAGGCATTCTGTTATTTGATAGTTCCACCTCTTGTAAGTATCAGCGATGATGCCAGAAGGCGCCTGAAAGCCATAGAAGAGTTTTCTGATCTTGGCAGCGGTTTTAATATTGCAATGCAGGATTTGGATATACGAGGTGCCGGAAATCTGTTGGGAGCAGAACAAAGCGGATTTATAACTGAGATGGGTTTTGAGACGTATCAGAAGATTCTTTCTGAGGCAATGGATGAGTTGGGTATGGAGACAGGTGTGAGTGTTGCTCACGAAAGAAGCAATTTTGTCCAGGAATGCACCATTGAGACAGATCAACCGGCTCTTATTCCGGATGACTACATCAATATAACGGCAGAAAAGATACGAATATACAAAGCTATTGATTCTATGTCATCCGATAAAGAAATAGATGCATACGTCAAACGCCTTGAAGACAGATTCGGAAAGATGCCTGGTGAATTGGAAAACCTTTTCTGTGTGCTTAAGCTCAGAAACCTCGGAGCGTCCCTTGGATTTGAGAAGATTATAGTAAAGAATGGAATAATGATTTCTTTCTTTGTTTCAAATCCTATGTCATCTTATTATAAATCAGCTGTTTTTGAGAGGGTATTGATAAAAGTTGGCGAACTTCCTTTATCTACGGAAATAAAGCAGGTGGAGAATAAACTCAAAATGGTATCAAGAAACGTTTCTTCTCTGCAAGATGCTCTTTCTTTGATTAGAAAGTTGAGATAATTTTGTAACTTTGCGGACTTTGTTGAGTTATAGAAATGGCGAATCTTCTGGTAATTACTGGAAATACGGCTTTAAAGGCAGCTTGGTCGGACGGAACCGTTCTCGGCAAAACCTTCAGGTACCAGGGAGAGAAGATGCTGGATTATCTTCTTTCCTTAGTGGAAAAGGAGAAGCCTGAAGTACTTACCATAGCTTCCGTGTGCGGTATACTTGTTGAAGAGGAGGAAATATTAAAGAGACATTGTTCTCATTTGATAATACTTGACGAGAATCATACGTCGCTTCTTTTGAAGTATAATTTTCCTGAATATTTACCATGTGACAGAGCAGCCGGACTGGTTGCCGCCCGTTTTCTCTTTAAGGACAAGGCATGCACCGTGTTTGATTTCGGTACTACGCTTACCATTGATTTTCTGGGAGTTGACGGAATGTATCTTGGCGGTAATATTTCTCTTGGGTGCCGGACCAGAACGAAAGCGCTGGAAAGATATTCAAAGAATCTTCCTCTTATAGATACGCCTGTTTCGGTACAGCCGGAAGGAACTTCTCTTGAATCATCTATTGGGTCCGGAGTTGTTTTAGGTATAATATTTGAGATAGAAGGTTATATCAAGGCTCATGGAGAAAATATTGTCATTTTCACGGGTGGTGATGCAATTTATTTTGCTAAACGGATGAAAAGTTCCATCTTTGTAGTTTGCAATCTTGAATTGATGGGTCTTGCAATAATAACAGACGATTATGTTAAGAAGATTATTGGTTGACATATTTTTTGTAATTGCCCTGTCTGCACTTGCTGCACCTCTTTCCTATGCTCAGGCGGATGGTGCTTACTCTCCGTATTCCATATTTGCAATCGGAGACGTGAGCCGGCAAGGTACCGCATATAACAGAACGATGGGCGGCGTTGGTATTGCAAGCAGGAATAACAGATATGTGAACATTATGAATCCGGCTGCCGTAACGGCGAGGGACAGTCTTTCCTTTATGGCTGACTATACCGTATATGGTGACAACAAGGTGTTCTCTCAGGGAGGAATAAAATCAGTCAACAACACATTCAATATAAATGACGTTGTGCTGTCTTTTCCTATTCTGAGAAAGAATATGGCCATGATGGTGGGAATATCACCTTTCAGTGACACCGGATTTGAGTTTTCATATAGATATACCGATCCTGATGTGGTAGGAAGCATAGGTAATATATCCAACACATCCACCGGCAGCGGAAGCATATACAAGTCTTTTGCCGCAGTTGGATATACTTTTCTTAAGAGAATATCCGTAGGAGCGGAGTTGGATTACTATTTCGGTAATATTACCAAGAATTTCACGACTACCATCTCGGATGCATCATATAATGGAATTAAGAATACAATAGCCATTCAGACAAATGCAGTAGGGGGAAAGTTCGGTATTCAGTACGAGCAGCCTATTGGAGACAAGGTCGTGCTTGGAGTCGGTGCCACTTATTCTACCGGTGCAAGGATGAAAGGGTATTATACTGATGCAAGTTATTCGTCAGGAAGCGTTGCCGTAGATACGTTGTACTATAGGAGCGATACTCTTTCTGTTACGAAAAAGGCCCGTATAGCAAGCGAACTTGGTGTGGGAATAACTCTCAAAAGGCCGGACAAGTGGATGGTGGAGTTGGATTATACCCGTTCCGACTGGTCTAACAGCGGAATGGAGAATATAAGCGGTTTTTCTGCAGCTTCATCTCCTTTTTCCACCACCGTTGCCGAGGCATACAGAATAGGAATGGAGTTTGTCCCGAACAGAAACGATATAAGATATTATTTCAACCAGGTGGCGTATCGTGCCGGTGCCTATTATAAGAATGAATATTATAAACTCTATGGAAAGAATATATCTTCCATGGGTATAACGATAGGAGCTACTTTCCCGGTATTCCGGTGGTATAATGGAATAACCGTCGGGTTGGAGTTAGGACAAAGGGGGTCGCTTTCTGATAATATGATTCGTGAGAAGTATATTAATTTCTCTATCGGAGTCAATATATTCGACATCTGGTTCAGAAAGACACAATACGAATAAATTATAATTAATAATATGAAAAAAATAACATTTGCTTTAATCGCCTGCGCTGCTTTGTTTGTCGGCAGTGCGGATGTTTTTGCCCAGGGAAAATGGGGTGCGGACAGTGCTGAGTGTGTCAAGTACATGTCCTATTATAAAGAGTATTATAAGCAGAAGGCCTATGATTATGCTATCCCTAACTGGAGAAAGGCATATCAGTTGTGCCCTGCAACTGCGAGTCAGAATATGCTTATAGACGGAGCTGTTCTTGTGAGAAGACTTATTCAGAAGAATATGAATAATGCCGAGTATCGCGATGCTCTTGTAGATACTCTTCTGACCATACATGACACCAGAGCAAAGTATTATCCTAAGTATGCTCAGACCGCTCTGAACAACAAGGGTATCGATATGTCAAACTATATAAAGTCTGATTTCAATAAGCTGTACACCGGATATGAAGGAATCATTGAGGCAAACGGTGTCGGTACCAAGCCGCAGATTTTCCTTTTCGACATGCAGGCTGCTTCTGAGCTTTATCAGAGCGGCGAAATCGATGCTGAGAAAGTTATAGCATTGTACCAGAGGAACAACGACCTTCTTGAGCAGGCTCCGGTTAAGAATGAAGCTGAGAAAACCCAGATTGAGAATATCAAGCAGGATATGGGAAGCCTTTTTGCTGCCAGCAAGGTAGCTTCATGCGATAACCTCATTCAGCTTTTCGGACCACGTCTTGAAAGCGAACCGGATGACCTGAAGCTTGCTTCCAATATCGTGAAGGTTATGAGTTCTACCGAGGACTGCCAGAACAATGACGTCTTCCTTAAGGCTGTTACCACCATGTACAGACTTGAGCCTTCCGCAAATTCAGCATACTATCTTTTCCGTCTCCATTCTTCAATGGATAATATGGAAGAGGCTGTCAAATATATGGAAGAAGCTATTGCAAGTGAAGATTCCGATGCAGAAAAAGATGCAGAGTGGAACTATGAACTTGCCACATATTACTACAAGAACGGCATGAATGCCAAGGCTATTGAGTGCGCAAATACCGTTGCTTCAAATTCTGCCGAGCTTGCAGGTAAGGCTTACTTCCTTATGGGTAATATTTGGGCTGCTACCCGTTGCGGCGGAGATGAGGTATCCTCCCGCGCTCCGTTCTGGGTTGCTTGCGATTATATGAACAAGGCGAAAAACGCAGATCCAAGCCTTGCTGAGTCTGCCAATACGTTTATCAGCGAGTACAGCAAGTACTTCCCTAAGGCAGAAGAGGCATTCATGTACGATGTGACAAACGGTCAGTCATACACAGTAGTATGCGGTGGTATGCGTGCCACCACGACTGTTCGCACCGTGAAATAGTCTTGACGAGAATATCAAATATACTTGAGTTACTGGCAGCTGCTTTAGTGGTTGCCAGTAATTTCGTTTCCTGTAGTTCCAAAATTTCCGAAGCGGATGCCCTGAATCTTGAAACAACTCCGATGCAGACGGTGGATGATGTGTTCGCTGTCAGAAGCACCAACGGAAAACTTAAGATGAGGCTTGAAGCTGAAGTAATGGAACATTATGAGACCAAAACTGAAGACATGGACGTGTTTCCGAAAGGTATTTCCGTATTCGCTTACTCTGATGACGGTCTTCTTGAATCTATTGTGATAGCCGACAATGCTGTCCATAAAGTACCCAAAAACTCCGGGGACAGCAGTGATGAGACATGGGAGGCGTATGGCAATGTTGTTCTTCATAATGTAGTCAAGCAGGAAACGATGGAGACCGATACTTTGTATTGGGATCGGACAAAACAGGAAGTATATACTGATTGCTATGTCAAGATTTATTCTCCGGACGGATTTATGCAAGGGTATGGAATGCGCTCCGATGATCGTATGAAAAATGCGACACTGTATAAATCATTCAATAATTTTGTAGTAGTTGAGAAGGATACTACCGCTGTTATGATTGATTCTGTGAATTTTATTGGTCCTTTTCCAAAAAAAATTGATAAATTCGCACCCTAATATATTTGAATCGAAAAACTAAAAAATACATAATATGGCGGCACTTGAAAAAATACGCTCTAAATTTGGCCTTGCAGTCTCTATTCTGATTGCTTTGGCCCTTCTTTCATTTATCATTGATCCTGGCACTCTTCAGACAGCTATCAATTCGATGTCTACAAAGTATGACGTCGGAAAAATCGACGGAAAGAGAATCTCCTATACTGATTTTCAGGAAAATGTAGAGAAATTTACCAGCATCAATGAGATTATTTCCGGTTCTTCTTCCCAGAACGAGCAGACACAGAAGAATATCAGGAACGCCGCATGGCAGGATATGATGGACAAGTATCTGTTCATCAAGAACGCCAAGGCAGCCGGTATCAAGGTTGGTGAAGACGAGATGCTTTCTCTGGTCTCATCATCGAATCCTTCTGCAATTCTCGTACAGAATCCTATATTCATGGATGAGTCCGGCAATTATTCAGAAGAGGTTCTGAGACAATTTTTGTCTATGGTTGAGACCGATCAGACCGGAAGGTATCGTCAATATTGGGATTATCTTCAGAATACCATCTACACCCAGCAGTTCTATCAGAAGTACGGTGCTCTTTTCAATGCTTCCAATTATACCAATGCTCTTCAGATGAGCCACGCCATGGCTTCAGGAAACACTACCGCAGACGTTGATTTCTGTGTTGAGTATTTCCCTATGTATCATGATTCGAGCATTGTCGTTACCAATGACGAGGTTCGTCGCTATTATAAGGCTCACAAGGAGTTCTTCAAGCAGCAGAAGGACAGTCGCGATATGGAGTATGTAGTATTCGAAGTAGTGCCTTCTTCTGACGACATCAACAACACGAGCCTTGAGATGAGCAATCTTTACGATGAGTTTGTCTCTACAGACAATATGAAATCGTTCCTTGCAAAGAATTCTGACAGCCCTCTTTCCAATTATTGGTACAAGAGCGGAGAGCTCAGAACCATAAACGAGGAGATTGATGATCAGATTTTCGGTGGTAAGGATCTTACTCAGGTAGTGAAGTCCGGAGACGATTTCTTTGCTGCCCGTACAATGGCCACAAAGATGCTTCCTGACTCAGTGTATGTAAAGCATATCCTTCTTCAGGGAGTCAATGCCGCTACCAAAGCAGACAGCCTTGTGAATGTTTTGAAAAAGGGAGAGAATTTCTCAAATCTCGCTTCAATGTATTCTCTTGATACAGGGTCCGCTGCAGATGGAGAGCTCGGTTCTATCGGCTGGATGACACAGACATACATGATTCCGGGAATGGAATCCGTGATTGAGGCTAAGGTAGGCACTCCGTTTGTGCTTAAGACTACATACGGTACTCATGTCGTGCTCGTGACCAAGACAAGCAAGCCAATGCTTAAAAAGCAGGTTGCTGTGTTCAAGAAGTCAGCCCTTGCAAGCAAAGAGACTTATAACAAGTACTATGCACAGGCAAGTCGCTTTGCCGCTATCACCAACGGCTCTTATGACGGATACAAGAGAGCGGTGGATTCCCTCAAGGTGTATTCTCACAATCTTACGATTACTGAGGCAACCTCAAACTTCGGATCTATTGATCAGGCAAAGACGGTTACAAGATGGGTGTTTGACAACAAGATCGGCAAAGCGTCATCAATCCTTACCGTCAATACCAATTATTTCTTCATTGCTGCTGTCAAGGGTGAGCACAAGGCCGGTTATGTTCCAGTTGAAGAGGCTACCGGAGTCATCAGCAACAGACTTTACACTCAGAAACTTCAGCAGCGTACCATGGCTGATGTGAAGGAGAAGATAAAGGGGGCCAAGACTATGGAAGAAGTGTCAGAAAGACTTGGTGTCGAGGTTGAGCACAGCGAGGCCGTTTCTTTGGCTTCAAACACTCTTGATCCTGCAATGCTCGGAGCTGCCGTAACCGTTAATGACGGTGTGGTCTTCGGCCCTGTAAAGGGTGCTATGGGCGTGTATGTGTTCCAGACATCCAATAGACAGCTGGGTTCTTTCTATACAGAGGATGATGCAAGGCTCAGAGAGCAGCAGAAGACTCAATATATGGGCCAGTTCATTCTTTCCGTAATGGCTGAGAATGCCGGTGTTGAGGACAACAGAGAGAGATTCTATTAATAGTAGATCATAAATATTGAAAAACTGCTCCATCAGGGGCAGTTTTTTTTATTATATTTGTCAGGATATCAAGTAATACGTCTTTCAATGAAAAGAATAATCTCTTTATTTTCGGCCGCAGTTATATCTTTGACGTCTGCTATGGCGGCATCGGGAAGTAAGCCCGACCAGAATTTCTTTATTTATTTGTGTATAGGCCAGTCTAATATGGAGGCTGGTGCTGTTCCTGCCGAGCAGGATGAAAATTTCAATGATCCGCGATTTCAGTTTATGGCGGCAGTGGATATGCCGAAATACGGGAGAGAGATGGGGCATTGGTACACAGCCGTTCCTCCAATCTGTCGCGAAGGAAATAATCTGGGTCCGGTGGATTTCTTCGGGCGCAAGATGATAGAAAATCTTCCGGAGCAATATCGGGTCGGCGTTATAAATGTTTCCGTGGCTGGCGCTAAAATAGAGCTCTGGGATAAGGATGATTATAAGGAATATATTGATAATGAGAGGGATTGGATGAAAGCCATAGTGGCACAGTATGGCGGAAATCCTTATCAGAGACTTGTGGAGATGGCGCGGCTTGCCCAGAAAGACGGTGTTATCAAAGGAATATTGATGCATCAGGGAGAGTCTAATTCTGAGGACCCATTGTGGCCGGAGCGTGTCAAAAGAATCTATGACAATCTGTGTAAGGATTTAAGTCTGAATCCTAAGAAAACACCGCTTCTTGCAGGAGAACTCAAATATGCGGAAGAAGGGGGAGTGTGTGCAGCATTCAATACCGAGATAATGCCAAATCTTCCCAAGGTGCTGCCAAGCGCGCACATAATCTCTGCCCTCGGGTGCGAAAGTACCGGAGACCAGTTCCATTTCAATACCGAAGGAATGAGGCTTTTGGGTTATCGTATGGCTGATAAGATGCTTCAGTTGCAAGGATTTAAGCCAGAGCAGAAACGCACTCTTACACTCAAGCCTAAAGCCTTGGGAATAGAGGTCAGCCCTACACTGAGCGGAATATTCTTTGAGGATATCAATAATTCGCTTGACGGGGGAATATGCGCCCAATTGATACAGAACAATTCTTTTCAGGCATACAACGTTCCGGATGCTCCGGAAAATGAGTTCTCTGTGTGTGATACGGTATTTTTTGGATGGACCGTCATGCGGGGAGCGGAATCAAAAGGAACTGCCAGAGCAATCGACAATAAGCCTTTGGTAAATCATAAAAGGTATTATGATTATGACCCGAATGACAAATATGATGACGAATTGCGCTACAAGCAGTACAGCGTGCGTTTCGATGTTGAGTCTGCGGGAGAAGGTTTTGGAATAGCCGCCAACGGTTATGGTATAG
Source organism: Bacteroides sp. CAG:1060 (assembly GCA_000432655.1). Classification (GTDB taxonomy): domain Bacteria; phylum Bacteroidota; class Bacteroidia; order Bacteroidales; family UBA932; genus Cryptobacteroides. The sequence continues at coordinate 24,958 of HF986287.1, forward strand.
CGGAATATGGAAAAGGTCCCGAATTCTACTATTCCAACAACACTCAGACACCTTCGATTCCTGTGGTTAAAGATGTGAAATATGACCTTGGGCTTTATCTTCAGGGCGAAGCATATAAGGGCTCTTTCAAGGTGTATCTTGAAGACAAAAACGGAGAACTCAATTCCAATGTCGTTGAAATCAACGGAATTGCTGACTCATGGAAAAAATATACAGGCGAACTCAAGGCTCTGCGTACCGAGGACAGCCGTCTGTGCATAATGGCGGATACCGAGGGCGTGTTCTATCTGGATTTCGTGACCCTTGTACCGGAATCGTCCCAGCTCTGGATGGATGGTAAATATGGTCCTTTGCGTAAGGACATGATGCAGGCACTTGCGGATTTGCACCCAACATTCATGCGTTTTCCGGGAGGATGTGCTTCAGAAGGAACCAATTATTTCGGACAGGTGTTCTGGAAAAATTCCATAGGTTCTCCTGAAGAGAGGCTTGGCTTCCGTAATCATTGGGGGTATTGGACATCCCAGTACGTCGGATTCTATGAGTATTTCCTTATGTCCGAGTCTCTTGGTGCCACTCCTCTTCCTGTGCTTAATGATGGTGTTACCTGCCAGTTTGCGGGCCGCCAATACATTGCACCGCTTGACACGGAGGCAGACAGGGAAAGGTTCTACAATATTTTTGTAAAGGACGCTCTGGATCTGATAGAGTTCTGTAATGGCAGCGTTGATACGGAATGGGGCTCTGTAAGGGCTTCTATGGGCCATCCTGAGCCGTTTAACCTCAAATACCTTGGAATTGGTAATGAGAATAGCGGAGACGCGTTCTGGGAGCGTTTTGACATCATATACAATGCTGTTAAATCACAGCATCCGGAGATTACGGTAGTATCCACCGCCGGAGCATTTGATGCCGGCCGTGAATTTGATGCCAACATGAAGCAGATTGACGGAAAATATCCTGATACCATAGTAGATGAACATTATTACAAGAGCGATGACTGGTTCTATTCACACAGGGACCGCTATAATGCGGACAAGGTGCGCGGTGCGGAAGGCAATACCTACGACAGGACCAAAGCCACACGAGTGTTTGTAGGAGAATTTGCCAACAGCAGGACCAACAATGCCTTTGCTTCCACGCTTGCAGAGGCTGCGTATTGGACCGGACTTGAGCGCAACTCCGATATGGTGGTGATGGCTGCTTACGCTCCGCTTTTCTGCAAAAAGGGATATAACAAGTGGGACTCCAATCTCATCTGGTTCGACAACCGCGGGTTGTGGCGAACCTCCAACTATTACTATCAGAAATTGTTCTCAAAATCTGGAGACAGGGCTTTTGAAATATCTGAAGTGATGGACGGAAAGGTAGCGGATGACAAGGTGTACACTTCTCCTACCATTGATACCGCAACGGGAGAGATATATGTCAAGTTTGTAAATTCCGAGGCCGTAGACAAGACTGTTACTGTCTTTACTGGTTCTGCCGTGAAGTATGACGTTTCTGTGGAATTCATATCTTCACACAATCTGGACAGAAAGAATCAAAAGGAGCAGAATTATTACTCTTCTCATCCTGAATACAATAAGGATCCGATGGAGAGCGTTCCTCCAGGACTCAGAGAACGTCCTGGAATGAGGGAAATGGCTTGGCGGTTTGCCAAACGGGTGGATTATACAGAAGCGGTAGTGCCTCAGGTCAAGGCGCTTGGCGTGATAAAGAAGAGTTTTGATTTCACAATGCCGGAGAATTCGGTGGGAGTATTGAAACTTACTCCTGTGAAATGACAAACACTACCGGGAGATGATCGCTCAGGCCTCCGTTGCATCGGGGACCGATAAAAGTTCGGCGGGGTTTTAGACCGCCGAACTTTTTGTCTTGTTCAAGCAGCAGGGGAGAGTCAAAGATGTATTCCTTGACATGAAGGTTCCCAAAAATAAAACAGCCGTCTATTTTTTCCCATTCTCCGTTGTATTTGATGGTCCCGGCGAGCGTGTTGCCATAGGTCGGTGTCGGGTTCTGCAGAAGAGCTCCGTCCGACCATACGTTGTCATTGAAATCTCCGACGCTGAGCACTGCCTTGGCGCCTGAGTTAAGAAGGGAGTCTGCTATGTCTTTCATACGGTTCATTGCTATTATTCTGCCTGCGCTTTTGCCTCCGCCTACTTTTGAGGGGTGATGATTGACAAGCACGGAAAGGCTGTCAAATTGGGCCAATAAAATATCCCTGGTAGGCATTATTGTTCCGGAGGAATCATAAAGATGCTTGGGTGCGCTGCTGACGGGCTGCATTGTGGCGTTGCGGCACAGTATTGCGCAGTCGATGCCGCGGTGGTCGGCAGAGTCGTAATGTATGATGCTGTAGCCTGCTTTTCGCAGCAGGGTAGAGCGCAGCAGGCGATTCAGAACAGTGCGATTTTCCACTTCGGCAAGACATATCAGGTCCGGCATTTTCCCGTATTGTTCCGCTATCAGCATAAAGGTCTTGCATAAACCTTCGCATTTGGCGAAAAAGCGCCTGTTGGTCCATGAACTGCGGACGGCAGGGGAGTGTGGTTCGAAAAAATTCTCAATGTTCCAGAAGACGACGAGAGTGTCGTTTGGAGAAGTCGGTGCCGGGGCTGTGCGCACACTTGAAAGCAGGAAAAGCCCCCAAAAAAGTATCATAGTTCGTTTCATGGCGCAAGGTAGTGATTTTTTGCGTAAATTTGCGGCTCGAAATATAATTTATCATGAGTCTCAAATGCGGAATCGTCGGACTTCCTAATGTCGGCAAATCTACTCTTTTCAACTGCATAAGCTCAGGCAAGGCCCAGAGCGCAAATTTTCCTTTCTGTACCATCGAGCCAAATCTCGGATCCACCAATGTCCCGGACAAGCGTCTGGAGGTGCTTTCTGATATTTGCAAGCCTCAGCGCACCATACCTGCTACCGTGGATATCGTGGATATCGCCGGACTTGTGAAGGGCGCAAGTCATGGAGAAGGTCTTGGAAATCAGTTTCTTGCCAATATTCGTGAGTGTGATGCGATACTGCATGTGTTAAGGTGCTTTGATGACGGAAACGTGGTGCATGTGGACGGTTCCGTAGATCCTGTAAGAGACAAGGAGGTCGTGGATCTTGAGCTTCAGATAAAGGATTTGGAGACAGTGGAGTCAAGACTCTCCAAAGCAGAAAAAGCAGGGAAGGCCGGGGATAAGGAAGCCAAGAAACTTGCAGACCTCTTGATTAGGTACAAGGCAGCCCTTGAGCAGGGGAAATCTTGCAGAAGCGTGGTTCCTGCCAATGAGGAAGAAGCAGCCATTGCCAGGGATTTGTTCCTTCTTACCAATAAGCCTGTACTTTATGTCTGCAATGTGGATGACGCTTCCGCCCTTAATGGAAACAAATATGTGGATGCAGTACGTGAGGCCGTGAAGGACGAACAGGCTGAAATCTTGATTATTTCAGCACGTACTGAAGCTGAGATAGCTGAGATAGAGGATTATGATGACCGACAGATGTTCCTTCAGGAAATGGGACTTGAGGAGTCAGGAGTTATCCGGCTTATCCAAAGCGCATATCATCTTCTCGGACTTCAGACTTTCTTTACTGCAGGAGCAGACGAGTGCCGTGCCTGGACGATTCACAAAGGAGATAAGGCACCCAAGGCGGCCGGAGTTATCCACTCTGATTTTGAAAAGGGTTTTATCCGTGCCGAGGTTATCAGCTACGATGATTTTGTCAAATATAAGACTGAGGCGGCTGTGCGTGCTGCCGGAAAGATGGGTATAGAGGGTAAGGAATATGTCGTGAAGGACGGAGATGTGATGCATTTCCTTTTCAACGTATAAGGTTTCCCTTTATGGATTAAATGCGGCGTTGCGTTATTGCGACGCCGTATTTGTTTGAAAGACTTCAGTTTGCAGATAGAGAATAATTTCCTATCTTTGGCGATATTGGGTGGTTGGGTAAAGTTTAACCGTTTAACAATTCAAGTATGAGAAAACATATATTGCCTCTTTTGATTATTGTTTCCATTATATTCTGTTTCTCTTCGTGCCGTCCGGACAGCGGTCCGACAAAGCCGGAACCGGGAATAACGAAACCGGAACCTAAGCCGGAACCAGAACCAGAGCCGGAACCAGAGCCGGAACCGGAGCCAGAGCCGGGTCCCGGTCCTTCAGAAGCGGCGGTTATTTATTACGATAACCTTGACAAGGTAAAGTCAACATCCAACAACAATTATTTCAATACATGGACCGCGTTTCGCAATATGGAGGGAAGCGGAATAGCCTCTGTCACATACGATGGTTTCTACACATCGGTCCGCAGTACCTTTGTTTCAAAAGATTATCCGGGAGCGTCGGGAGTGAACGGCGTGTATTTCAGTAAGGAAGGTGCATGGATGGCGGTTAACGGGATAGGACTTCCTTCGGATAAGCGCACATACAAGTTTACGGTAGGCTTATACGCACACAATAAGGATGTCGTTCCTAATAAAACCTTCAAGATAACCATCTCGGACGAGCACAATAAGAAAAATTACGATTTGGATTATTCTGCTCAGAAATATGGACAGTATTGGTATCTTGCGACCTCGGTTTTCGAAGTCAGTTCGACAGAGACTACCAAGCTGAACATCAAGATAGTAGCTCTTTCTGATGGTTCTCAGGGCCGTGTTGACGATCCCAGGCTGGTCGTTACGGATGAATCTCCGTCGGTATCATACGACTTTGGACACGTTCCGGACCCTACTCCGCAGATAAAGGACTATATCGAGAGACCGGCAACCGTCAAAGCGAATGCGGACTACAAATACGTGGACCATAGGGGAAAGACATACAGGACCAAAAAAGAGGTCCGCAATTACGAAGCGTGCTACGACATCAGGCGACACAATCCTATGTGGGTGGCTTATCCTTGTCACGACATTTATTGGGAGGGAGGATATACCCGTCCTGTAAAGGATCCATGGAGACTGGATCCGGAGTTCAGCGAGAGTGAGCAGTCAATAATATATGGATCTGACTGGAGCGATTGGCCGTGGTCGGCGACAGGCGGTATTTCTACGGATAAATATCAGTATTGGACCCCGATGCCTACGGGAAAAACTGTCAGCAAGGGTCACATGATGCGCTCTGCGGAAAGAGGATGTGGAGATAAGAATAATCCTATCGCTCTTAACGTGCAGACCTTCTATCCTACCAATATTGCTCCGGAATGCTATCAGAACGAGACTGATAATAAAGACTCCCATTGGGGTATGGTAGAAAACATCCTTCCGAATAAGTGGAGATGCAAGGATACGCTATATGTGGTGGTAGGATGTTATTATGGAGATGATTCGTGGGTATTGAAAGACGCCTGCGATTGGGGGAACACCTCTTATAAATCCAAGGAGTGTGTAATGCCTACAGCCAGATACAAAATTGTCATGAGGACAAAGACAGGCTCTACCGGAAAGCCTATCTGGGAGTGTTCGGCGGATGAAGTCATGGCAATAGGCTTCTGGTTCCCGCAGAGCTTCACAGGTGAGAAGTTGTCATCCCTTCCTCCGCTTGCAGATTATATCTACTCGGTTTCTGAAATTGAGAAGATGATAGGAGGGGAGTTCAGTTTCTTCCCGCTGGCGCCTGACGGAGTGAAGGACAGTTACAATATCAGCGACTGGCCGGGGCTCTCATCCATAGCGGGAACGTCTTCGAAAAGAGGGCGGTAGTATTTCTAAAAATTAAAATACTCCAGTCTCTCGAAGGTATTCGGAACATTATCATCTTTTTCGGGCCTTAAAATAAGGACCGTGTCCGAACTTGTCTTTCCGTCAACCTCGATGGCCGCAGAACGATATGCGTTGAACGCATCAATCTGTGCTTTCGCGAGGGAGATGCAGGCAGATATGTCGTCTTCGCATTGAGTCAATGCCTTTGGTCCTTCTTTGACTTTCTTGCCGAAATATATCGTTTTATCGATGGAAAAAAGCGTCGCTACGCCAAGAGTCGCAGAGGCGACTCCCAGTCTTGCCAGCGAGATGGAGGACTGGATATTCTTGCCTTCATTGATTCTCTTTTCGAGAGTCTCTATCATTGAAGATATGCTTAGCCGCTGCCTTCTGGAGTTGACAAAAGACAGACATTTATATACGGAGCCGTCTTTAGCCTGAACCCAGGTTTCGGATATTTTAGGCATCTCATAGTCTCCTTCGACATATTTCGAGGTTTTTCCCCATATCTCGGTAATGTCCTTCAAATAGCCGTCAACGGCAGAATCTCCGCTGTAGTTCTTCACCTCCCATGTGACGCGCTGCTTTGCTTTCTTTCCCTTTTTGGTGGTCTTTGAATTATTGTTGACTTCCGTAGTGGACTCGGAATCACCATTGTGGCTGTCGTCATAATTTCCGGAACTGTATTCGGTAGGGATTGCAATGTCGCACGGAGCTTTGCTGAGTTTCAAATCATAGAATACATATTGTCCGGAACGCTTGTCCCCGCATTCCATCCAGAACATGAGCTGGTGGCATTTGAAGATAGGGACGGTGACGGTAAGCGGCTCCATCTTGTTGTCCAGCCAGAACTCTCCTACAAGGACACGATCTGCAAATACATTGAGCTTGACAGGGTTCTTCAGCGCCTTCTCGCTCCTTACGTTGAATATTTCATCTGCCGCATCCACATATTCCGCCTTATTGGCGACGGTGAACGTACAGCTCTCATATTGTCCATACGGGTTGAACGCTGCCGCTGACGCCTGTTTGCTGTCCTTGTCCTCGAGAAGCAGGATATGCTTCCCACAGGGGTGCCGGAAGCTCCGCCGGTTACACCAGTGTATGCGGAAATGTCCGACGCTCCAATATTTGCCCCAATTCCCGTCAAGGCCATGAATACGGCATCCATAAGGCTTACCTTCTCCAGACCGAGAGGAATGTTGGTCTCCAGCATGAAGCCCTTGTTAATCTGCCTTCCGTCCTTCATCTGGAAGTATTTTGTGATGGTGCTTCCGTCGCGGAAACAATCATCCATACTGAAATTGGTCAGGTCGCTGACATATCTTCCCAAAAAGTGGAAGTACGGCTTTCCGCAGAGGTCGATCAGGTCAACCTCGTAAGGGCAGTCCGGAACATCGTGTTCAAATACGGTATTTGAGACAGGCTTTCCGCGGTAGAGGATTATATCGCCCACGCCGATTATGGTCTGCTTGGCCTTTCCGTTGCCCATCTTTTCGAACCTGAGCGTACGGCATTTGTAAATAGGGATTTCGTAATGTTGGTTAGGCCAGGTGCAATATATGGTATGATTGAAAACAAGCTGTCCATCAGCATAAATGCGCAGTTCGTCATCATCCATGACATGGTTCTTGCTCAGACATCCTGCATCGAAACTGATCCAGTCGTACTCTCCGGCGAGATCAAATTCGGCATACGAATCCACCCTGTCTCCCATCAGGGTGTTGCCTGTGGTGAGAAGCATTCCTTCCCAATACTTTTCCCCTCCCATGGAGAAGGTGTAGTGTCGGGATTCTCCCTCAAAGAGGGTCTTGTTCGCCGTGCTGATTCCGCGTACGGAATATGGCTTGATGGTGGACATAAGAGGACAGACGTCAGGAAGCTTGGATATGCGGTCTTTGCTGTGATTGACAATGCCTGTCTGTGGAAGCGAGCCGGTTCCCTGCGGATAAGCGGTTATATCTACAACGCCGTAAGTTATTCCTCCAAGAAAATCACTGTTGCGGTACTCGCAGATGAAGGCGAGCTGTTCCGCTCCATTTACGTCGACTACGACTTGCTGAGCCAAATCGGTCTGTTTCACCATACCTTCGTATATGGTCTTTTTGTCTGCTTTGACGACAAGCCATGCGCTCGAATTGGAACTCTGGTTGTCTCTTGGGCCCACGATAAAGGAAACCTTGTCGTAGCGCTTGTTGAGCCAGAAATAAGCATATCCCTGCTCCACTCCGGCAAGGGCCTGTGAAACGGAGAACTGAAGACCGGAATCGTACTCTTTGCGGGTTATGCTTATAGTCTTCTCATAATCCATGATGCTTTTGGCCTTGTCTCCCACAACCTGTTTGACATAGCCTCCTGCGCGCATGTAATATGGAGGGTTGACCTTCATCAGGTCGACTGTTCCTGACGGAATGCCTGTAAGCAGGTTGTTGGGGTTGGATACTGATGCGCCTGCCTTCCATAGTTTCATATTACCAAAGCACATATCCACGCCTCCTCGCGGAATACTGAACGTGAGTTCATCTACTCCCGTGACATCGAGAGTATAGAACCGCGGTGCGTCCTGCCCGAAAAACACTTCGTCCATAAGTCTTTTTCCGTCAGCAGAAATGGTTACTATAGAGGAAGCTCCATAAGAAGAGTTGTACGATGGTCCTATGACAAAAGAGAGTTTGCTGTATGCGCCCTTAAGACTGAAGACAACCTTTCCGGGTATGTTGTCAGAGATAAGTCCGCCCAATGGAGAGCTCAATGAGAATCCTGACTTGACTTTGTATCCGCTAAGCGTCATTGCGTCTCCTTGCGACTTATATATCGTGCATTTTGATGCGCTTGTCGGTGTAAGTGTATTGACCAGCGGGGCCTGCGCGCAGATGTGTATCAGGCTTATTGACAGCAGTGAAATTACGGCGAAAAACTTCTTCATAACGATAGGATTGATAAGAGGTTATGCATAACTAGCCGCAAGATAACGAATTGTAATTATATCTGCAAGCTTTTCCGTCGTGGAGAGTATCAGAGCGAAGGAAGAGGCTGTGCCTCTATTTGGAATATACTACAAATTCGTAGTCTATGCCGCTTTTTTCGTCGTGGAACATTTCTGAGCGGGACGCTTCCTTCCATATCGCAGGGTCAATGTCAGGGAAGAATGCGTCTGCGTCTTGCACGACGGTGTGAACATGCGTGACATAGAGTTTGTCCACGCAGTTGAGCAGTTGTCTGTATATGGTGGCACCTCCGATTACAAAGCACCTCTCTGAACCTTCGGCAGCAGCGAAAGCTTCCTGTGGGGACCTCACTGTGCACACAGTCTCAGGAAGACCGGGGCGGCTTGTAAGTACGATGTTTTTCCTGCCGGGAAGCGGTCTTCCGATAGAGTCAAAAGTGGTTCTGCCCATAATGACAGGGCTTCCGAGAGTTACTCGTTTGAAATATTTGAGGTCTTCGGAGAGATGCCATGGCAATTCTCCCCGTACTCCGATGGCGCCGTTTTCCGCTACGGCTACGATAATACATTTTTCCATAGGTGCTGCTTTTATACTGCGACCGGAGCTTTGATGGCCGGCCATGGATCGTAGCCCTCCAGCGTGAAATCTTCGTATTTGAAATCAAATACGCTCTTTACCTCCAGATTGAGTTTCATTTTTGGAAGTGGTCTTGGTGTACGGGAAAGCTGCTCGCGGACCTGCTCAAAATGGTTAAGATAGATATGAGTGTCTCCGGTAGTATGGATGAACTCACCCGGCTCAAGTCCGCAGCACTGGGCTATCATCATCGTAAGCAGGGCATACGAAGCAATGTTGAACGGTACGCCGAGGAAAGTATCGGCGCTGCGTTGGTAGAGCTGACAGGACAGTTTTCCGTCTGCCACATAGAACTGGAAAAGGCAATGGCATGGCGGCAGCGCCATCTTGTCCACCTCGCCCGGATTCCATGCGCATACGAGCATCCTTCTGGAGTCAGGGTTGTGCTTTATCGTCTCAATGACTTCGGAGAGTTGGTCGATTTTCCTGCCGTCCGGGGCTGGCCAACTGCGCCATTGATGTCCGTATACCGGGCCCAAATCTCCGTTCTCGTCGGCCCATTCATCCCAGATGGACACTTTGTGCTCCTGAAGATACTTGACGTTGGTATCTCCACTTATGAACCATAGGAGTTCATAGATAATGGATTTCAGATGGACTTTCTTGGTAGTAAGGAGCGGAAACCCCTCGCTCAAGTCGAAGCGCATCTGGTGTCCGAATATGCTTTTAGTACCAACACCGGTACGGTCATGCTTGACTGTGCCGGTGTTGATGATTTTTTCCAATAAATCGAGATATTGTCTCATTGATTATTTCTTAATGCCGAAAGCATATACCGTAGCCTCGTTGTATGTCTTTCCAGGAAGCAGTTCGGTAGTAGGATACTCAGGGTGATTAGGACTGTCAGGGAAGTGCTGTGTCTCCATAGCCACGCCGCTGTAGTCATCATAGATGCGCCTGTTCTTTCCTACCGGGCAACCTGCAAGGTAATTACCTGTGTAAATCTGGATAGAAGGCTGTGTGGTGTAGATCTTGAGATCTCTTCCGCTCACCATAGAGTAGAGCTCAGCGGCCTCGTTGAGCTGTCCTTCCTCGAAGTTGTCAAGAACCCAGCAAGAGTCGTATCCCTTTCCGTAATTGAGTGCAGGGAAATCCTTGTCGATATCCTTTCCGATAGTTTTGGCTTTGCGGAAATCCATCGGTGTGCCGGCAACAGGATCGATAGGTCCTGTAGGGATAAGTCCTTTGTCTGTAGGAAGGTATCCTGAAGCAGGGATTCTGAGATAGTGTCTCTTGATGTTGCCCTTTCCTCCGTTGAGGTTGAAATAAACGTGGTTTACGAGGTTGATGACAGTATTGGCATCGCTCTTGGCGCTGAAAGTCATCTTGAGCTCGTTGTCATCACTCCATGAGTAGCGGGTAACTACGGTAAGGTTGCCAGGGTAGCCCATCTCGCCGTCCGGGGATGTGTACTTGAACTCTACCATTCCATTGTGCTTGCGGGACTCCCAAACCTTGTTGTGGAATCCTTCCGGACCTCCATGGAGATGATTCTCTCCGTTGTTGATAGGGAGAGTGTACTCCTTGCCGTCAAGAGTGAACTTGCCTTTGGCGATACGGTTGGCAAAACGTCCCGGCACCTTTCCGCAGCAAGGTCCGTCGTAGAGATAGCTCTCTGGCTTGTTGTATCCGAGAACTACGTCTCCAAGCTTTCCGTTCTTATCCGGAACCATGATTGAAACGATACCGGCACCAATGTTACTCAAAGTTACGGATGCTCCGCTTGCATTGGTCATAATGTACTTGTACACAGGTGTACCATCGGGCAGTTTGCCCCAAATTTTTCTTCTGATATCAGTCATATTGTGTTGAATTAATCATATTGTCGAAAAACTCTAAAACCCTTTCTACCGGAGCGTCTTTCATTATTACGCGCTTTTGTGCGTCCAGCAGGTAGAGGGAAGGAATGGCTCTTACATAATACAGCTCGCCTTCGTTGATGATTCCGGCAGGGTCGTATCCGTTGAGCCAATTGCGTGGATAATTAGGCTCGTAGTCCAGCCACTTGTCCACTTCTCCGTCTATATAGACATTGACTATGGCAAGGATGCTGTTTTCTATCAATGAGTCAATATAGGTTCTGCTCTGTATCTGGTCGATGATGTCTTTGCAGGACTGGCATCCAGGATTGCTGAAAAAGAGCATCGTGTATTGCGCCTCTATCTGGTGCAGCCTGTGAGGACGCATCTTTGCATCTTTGAATCTGAAATCCGGAACAACCGTTCCGTATGGGTTCATTCTGCACTTTTCAAGCTCGAAACGGTAGCCGGACAACTTGGCTTTCGATGTAAGGGAAGATCTGGTAAGCCCATCCACGAACGGAAGATAGAGATCTTCACTGCGCAGCGGGGAGTTAGGGTCATAGAAATACTTGCAGGCAATGTCTGTGAGCTGTTCGTATGCTGCCTCTGTATGAAGGCTGTCTTTTCTGCAGGCTGTCTCGAGGGAGGAGAAAAACCCGGCCACATATTTCTGAGCCTTATCCACAGGAAGAAGATGCAACGCTCCCAGATAAGCGGACATGTTCTGCTCCACTTCCTCTTTGGGTACCCCCATTATACGGGCGGAATCGGTGCGGCCGCTTCCGGCAAAGAACTTGTCCCACCAGTGCTCCGCGAGATATGAGATTCGAAGCACGGGGTCGGAATTCACCATGGAAGGAATCTCGGTATGGGGAAAACTCCGGATATCGCTGTCCTTACTGCTATTTGCCTTTCTCGGCTGATTGCAGGAGAATGCCAGAATGCACAATCCTGCCAAAAGATAACCGTATTTATGAAATGCCTTCACTCTCGATGAATTCAAACCTCGTAAAGATAGGCAAAAAATGCAAAAAATGAAATAGATGAGCCGCAACAGGCCCCTTTATGGCGCCGATACTGCACAAAAATTGTGTCCGTAAGCCGAAAAACCATTATATTTGCCGATATGAAACGAGGTTTTAGCATACTAATACTCGGCCTTTTGTGCGCATTCGGTGCCAAGGCCCAATTCTATACGACAGGAAGCGATTCTCCGCGTGTCAAGTGGATGCATATAAAGACAGAGCATTTCGATGTCATATATCCTTGCGGGCAGGACTCGCTGGCGCGAGTGTATGCTCTCAAACTTGAGAGCATAGCACCGGCACACGCCAAGCGCGTACCGGTGCTCCTGCGCAACAGACTGTCATATTCGAACGGAATGGTCACGCTTCCTCCTCTTCGTATGGAGCTGTACACCGTTCCGGATGCTTATGACCCGCTTGCCACGCCGTGGAGTGACCATCTTGTAATTCACGAAAGCGACCATCTCAGAAGGATGACGGACCTGTCGTGGAAATTCCCGTGGAAACCTCTCGGATGGCTTTTTGGCGGCCTCGGACACGGAGCCGGACTTATCTTTACGACCGAATTGAGCCTGCTTGAAGGTTCGGCGGTAATAGCCGAGACGGAAGGAACCCTTTCCGGTCGCGGGCGCACTGCTGACTTCCTGGAGTATTACAGGGTTGCCACAGGCAGCGGTCAGAGAAGAAATTTCTATCAGTGGCGATACGGCTCCATATCCCGCTATACTCCGGATTACTATCGAGCCGGATATATTGCCATGTCCGGGGATAATTACCGTTTCCGCGGGCTTCCGGGACGCAAGTTCGCCGCAGGCTTCAGTCGCAACCTTGACACCCTTTCCACGTACTGGCGTCAGGATGAAGAGAAGAGGGGGCCATTTGCGGAACCTGAACTTCTGACACCGCTTCCACGGTATTATCAGGAATATACGAGTCCGATACGCTGGCAGGGACAACTCTATGCGATACGTAGCGGAGAGACGGTTCTGCCAGCTATAGTGCGCATTGGCGATGACGGCACCGTTTCGAGTGTACAGTTGCTTTCATCCAGCCATAGCCGTCTTTCGGCTTCTGAAGAGTTTATTTTCTGGAGCGAGAATGTTCAGGACCTTAGGTGGAATTACCTGTCATACTCGGACATATTCCGTCTGGACAGTCTCGGACATAAGCAGCGCCTTACCGTTGGACAGCGTTATTACAACCCGTCGGTGGCCCCTGATGGCCGAAGGCTCTCTGTATCAAGCTATGCGGAAGATGCTGCAAGCAGCGTCGTGGTTCTTGATGCAGAAAGCGGGGATGTCCTCGACAGCTATAAATTACCGTCCGGCATGCAGGTGGTGCAGACCGTTTGGGTGGGAGACGAATTGTATGCGAGCGTTCTCGGAAAGGGCGGTTTCTGTATATATTCTGTACCGGATTTCACGCAGGTCCTTCCTGAAGAGCCGGTAAAAATCAAGGATTTGTGGTCTTCTGACGGGAACATCCTATTTACTTGTGACCGTACGGGCGTCAACGAGTTGTATGAATTGAGTCTCCCGGGCGGGGAAGTCTTCCAGAGAACCGTCAGCCGATATGGGGCGTCAGATTTTTGCATTGATGGCGATGGGCGGATGGTGTTGTCAACCCCTCTTCCTGAAGGTCGTCTGCTCGCTTTGAGTGATGACCGGTCAAGGCGCAGGGTGGATTATTCCGTTCTCTCGGAGTATCCGCTTGCCTCCCGGCGCGAAGAAACTGATGTCAAATCGCTTGATATGGCTTCGGAGGAGGATTTGCCGGAGCCGCGCCGATACAGGCGATTCCCGTTTATCCCGCATTCCTGGGCGCCATTTTATGTCAATTATGATTCGATAGATGCGATGAGTTTATACTCCCAAAGCAGCAATGCCGTTCTGGGCGCCACGGTGTTCTACCAGAATCCTCTTGGCAATATCTACGGCAGCGCCGCCATTCATCCTTTCTGTGACAGTTCCGGTGCATGGAAGGTAGCCGGGGAGTTTAATTTTACGACGACGGCTCTTTTCCCGGTGATTGAGGCCAAGTTAAAAGTCAATGCCCATCCTTCCATTTACTATGCCTTGGGTACGGATAAGGAGAATCATCTGTTCTTTTACGCCGGACAAGGACAAAAACTGAATACGAATTTGTATCTGCGCGCGTATGTCCCGTTTAATTTTTCCCGTGGAGGCTTGAATATCGGATTGATACCGAGTATCAGTGCAAACATTTCCAACGGTGCCCTGTATTCTGCCGATGAGGAAAAGAATCCGGTGAAAAAGATTGGCGGTATGGCGCGTATGCATTCGAGCGTAAGGGCCTATTGCATTCAAGGTATTCCCAAGTCAAGGATTTACCCTAAGCTCGGTATCGGAGCTGAAATCGGAGGAGCGCTTCGCCCTGCGGTCGTAAATGAGTTTTGTCCGGTAGCGTACGCTTCTTTATACGGATATCTTCCAGGCCTTGGGGAGAGGGACGGATTTCGTCTGCGCGGAATATATGAGAGCAGTCTTGGAAATGCGGTGCTCTCAGAAACATACGCCAACACGCTTCCTCGAGGACTGTCTTCTTTTATGGCGGGAATTGCTGCCGGCTACCGGCACAGAGTGCTGCTGAGTGTCGACTATGCCTTGCCGTTTGCGTCTTTGGACTGGGGCGGACTTTCGCCTCTGGCGTATTTGAGAAATCTGGAGATAGTACCGCATTTTGATTGCGGACTTTACAGCGGCAAGCGCGGGCGGGAGTATCTTACGAGTGCGGGAGCGGAACTCTGTCTTCGCCTCGGCAACTTTTTCTGGGTTCCGCT